>CADBCX010000366.1:957-2036 GCA_902793245.1 uncultured Eubacteriales bacterium | reverse complement strand
TGGTGCACGTCCCGGGGCTCGCCGCTCTCCAGGATCACGGAAACCGCCGTGCGCTTTTTGATGTGGATCAGGTGCTGCTCCAGGGCGGACACCGCCAGCAGGGAGGGAATGGCAAGGTGGTTTTCGTCCACACCTTTATCGGATAAGATCAGGATATTGACGCCGTCCCCGCATGCCTGATCACAAGCGGCAAAGAAAACGTCCAAGGCGGCCCGCAGGCTCGTCTCTTTGGCATATAAAAGGGAAATCGTGCGCACTGAAAAAGCAGGATGATTCAAGCCCCGGATGCGGATCAATTCCTCCTCGGTCAGCACTGGCGAGGGCAATTCCAGCACGGTGCAGTTGTCCGGGCCGTCCGACAGCAAATTGCCGTCGTCCCCGATGTAGATGGAACAGTCTGTTTTGATTTCCTCCCGCAGGGCGTCGATGGGCGGGTTGGTCACCTGGGCGAAGCGCTGCTTGAAATAATCGAATAAGGAAGGATGGGTTTTGCTCAGCGCGGCCATGGGCTCGTCTGCCCCCATGGACACAATGGGCTCCGCAGCGTTCTTCGCCATGGGCAGGAGGATGCTTTGCATATCCTCCTGAGTGTAGTGGAAAGCCTTGCACAGTTTGACCCGCCGGGCTTCATCCGTATCGTCTTTTCCGCTTTTCGTTTCGGGAAGATCGTCAAGCGTGATCAAATGCCGCATCCAATCGGCATAGGGCTGGGCCTGGGCATATCGGGTTTTCAATGCTTCGCTTTCCAGCAGCTCCCCTGTGCATAAGTTTGCTTCCAGCACGTCGCCTGATTTCAATTTCCAGCGGCGCAGAATATGAGCGTTTTCTTCAAACAGCACCCCCGCCTCGGAGGAGATGATCAGCCGCTTATCGTCGGTCAGGGCGCAGCGCAGGGGGCGCAGACCGTTCCGATCCAAAGAAGCGCACATCGTGTCCCCATCGGAATAGAGGATGGCCGCCGGGCCGTCCCAGGGCTCCATCATGGTGGCGTAATAGCGGTACAGATCCCGCCAGGGAGAAAAGTGCTTAAGCCCCTGCCAGGGCTCCGGCAGCAGGATCATCCCCGCCAAAGACAGCGG
>CADBCX010000366.1:0-934 GCA_902793245.1 uncultured Eubacteriales bacterium | reverse complement strand
CATGGTGGCGTAATAGCGGTACAGATCCCGCCAGGGAGAAAAGTGCTTAAGCCCCTGCCAGGGCTCCGGCAGCAGGATCATCCCCGCCAAAGACAGCGGGAAGCCGTTCATGCGAAGGAATTCCAGGGTATTGTCCAGCATCTGGCTGTCGCTGCCACCGTCCATGACAACCGGCAGCACCCGGCGCATTTCATCACCCAGGACAGGAGAACGCATGGTTTCTTCCCTGGCCTTCATCCGGTCATGATTGCCCCGGATGGTGTTGATCTCCCCATTGTGCAGCAGCATCCTCTGAGGATGGGCTTTGCTCCAGGAAGGGAAGGTGTTGGTGGAAAAACGGGAATGTACCAGGGCCATTTGAGAGGTATACCGCACGTCCTGGAGATCGTCGTAAAAGGAGCGCAATTGGCTGACCAGCATCATGCCCTTGTACACGATGGTTTTGCTGGACAAGGAGCAGATGTAGGTATCCGTATCCTGCTTTTCAAATACCCGGCGCAATACATAAAGCCGCTGGTCAAAATCCGCGCCGGCGGCGATGGAAACAGGGCGACTCAAAAAGCATTGCCGGATTCGGGGCATGGTGCGGCGGGCTCCTGCGCCCAATTGAGCCGGATGGCAGGGCACGTTCCGCCAGCCAAGAACCGTCAGCCCTTCGGATGAAGCAAGCTGCTCAAAAATGCGGCGGATGTTTTCCGTGCCCACCTCATCCTCCGGCAGGAAAAACATCCCTACGCCGTATTCTCCGGGCTGGCCTAAAGCGATTCCCTCCTCCTGGGCCCAGGCGGAAAAAAGATCATGAGGCAGATTGGTCATGATGCCCACGCCGTCGCCGGTGGTGCCCAGGGCGTCGCTGCCCGCCCGATGGGCCAGGCGCTCCACGATGGACAGCGCCTGATCCACGGTGCGGTGGGTGCTTTTGCCGCTCAGATCC
>CADBCX010000365.1 GCA_902793245.1 uncultured Eubacteriales bacterium | reverse complement strand
CACCCATATCAGCGCGACAAACCAGCCGATTCAGGGCCGCATCAAGATCATCAAACGGGATGAATTGACCAAGGAAGCGCTGGCTGGCGCGGAGTTCACTGTGACCCGCGTTTCCGGCTTGCCCTCTCATAAAGGCAGCAATGACGGCGAAGTGGCGGCTGTGATTACCACGGAGGCGGACGGCATTGCGGTCACGCCGCTGCTGACCTGGGGAACATACAAGGTGGAAGAAACGGGCGTCCCTGTGCATTATGTGGACAATCATTTTAGCACAGAAATGACCATCGACACGGAAGATCTGCTGACCTACGACGTGCCCTGCGAGAATGAACCAACAAAGGGATGGATCAGACTGAAAAAGACGGATCGGCTCAATGGCAATCCTATTTCCGGCGTACAGTTCGATATTTACTATAACGATCAGTACGACGAGGGAATGGCAACGACCATGACCACCGGCACTGATGGGGTGGCAATGTCCGAACCCATCCGCAAAGGCCGGTATATCGTGAAGGAACACGGCGCGACAGCGGGCTATCTTTTCGAGGAAGTCACTCTGGAATGTACCGTGAAATCCGATGAAATCACCGACCTGGCCGCCACCAACCGTCCCGTGGGCGTGAAGCTGAAACTGTTCAAGCGGGACCAGGACGAATACACCGGCAGGACAGCAGACCTTCCCGGCACCCGTGGCGACGGCATCCTGACCGGCGCTGTGTTCCAGGTGCTGGCGGGCGAAAACATCACGGACCGGCAGGGCAATATCCTGTTTGAAAAAGGCGCTGTGGTGGTGGAGAGCCTGAAAACGGCTGGCGAGGATGCTTCCGTGACCACAGAAGAACTCTGGCCCGGCGTGTATGAGATCGTGGAGCTGACACCGCCCAACGGCTACCAGTCCACCGACAAACACACCATCGTGGACGCTACCGGCGCGGCCCGGCAGTCTGCGGAAGCCGTCATCACCTATGAGGGCGTTGTCTGCAACGAAATCCTCTACGGATGCTACGCTTTCGTGAAATTTGCCGGAGACAACGAAATCCATGATGACGCGGGCCTGGTGGAAACACCCGAACCTGGCGCGGTGTTCCAGATTTATCTGAAAACCGCTGGCAGCTATGACGCGGCCCGTGCGTTTGAGCGGGACAAGATCACCACGGATGAATACGGCAAGGCGAAAACCAAGCTGCTGCCTTACGGTATCTATACTGTGCAGCAGACCAAGGCCAAGAAAGGCTTTGCCATCAAAGCGCCCTTCGATATTTTCATTCGCGGCACCGAGGACGCGCAGAACCCGCCCAGCATGATCCTCAACAACGAGGCCATCCGCTACCGGCTGAAATTTATCAAGGTAGATGCCGAAACCGGGAATACCATCACGGCGGCGCATACCTCCTTGAAGCTGAAAGACGCAGAAGGAAACTATGTGAAGCAGACGGTTTTCTACCCCCACGAAACCGGCGCGGTGACGCTGCCCGAAACCGTTAATTACGGGTTGTACTTCGCGGAGGAGTTCAAGGCTCCCGAAGGATACCTGATTCAGACAAAGGAGCAGGCGGTATTTGTCGGTGACGACAGCATGGACAAGCCCGGTGAAGCGTACCTATTGGAGTTCAGGATCGAAAACGAGCCGGTGAAGGGCCGTATCCTGCTGGAAAAGAAGGGCCTGCAGCTGACTGGTTTTGAGGAAAAGCAGGACGGTCACGGCAATACGATTCACCAACCCATCTTTGAAGAAAGATACCTGGCGGGCGCTGTGTTCGAGGTTCATGCTGCCGAGGACATGATCGGCAAGGATGGTACCCTCTGGTATCACACTGATGAACTGGTGGACACCATCACCACCACCGCCGCAGGAAAAGACGCCTCCAAGGTGCTGCCCCTGGGCAGGTATTACCTGATCGAAACTCAGGCACCCGAAGGATATATCTTCTCCGGCGAAAGATACGAAGCCAGCCTGGAATATGCCGACGATCACACCGCCCTGGTGGAAATCACGGTGCAGGCGAAGAATGATTATCTCCCCGCCGAAATCAGTCTGACGAAAGAAAAAGAGGATGTACAGGTGATTACAGAGGGAGACAGCGTTCGGCAGGTACTGACCGTGACGCCCGGCGCACACTTCCTTTTCGGGTTGTACAACGATCAGGACATTCGCTATGAAGGCAGCACGCTGCTGGCCGACAATCTGATGGCTGCCGGTGAAACGGA
>CADBCX010000364.1:1664-2112 GCA_902793245.1 uncultured Eubacteriales bacterium | reverse complement strand
TACTCCCCTTTATAAAAAGTCTTTTGAAGGATGGGGGTGCAGGGGGAAGGGAAGCTTTTCTCCAGAAAAGTTCCCTTCCCCCTGCAAAACAACTTACACCTCCCCCTCCGCGTGGCGAGCGGCGTGGCAGCAGAGGTTGACGGCCACGGGCATGCCCGCGATGTGGGTGGGGAAATAATCAATGTTCACGGCCAGGCAGGTGGTCCTGCCGCCGACGCCGGCGGGGCCGATGCCCAGGCGGTAGATGGCGGCAAGGGCGTCGGCTTCCAGCTTGGCATAGCGCGGGTCGGGGTTGTGACTGCCGACGGGCCGGGCGGTCATGCGCTTGGCGATGAGCGCTGCCTGCTCAAAGGTGCCGCCAATACCGACGCCGATGATCATGGGCGGACAGGGGTTGGGCCCGGCTTTTCGGGCGGTGTCGATGATGAAGTTCCGTACGCCTTCTTCC
>CADBCX010000364.1:0-1610 GCA_902793245.1 uncultured Eubacteriales bacterium | reverse complement strand
TGGACTTGCGCAGGTATCCTTCGGCATAGGCCTGGCGTACGCCCTCCTGAACGGCCTGCTCAAAGTCCCCGCCCACGAAGTGCACGTCCTGGCCCACGTCGATGAACAGCACCGCCATGCCGGTATCCTGACAGATGGCCACCTGCTCGTCCCTTGCGATCTGGTAATTTTCGCACAGCTGGCACAGCACCGACTTCCCAATGGGTGAAGGCTCTGTTTCAGCGGCGCCCTTCACCGCCGCTTCCACGTCCGGGCCGATGTGATACGCCGCGGTCAAAAAAAGCGCCTTCACTTTTTCCGTGATTTGTGATACGGGGATTTCACGCATACCGCTTTCCTCCAATCAATGAATCCTGCTGCCCATTTTCTAAATGCTTAACAGCCATTTTCTGAAGGATGAATTGCAATTCCAGCGGGCAGGAGAACGTTCACGGGCACGGTCGTTTCCACCGTGCCCGTGATTTCCGCAGACCGCGCGTCGCAAGTCAGTTTCCTTCAGATTTTAAATAAGCCTGGTTTTCTTTCGGAAAATCCCGCTGCAGGTTGCGTTCCATCTTTTCATGGTAAGCGGAAGCAAACTCCTCCGCTGTCACCCCGCAGCACAGCAGCACGTCGTTCAAATACATGAACACATCCGCCATTTCCTCGCACAGGTGGGCCCGAAGCGCGGCGTCGCGGGTCACTTCCAGGGCCCCGCGCTTTTTGAGGATGGCGGATACCTCGCCGATCTCCTCGACGGCGTACAGCAGGTGATGCTTGGCGGTAGCGGGATTGTCCCCCTCCCAAACGCCGGCGTACTTTTCCTGCAGGCGCAGCTGGTACTCCATCATTTCCTGAACCGTCAGGCCCATGTCCGCTTTTTTCTCCATTTTGATCATGCCCTTGAAAATATTGTTTAAGAATTGCTTACATTGAATACTTGCATACGCCGCGCACGATGGTTTTCAGCACCCGGCAGCTGTCGCCCAGCAGGACGATATCGGCGTCCTTGCCGGGGGTGAGAGAGCCTTTTTCGTCGGCGATGCCGATGGACTCGGCCGGGGCGAGCGACGCGGCGCGGACGGCCTGGGCCATGGTGACGCCGCCAAAGTCCCGGAAGTTGCGCACGGCTTGATTCATGCGCAGCACACTGCCGGCGATGGTGCCGTCCTTCAGGCGGCATTCGATGCCTTTGAGCACGAAGGTTTGTCCGCCGTTTTCATATTCCCCGTCCGGCATTCCGGCGGAACGCAGCGCGTCGGTGATGAGCACCAGCTTATCCCCCTTGGCCTTTGCCAGCATGGGATAAATGCCTTTGTTCACGTGGAAGGTATCGGCAATCAGCTCGGTATATACGCTGCTGTTCAGCGCCGCGCCAACCACGCCGGGGTCGCGGTGATGCAGCGGGGTCATGGCGTTGAACAGATGGGTCACCCGGGTAACGCCCAGACCAACGCCGGTCATCGCCTGGTCAAAGGTCGCGCTGCTGTGGCCCATCGAAATGGCGATTTCCGATTGCTGCTTCAGCTGGCGGATACAGTCGTACCCGCCCGTCATTTCCGGGGCCAGGGTAATCAGGCGCACAATGTCCGCAAAGGGCAGTACCCGCTTCGCGTCGGGCGGCAGGATGA
>CADBCX010000363.1 GCA_902793245.1 uncultured Eubacteriales bacterium | reverse complement strand
ACAAAAAAGAAAAAATACAGCGGAAAGACCGGGATTTTTAATGAAAATTGTTTGCTTCTCCTTGCGCGGGCAGGGGTTGAATGATATAATGTACGTGTTTTTCCGCCCGGCGGGCAAAGCTGAAACGGGAACGGCGGGGGAAAGCGACACATAGCATGCAATTAAAAAGGAAGATGTTGATCTTCGGGAAAGAGGGATGACACCATGAAGCCCTACGCGGAAATGACGGTGGAGGAGCTGACCGCCGAATATAACCAATTGAAAGTTCAATATAAAAAAATCCAGGCCCTGGGCATGAGCCTGAACATGAGCCGGGGCATCCCCTGCCAGGAGCAGCTGGACTTATCCATGGAAATGATGGATGTGCTGGACTCCTATTCCGACCTGACCTGCGATGACGGCACCGACTGCCGCACCTACGGCCAGCTGACCGGCATCCTGGAAGCCCGGGAGCTGCTGGGCGACATGATGGAAAACAACCCCAAGGACATTATCATCTACGGCAACTCCTCCCTGAACGTAATGTTCGACACCATCAGCCGGGCTTGGACCCACGGCATCATGGGCAACACCCCCTGGTGCCGCCAGGATGTGGTCAAGTTCCTGTGCCCGGTGCCGGGCTATGACCGGCACTTCGCTATCACGGAATACTTCGGCATCCAGATGATCCCCGTGCCCATGACGCCCACCGGCCCGGATATGGACATGGTGGAACGCCTGGTGCGGGAGGACGACACCATCAAGGGCATCTGGTGCGTGCCCAAGTATTCCAACCCCCAGGGCATTTCCTACGACGACGAGACCGTGCGCCGCTTCGCCCGGCTGGAGCCCGCCGCCCCGGACTTCCGCATCTTCTGGGACAACGCCTACGGCATGCACCATCTCTACGACCACAAGCAGGACTACCTGATCGAGATTCTGGCCGAGTGCAAGCGGGCGGGCAACCCCGACCTGGTGTATAAATTCGCGTCCACGTCGAAAATCACCTTCCCCGGCAGCGGCATCGCGGCCCTGGCCACCAGCCCCAATAATATGGTAGACTTTATTGAAGACCTGAAGCGCCAGACCCTGGGCCACGACAAGGTGAACCAGCTGCGCCACGTGCGCTTCTTCGGGGACATCCACGGCATGGTGGAGCACATGCGCAAGCACGCCGCCATCATCCGGCCCAAGTTCGAGGCGGTGGAGGAAATCTTCGAGCGCAACCTGGGCGGCCTGGGCATCGGCGAATGGACGAAGCCCCTGGGCGGCTACTTCATTATGTTTGATTCCCTGCCCGGCTGCGCCAAGGATATCGTGGCCCGCGCCAAGAAGGCCGGCGTCACCATGACGCCCGCGGGCGCTACCTGGCCCTATGGCAAGGACCCCAACGACTCCAACATCCGCATCGCGCCTACCTATCCCTCCCTGACCGACCTGACCACCGCCATGGAGCTGTTCACCCTCTGCGTGCGCATGTCCAGCGCCAAAAAGCTGATCGCCGAAAAGCAGGCCCAGTAACCCCGGCTCGACCCGGGGCCAAGGAGTAATCAGAAATATGGAAAATAAAAAACAGGCAGGCCGCATCCTCTGGAAGATTATCCTGGGGATGTTTGCCGTGCTGTTCGCGGTTTTTCTGGAATTGAATAAGCACACCCTCCTGGGCTGGATTCTGGCAGCGCTGCTGCTGGCGGCCTTTGGCCTGGTGGCGTGGGCTTTGCTGGCGGTCAGCGCGGTGGGAATCGCGTGGCTGTCCTGGCCGCCGGTGAAAGCGGTGCCCGCCGTGGCCGCAAGCCATCCGAAAGAAACCCAGATCGTTCACACCGCCGCGGGCGACCTGACCGGCGTGTATACTTTGGACGAAGCGGTGGAAGTATACGCCGGGGTACCCTACGCCCAGCCGCCGACGGGCGATTTGCGCTGGCGGGAGCCCCAGCCCCTGGAAAAGTGGGACGGCGTGCTGAAAGCCGACCACTTTGCGCCTATGTCCATGCAGACCCAGAGCCTGCCGATTGTGGATGCCCTGAAGCGGCTTTTCGGCTACCACGAATTCAGCGTATCCCTGTACGACAATTGCCGGACGCCCGCCAGCGAGGATTCCCTGTACCTGAACATCTGGAAGCCCGCCGGGCAGCGGGAAAACCTGCCCGTGCTGGTGTATGTGCATGGCGGCTCGCTGCAATCGGGCCAGCCCTGGTATGAGGATTACAGCGGCGAAGGCCTGGCGCGGCAGGGCGTGATCGTGGTCAACATGGGCTA
>CADBCX010000362.1 GCA_902793245.1 uncultured Eubacteriales bacterium | reverse complement strand
GGCCATGTTGTCGGGATGCAGGGTGCGGCCGGTGCCGCCGCCGGAAGCCACGGAGAAGTACTTCTTGCCGGCTTCCCAGCGTTCCTTCTTATAGGTGCCGGCCACGGGATGCTGGAAGCGGGTGGGGTTGGTGGAGTTGCCGGTGATGGAGATGTCCGCGCCCTCGTGCCACATGATGGCCACGCCTTCGCGCACATCGTCCGCGCCGTAGCAGTTCACCTTCGCCCGGGGGCCGTCGGAGTAAGCGGTCTTGCTGACGACGGTGAGGGCGTGGTCTTCCTTCACATCGGCGGACAGGTAGTCATACTTGGTCTGCACATAGGTGAAGCCGTTGATGCGGCTGATGATCATGGCGGCGTCCTTGCCCAGGCCGTTCAGGATGACGCGCAGGGGCTTGGTGCGCACTTTGTTGGCGTTCAGGGCGATCTTGATAGCGCCCTCGGCGGCGGCGAAGGATTCATGGCCAGCCAGGAAAGCGAAGCATTCGGTTTCCTCGTCCAGCAGCATGGCGCCCAGGTTGCCGTGGCCGATGCCCACCTGGCGCTGGTCGGCGACGGAGCCGGGGATGCAGAAGGCCTGCAGCGCGGTGCCGATCCACTTGGCGGCCTCGGCGGCGTTCTTCGCGCCTTCCTTCATGGCGATGGCCGCGCCCAGTTCATAGGCCCACTTCACGTTCTCGAAGCAGATGGGCTGGGTGCTTTCCACGATGGAATAAGCGTCCACGCCCTTGCTGTTGGTGAAAGCCTTGACTTCGTCAAAGTTCTTGAATCCGTACTTGTCCAGGACGGGCTGCAGCTGCGGCATACGTCCTTCATAGTTTTCAAACAAAGCCATTTGCTGCGCCTCCTCTTATTCTTTGCGCGGGTCGATCCACTTGACCGCGCCGTCTTCCGCCTTGAACCGGCCGTAGGTGCCCAGGTTCTTTTCGTACGCTTCGTTGGGGCTCATGCCCTTCTTGATGGCGTCCATCATCTTGCCCAGGCTCAGGAACTGGTAGCCGCACACCTGGTCGTCCTTGTCCAGGGCGATCTTGACCACGTAGCCTTCGGTCATTTCCAGGTAACGGGTGCCCTTCGCGCGGGTGCCGTACATGGTGCCCACCATGGAGCGCAGGCCCTTGCCCAGGTCTTCCAGACCGGCGCCGATGCGCAGGCCGTCGTCAGAGAAGGCGGACTGGGTGCGGCCGTACACGATCTGCAGGAACAGCTCGCGCATGGCGGTGTTGATGGCGTCGCACACCAGGTCAGTGTTCAGGGCTTCCAGGATGGTCTTGCCGGGCAGGATCTCGCTGGCCATGGCGGCGGAGTGGGTCATGCCGGAGCAGCCGATGGTTTCCACCAGGGCTTCCTCGATGACGCCGTTCTTCACGTTCAGGCTCAGTTTGCACGCGCCCTGCTGGGGAGCGCACCAGCCGATGCCGTGGGTGTAACCGGAGATGTCCTTGATCTCCTTGGCCTGAATCCATTTTCCTTCTTCAGGAATCGGAGCGGGGCCATGGTTCGGGCCTTTGGCGACACAAACCATGTCTTCAACTTCCTTGGTGTATTGCATGTGACACTGTTCCTCCTGTTCGGATAAAATTATACTGAACCAACCGTCTTAGTATATCACGCCGGACGGCCTGAATGCAACTGTTTTCTTGATTCTTGGGGAATAAAATCTGTCATTGGTTTGCTTTCCGCTTTTTCCCGATCACCAGCGTCGCGGTGAGGCCGAGGGCTCCCAGCGCGACCATTCCGGCCCAAAGAGCCAGGGGCGCGCTGTCGCCGGTCTTGGGGATTTTCTTGTTGATGATGGTGCCGCCGTCGCAGCAGCGGTCGGTGATGCCCGCGTACACGCCCACGTTGACATACTTGGTTTGGCAGGCCGTGGGGGCGGAGAACCAGGCGTCGTATTGCCATTCCTTATCGCTGACAACCTTCTTGTCAAAGCCGTGATGGTACACGGTTCCGCCCTGCTTATAGAGCGTAAAGTCGATGCTCTTTTCGCTGTCGCCCTGCCAGACTTTTTTGAAGGTGAAACTGTCGCTGGGCACCGCCACGTCGTCGAACTTGGTGGGGTCGATGGGAGGGGTTTCCTCGTCCTTATAGGCGATGGCATAGGTGGAAAACTCGGTGGATGCGCCGTCCAGGAAATTGCCCCGCCGGGTGGTGGGAATGACTTTCGCCACGTTGTTATGCACATTCGCCAGGGCGAACGTGCGCGGCGTGCCGAGCAGCTCCTCCATAATGCCGACGCTGAACTTCACCGGGATCTTCGTTTCGTGGACTTCCGCCACATCCTGGCCGTTGACGTTCAGCATCAGCGTGATGTCGAAGGGCACGATGCCGGTATAGCCCGCTTCCTTTTGAAGCTGTTCCAACGCCGCCCGATCTTCGGCGGGAATCTGATCCATGGAAAGCGGAGCGCTGATGAACAGCACCAGCACCTGCGCGTCGGGC
>CADBCX010000361.1 GCA_902793245.1 uncultured Eubacteriales bacterium | reverse complement strand
CACCGTGCCGGACACGGTCAGGCCGCTGACCATCATGGCCACCAGATGGGTGATCTGGCTGCCGATGTTCACGCCGGCCAGAATCTGCGCGCTCACCACCGGGTCGGGGTCGGAAAAGTTGCCCACCACCAGCATGTCCACCGCGCCGTAGAGCGCCTGCAATATATTGGAAAGAAGAAAGGGCAGGGAGAACGCAATCATGCTCCGGGCGATGGGGCCCTGGGTGAAGTCCCGCTGCATTTTGCTCATGGAAACAACCTCGCTTGTACTTTGAGTAGCCGTTTTCATCATATATCATAAGAAGGAAAAACACAAGCCCGCAATCCGGTTAATTCTTGTCCGTTTTCGTCCTTCGGGCCTTCTCCCTTGTATATTCCGACATAAATTGTCGGGATTATTCATGCAGGATTCTACAAAAAATGCCTGAAAATTCATCGTTTTTTTCGTCATTTTTTTGTATTTTGGGCGTGCAATTTGCGCGAAAATATGTTATGATACTAAATGGTGTATAGCGTGGACGCATACGCCGCCATTTCGGATGAAACAATCCGACGCAAGTTTTATAAGGAGGTCATGAACTGTCATGCCGGACAACAAAGACAAGTATGAGCAGCTGAATCAGGTCATCGCTGAGCTGAAGGATCAGCCCGGCGCGCTGATGCCCGTGCTGCAGCGCGCGCAGGGGATCTTCGGCTGCGTGCCCATGGACGTGCAGAAGATCATCGCGGAGGGGCTTGGCGTCACGCTGAGCGAGGTCTACGGCGTCGCCACCTTCTATTCCCAGTTCCGCCTGGAGCCCAACGGCAAGTACACCATCAGCGTGTGCCTGGGCACCGCCTGCTACGTCAAGGGCAGCCAGAAGGTGCTGGACCGCCTGAGCGAAGAGCTGAAAACCCCCGTGGGCAAGACGTCTCCCGACGGTCTGTTCACCCTGAACGCCACCCGCTGCCTGGGCGCGTGCGGCCTGGCCCCCGTTATGACCATCAACGACGAAGTGTACGGGCGTCTGGTGCCCGACGACATCCCCGGCATCCTGGCCAAGTACAGAGAGCAGGCGTAAACAGATGCGCGATTTGTCCCTGCATATCCTGGACCTGATGCAAAACAGCATCCGGGCCCAGGCCAAGGTGGTTTCCCTGAGCGTGCTGCTGGATGAAAAGGGCATTCTTTCTATCATCATCGAGGACGACGGCACCGGCATGAGCGAGGAGCTGCTCAGCCGCGTGATGAGCCCCTTCGCCACCACCCGCACCACCCGCAAGGTGGGCCTGGGCATTCCCATGATGGCGGAAAACTGCCGCCTGGCGGGAGGCGATCTGTCCATCGAAAGCGCGCTGGGCAAGGGCACGAAGCTGACGGCGACCTTGGATACATCGTCCATCGACTGCCTGCCCCTGGGCGATCTGCCCGGCACCGTGACCACGCTGGTCACCATGAACCCGGACAAGCCCGAATTCGTGCTCCGCTGCGCTTCTCCGAAAGGAGAAATGCAGTTCGATACCCGGGAAATCCGCGAGGCTTTGCAGGGCGTTCCTTTCAGCGAACCGGAAATCGCCGCATGGATGCTGGAATCTTTGCGGGAAGAAATAGAACCGATCTTTGGAGGTGTCATATTATGAAATCTTTGGCTGAACTGCAGGCCATCCGGGAAAAGACCCTGAACCGTATCAACCTGCGCAAGGAAGAAGAAGGCGAAGTGACCCGCGTGGTCATCGGCATGGCCACCTGCGGCATCGCCGCCGGCGCCCGCCCCGTGATGCTGGCTTTCATGGATGAAATCCAGAAGCGCGGCTTGCAGCACGTCACCGTCAGCCAGACCGGCTGCATCGGCATGTGCCGCCTGGAGCCCATGGTGGACGTGATCATGCCCGGTCAGGAAAAGGTCACCTACGTGCACATGACCCCCGAAAAGGTGGGCCGCGTGGTGGCGGAACACATCGTCAACGGCCGTCCCGTGGAGGAATACACCATCGGCGCAGCAGAAAAATAAGCATATGATG
>CADBCX010000360.1 GCA_902793245.1 uncultured Eubacteriales bacterium | reverse complement strand
GGTCAACGATGCGCTGCATCGCCTCCCTCCGCTCAGCTTTGCCAGAACGAAAAATCCACTCCGCATTTGTACATGTTTTAGAAGGAATTTAGTATAAATTACATATTATATGGAATGCGCGCTTCGCCGAGGCGCGCTTTCTTTCACCCATTTTCCGTTCGATTCATACGATACCCCGTGAGAAGGAGGAATGCGCATGGAGTATGTCATCATCGGCGGCGACGGGCGGCTGGCCCATCTGGCGCGGCTGTTGAAGACGCGCGGCGGGTCCGTGGGGACGCTTTTCAGAGAAACTGTGCCGGGAGTACCGGCCTTGGGCTTGGAGGCGCTTTCAACGGCGCGGGCCGTCGTTGCCAATTATCCGCTTAAAACCGACGGTTCAAAAATGACCTTTGAGGAACTGCTGACCCTGCTGCCGGAGAATGCGCGGGTATTCGCCTGCGGACCCAAGCATCCGGATTTCAACCCGCGGGTGGCGGACCTGTTTGCGGACGAGAGCTTGCTCGTCGAGAACGCGGCGCTGACCGCCGAGGGGGCGATTGCCGCCGCGATGAGCGCCTCCGAGACCGCGATTGCCGAGCTGCGCTGCCTGGTGATCGGCTGGGGCCGCATCGGGCGGGCGCTGACGGAACGGCTGGTGGCGCTGGGTGCGAAGGCCACGGTGGCCTCCCGGAGCGAGTCGGGCCGCAACCGGGCGGTGGAGCGCGGCGCAGAGGCGGTGCCCACAGGGGAGATCGGGCGGGTGCTTTCGGACTGCGACCTGGTGTTCAATACCGCGCCGGGCTCGGTGCTGGGTGGAAGCGTCCTGGAGCGGGCTGCCCCTGACGCGCTGCTGATCGACCTCGCCAGCCCGCCCTACGGCATCGACCTGGCCGCCGCCTGGTCCCTGGGACTGCGGGCGTGGCGGGAACCGGCGCTGCCGGGCCGGTACTGCCCCAGGAGCGCGGCGCGGGCGATCCTTCGGGCCATGGACAGAGCGGAAAGGGGAGTGCGGCATGAGTGAGTTATTGGATGTGCGCATCGGCTGCGCGATGACCGGTTCCTTCTGCACCTTCAAGGCGGTGTTCGAGGCGTGGCGGGCGCTTCGGGCGAGGGGCGCGGCGCTGACGCCCATCCTGTCCTTCAACGCCGCCACAGTGGACACCCGGTTCTACCCGGCGGCGGAGACGCGGCGCATCTTCGAGGGGATCGCAGGCCGCACGCCGCTGACGACCCTTGCGGAGGTGGAGCCCATCGGCCCGAAGAAGCTGCTGGACGCGCTGGTGATCGCGCCCTGCACCGGCAACACGCTGGCGAAGCTGGCCAATGGCGTGGCGGACACCCCGGTGACGCTGGCGGCAAAGTCCCACCTGAGAAACGGGCGGCCCGTGGTGATCGCCGTGTCCAGCAACGACGCCCTGGCCCAGAACGCGAAGAACATCGGCCTGCTACTGTCGATGAAGCACATCTATTTCGTGCCCTTCGCCCAGGACGACGCCTTCGGAAAGCCCAATTCCCTGGTGGCGAAGTTCGACAAACTGCCGGAAACCGTGGCCGCGGCCCTCGCCGGAAAGCAGCTACAGCCTCTTTTGTGTTAATTATGACACAAAATGAAATACACATGTTATAACTTGGTAATTTAATGTCTGGAGCCCTTGACAGTCGAGGTTCGCTTTGATATACTAATCAAGCTGTCGCGAGGACAGGGGGTCAAAACCCTGAAGCAGCGATAGACGGCGCGACTTCAAAATCCTTGATTTTGACGTTGCGGTTCCGGCAGAGCCGGAACTCGAAAGCCAAAGGCTTTCGACCTTGCGAACCTTGAAAACGATACAGAGAGAGTACAAGAAACAGTCAGAAATTCTATGAGTGTAACGCCGTGAACTCAGGTAGAACGGATGGCTTTGGCGAGTCCGAAGGGAAGCCGGAGGGAACGGAAAAGGATTCAAACATCAGAGTTTGATCCTGGCTCAGGACGAACGCTGGCGGCGTGCTTAACACATGCAAGTCGAACGGGGATTATGAGAATGAGAGCTT
>CADBCX010000359.1 GCA_902793245.1 uncultured Eubacteriales bacterium | reverse complement strand
CATCAGGTGATGGCCGTTGACAAAAACGAGCAAAGGATCAACGACGCGCTGCCGCTGGTCACCGACGCGCAGATCGGGGACGCGACCAACAAAGCCTTTCTGCGTTCCCTGGGGGTAGATAACTATGACGTATGCTTTGTCGCCATCGGGGATGATTTCCAAAGCTCCCTGATCGTTACCTCTTATCTGAAGGAATTGGGCGCGAAAAAGGTGATCGCCCGGGCTTCCAGGAATGTGCAGCGGCAATTTCTGCTTCGCAACGGCGCGGATGGCGTGGTGTACCCGGAGGAGCAGCTGGCGGCCTGGACGGCCATTCGATATACATCCGATCATATCCTGGATTATATTGCTTTGGATGATGAATTTGCCATTTACGATGTATCCGTCCCCGCGGAATGGGACGGGAAAACCGTAGGCGGGCTGGACATTCGGAAAAAGTATAATCTGAATCTGCTGGCTGTGCGAAACAATGGAACGCCCAGCATGGCTGTGACCAGCGATACACAATTAAAACAGAATCAGACGATCCTTGTGCTCGGAAAATGGAAGGATATACAAAAATGTTTCCGAATATAAAAGATGCTTCCCTTAAGGAAGTGATTCATGCATGACGGACGCGCTTTTGATCGTGACCTTCCTGCTCACAGGCATCTATGGCTATTGGGTCATGGATCGGGTGGACCGGTTTCTGAATGAACACGTGAAGGGAGAAGAAGAGGAAGCGAATGAGCAGCAGCAAAGATAACCGGCAAAGCAGCCACATCCTGGTCTGCCTTTCTTCATCGACCTCCAATGCCAGAGTGATCCACGCCGCCGCCCGGATCGCCGCCGCCTTTCAGGGCGCTTTTTCCGCGCTGTTCGTGGAAACGCCCGGCTATGCACAGCTATCCGACGACGATAAAAAGCGCCTGCGCAGCAACATGAACCTGGCGGAAAAGCTGGGCGCCAAAATAGAAACGGCGATTGGAGACGATGTTCCTTATCAGATCGCCGAATATGCCCGATTGTCCGATGTTTCCTGTATCGTGATCGGCCAGACCAATACGGTGGGCGGCCTGCTCCGCAGGAAGCGGTCTTTGACAGACCGTTTGATCAATTACGCGCCGGATCTGGATTATTTCATCATTCCCGATCACGGAACCAGGGTGTATGTGGCCCGGAAAGCGCCGGAAAGCAATCGAAAAAGGGCCATTATAGATACTGGGATTTCTTTGGCCGCTTTGGGCCTTTGCACACTGATCGGTTTTTTGTTTTCCCATTTGGGATTTACCGACGCCAACATCATCATGGTTTATCTGCTTGGGCTGCTGACTGTGTCCATCAGCACGGCGCACCGGGCGTTCAGCCTGATCTGGGCCGTGGTCAGCGTGCTGCTGTTCGATCTTCTATTTACAACGCCTCGCTTTACCTTCTATGCTTACGGCACAGGCTATCCCGTCACCTTTCTGGTCATGTTTGCCGCCGCTTTCCTGATCAGCACGTTGGCGATCCGCCTGAAGCGGAATGCCAGGCAATCGGCCCAAACGGCCCGACGGGTGAGCGTGGTGCTGGAAACGGACCGGCAGCTTTCCAAATCAAAATCAAAAGAGGAAATCCTTTCGGTGCTGGCAGGGCAATTGACGCAGCTTCTGAAAAGGAGTCTGGTGGTATATCCGGCAGAGGACGGCCGCTTGGGCGATCCCGTATTCTATCCCGCCGCGGAGGATACGACGCCCTATCGCATGGAGCGGGAACGGCAGGCGGTGGAATGGGCGTTTGCCCAGCGCAAGCGCGCCGGGGCGACCACAAACAGGTATCCGCAAAGCAGTTATTTGTATTACAGCATGCGGGTGCAGGAGCATGTATATGGCGTCGTCGGCGTGGCGGTGCACGATTCTCCGCTGGACGCCTCGGAAGAAAGCATGCTTGCCTCCGTGGTGGGCGAATGTTCCCTGGCGCTGGAAAACGCCCGCAACGCGCGGGAAAAAGAGGAATCCATGGTGCTGGCGGAAAACGAGCGCCTGCGGGCCAATCTGCTCAGGGCTGTTTCGCATGA
>CADBCX010000358.1 GCA_902793245.1 uncultured Eubacteriales bacterium | reverse complement strand
TCCGCTCGGCTTTACAAGGTAAAGCCGAAGCGGGAACCAACTTGGTTGAGGCTTTCCTTTCCCCAGCGCTTTTCCCTCGCTTTCTTGGGCCAGAAGCCCGCAAACTTCCGTAAACCCCAGCGCGGCAGGCGGAAGTTGTCGGTTTTTTCCAACGGCGTTATTTCGCCAGGTGCGGGTCCAGGGTACTCAGTACCCTGGTGGGGTCTGGGGTGAAACCCCAGCGTAACCTCTTGTTTGATTTTCGTCCTTAACAGCAAGGCTGTTAAGATTTTAGAAAAGCAAAAGTCTAAAAACCCCGCAGCCGGTTTTCGGTTCTATCCTTCCTTTCACGCGCATAAGTATTCCACGAAATGGTTCAGCGTGAAGGAGGCAGGAAAATGGCGCAGGAAAGCGTACAGGGCGCGCGGCCCTTCTATCGGGATATTGCGGAAAGAACCCAGGGAGATTTGTATATCGGCGTGGTGGGCCCCGTCAGGACGGGCAAGAGCACGTTTATCGCCAGCTTTATGGAGCAGATGGTGCTGCCCTTTATGACGGAAAGCCCGCGCCGCGACAGGCTGACGGATGAGCTGCCCCAGTCCGGGTCGGGCAAGACCATCATGACCACCCAGCCCAAGTTCGTCCCCGGCGAGGGCGCGGCGGAAATCAGGCTGGACCCGCGCACGAACGTGCGGGTGCGGATGGTGGATTCGGTGGGCTATCTCATCCCCGGCGCGCTGGGCACCCAGGAGGGCGAGGCGGCCCGCATGGTATCCACCCCCTGGGCGGAGGAGGACTTGCCCTTTGAGGAAGCGGCGGCGCTGGGCACGAAGAAGGTGATTTCCGACCATGCCACGGTGGGCGTGGTGGTGACCACGGACGGCACGGTGGCCGAGCTGCCCCGCTCCAATTATGTGCCCGCGGAGGAGCAGGTGATCCGGCAGTTAATGGCGCTGCAAAAGCCCTTCGCCGTGGTGCTGAATTCCGCCCACCCGGAAAGCGGGGAGGCCAAGGCGCTGCGGGCGTCGCTGGAAAGCAAGTATAACGTGCCGGTGACGCTGCTGAACGTGAAAGACATGCAGGCCGGGGATGCGCAGCAGATTCTGTCCGGACTGCTGTTGGAGTTCCCTTTGCGGGAGGTGCGCTTTGCCGTGCCCGGCTGGATGGGCGCGCTGGAGGAAACCCACTGGCTGCCTGCCCACGCGCTGGAAATCATCCGAAGCTTGGGCGATACGCTGCACAGGGTACGGGATAAGGAGGAAATCGCCACCGCGTTCCATGAATCGGACTACCTGCTGCCGCCCCGGGAAACGGAGGTCGATCTGGGCGAAGGCGCGGTGCTGTTCGACCTGCCGGTGAAGGATGGGCTGTTCAACCAAATCCTCAGCGAACAGTGCGGAGAAACGATCACCGGGGATGCGCATCTGCTTTCCCTGATGAAAGAGCTGGTTGTGGCCAAACGGGAATACGACCGGGTGGCTGGAGCCTTGAAGGCGGTGCAGCAAACGGGGTATGGCATGGTGACCCCCGCATTGAGCGAAATTCAATTGCAGCCGCCGGAGCTGATGCGCCAGGGAAGCCGCTACGGCGTAAGGCTGAAAGCCTCCGCGCCCACGCTGCACCTCATCCGCAGCGACATCGAAACGGAAATCGCCCCGGTGCTGGGTACCCAGGAACAGAGCGAGGCCTTTGTGGAAACGCTGAACGAGCAGTACGAAAAAGACCCGCCCAGCCTGTGGGAAACGAACTTCTTCGGCAAATCCCTGAAAGAACTGATTCAGGAGGGCGTCAGCGCCAAGCTGAACCGCCTGCCCATCGAGACCCAGGAAAAGGTGCAGGCCGCCTTGACCAAAATGCTCAACGAGGGCGAGGGCGGGATGATTACGATCCTGTTGTGATCGACAACCCAAAAACCGAAAGCGGGAAAAAACTCGCTTTCGGTTTTTATTTGATGTCTAAAACGTTACCAGCCTTGTTCTAAAGGACAAAAATCCAACAAGAGGTTACGCTGGGGCTATGCGCCCCAGACCCCCACCAGGGGGATGATCCCCCTGGACCCGCACCTG
>CADBCX010000357.1 GCA_902793245.1 uncultured Eubacteriales bacterium | reverse complement strand
TCGTAATTGGTCGCGTCCACCGCATGATACGAGATCGATTCATTCTTTCCAATAATGGATTCCACCGCGGGGCCCATGGCGTCAATCACAGCGGGCAGATCGCATCCAAAGTATGTCCTCCCCTCGCGGGACAGTCGAAGGCCGCGGGAAGTATAGCCGCAGGGCAGATCCATGATCTGCCGGTCCCGCATCTGTTCAATCAACCGGTTCATGGCCTGGAACCGCGTCTCAATCAAAATCATGTACGCGGGAAAGAGCTTCTTGACCTGCTCTTGCAGTTCCTTCGGGATGGGCTTCTTCGACATCTGCGCGCCGAAAGGCGGAAAGCCGAGGACATCAAGAAGACGCTGCGCGTCCTTGTCCCCCGCAGCGGCGTTGAGCTGTACACAGGATTTGGCTGTGTTGAACACGGGATTGACCAGCTCTCTCAATTCCTGATTATTCATATATACCTCCAAATTATATCGTTCATATCATTTTGCCCGGAGCGGCGATGTCGAGGCAGTGGTCATCATTGGGTTCTGACAGCCAACGCATTACAACAACCCCAAATCTGTAATCAGTCCGTTTTCTGGCGTGACATAGCGGGATTCCGGTTCACGGACATAGGCGATGCCGTGGCGGGAAAGCTGGTCCAGGAAAGCGTCCACATACACGCCGCTTTCAAAGGCGCGGACGATTTCAAAGTGGAAGCAGCCGCCGGTGGCGGAAATATACAACGTGACCGTGTTGAAATTCCGGTCGATGTTGGTGGCCATGTACTTGGTGCGCACGATCTCGCGGCCATATTCGCCGGCCTTCAGCCCGCCCACATAGTCGATCATGTAGGTGTCGTTGGTGGAGTTCTTCTGGAAATCCAGATAGGGCAGCCTTCCGGCGAAGTTGGGGATGGCGGCGCTCATCTTGCGAAGGGCCCCGCCCATTTGGTTGGCGATGTATCTGGCCGGCTCCGGTATGTTGGCCTGCTTCAGCAGGGCGCGGGCGCGCTGGGCCTGTTCCTCAAAGGACAGGCCGCGCATCTCCTCCATGCGATAGGGCAGCCGCAGCGCGCCGGAGCAGTTCTTGAAGGTGTTCTCCGCGCCCAGGTGACGGCGCAGGGAGGCGGGCACCAGCGCGCCCACGGTCTGTTCGTTGTCGGGATGGACGGCCTGCACCGCGCCGGCCATCAGCACATGCAGCATGGCCACCGGGGTGGACTTGTTCTCCTTCACGAAGCGCATGAATTCGTCTTCCTTCACCTTCACGGGCACGCCGTACATGTAATCCAGCGGCTTCTCGTCGATCTCCGGGAAGTGCATGAACTTCTCCGCGAAGAAATTCCAGGTGTAGTCCTCCGGAAGGTCGTGGGCCTGGGCGAAGGCGTCCTTCTCCTCCTCGGGCAGCACGGGGCTGTCCGGGGTGCGCACGCCCTCCACGGAATACTGCTTCCCGTCGCGGATGCAGAAATAGTTGTACAGCGTGGCCTCGATGAACAGGTTCAGGCCCAGGCCGTCGCAGAAGCCGTGGAACATGGAAAACCAGGCCGTGTCGTTCCAGTAGGTCACGTCGACACAGTGCCAGTTGGTCTCCGCGCCGCCCACGCGGCGCAGGGTCTGCGTCTCGGCCACCTCAAAGGGCAGCGGGTTCACGGCGTAGTAGAAGTCACCGTTGCGCTCCGTAAGCGCGTCGGAAAAGTAGGGCATGCGGCGCAGGGTGGCGTTTACCGCTTCCTGGAGGATGTCTCCCCGGATGCTGCTGCTCAGGCCCACCTCCACCACGTAGGCCCGGGTGGGCGTAGTGCGGTAAAACTGGGATACGCCGCTGAAATTCTGTTGCTTGAGCTGAAAATCCGGCTGATTCATGGTATTTTCCTCCTTCTCGGTTAATAGCTGCCCTCGCGCCAGGCGGTCAGCGGCAGGCTGAAGCGCTGCTTGGGGAAGCGCTTCACAGGCAAGTCGTGGTCTTTCAGCACCTGTTCCAGCGCGTCGGCCACGGTGGGAATGTCGTTGCACGCCAGGCAGGTGATCCGGAATTCCCCGTTGTGCTCGATGATGTTCAGGTGCAGCGTCTTCCCGCCGG
>CADBCX010000356.1 GCA_902793245.1 uncultured Eubacteriales bacterium | reverse complement strand
TGATTTCTTCAGTAACAACCGCCAGAATGAGTTTACCGAGGGTATACTTGCCGAAAAGAAACAGTATGCATGGTCAAACATGACCAGGTCAGTAAGGAAAGCGGCAGAGTAGGGCTATTGCCAGAGTAGGAACCGCATGCCGCAGTTTTGGGCAAACTGCTGGTCCGACGGCTGGTCACCAATCATGACCGAGCGCTCCATACTTATGTCAGGAAACTCTTTCATGGCCAATAGGGCCATTCCTGTATTGGGTTTGCGCATGGGGTCTCTGTCATCGGCCGATGTACACAGATAGATACGATCAATCCTTCCACCGGCCCGGGTTATCTCATCAAGCATACGTGAATGGATGTCATCCAGCTGTTGCCGTGTCATCAGTCCCCTACCTACACCACGTTGGTTGGTAACTATGAATATATGTTTGAATGACCCCGAGTATCTGACGATGAAACCGATAAATCCTTCATTGAAACGGAATTCCTCCCAACGCTTGACGTAGTCACCGGGAAGCCATACGTTTATTACCCCGTCACGGTCCAGGAACAGTGCCTCTGCAGGGCTTGCCAGCACCTGTGCCGATGCTTCTTGCACGGCAAACCAGGCGGGAATCTCCCACTGCGCTTTGTCATAGTCCTCCGGGATGCCAATATCGATGAAATAGGCCTCCGTAGGCCAGCCTTTGAGCGTACCGGCCGACGCCATGGGCTCCAATACCTCCTTCTCAAAGGAGAAGCGCTCAGGAAGGGCCTCCAGATGCAATTGTGTACGGTCGATAGCGTATACCCCGGCGTTGATGAGGCCTTCCTCGCAGTACGCTTTTTCCTTGAAGGCCTGAATGGCAAAAGAGGCACTTGCTTCGCTCGGTATAACCGTAACTGCCCCGTAGCGGCTGAAGGCCTTCATGGGCTTGAGCGCTACAGTAACGGGGCCATCGAACGGCATGGCATCCAGCGCCAAGGGGAAAAACGTGTCGCCATTGAGCACGAACACCCGCTCACTGCGGCATTTTTCCAGCGCCAGGCGAATGCCTCCGCCCGTACCGAGCGGCGTCTCCTCCACGGCAAAATCGTAACGGAAAGGCCAGGTGTGCATCTGTACAAAGGACATCACCTGCTCCTTTAAGTAGCCAACGGAAAACACCACATGGTCAACAGGATACGCGCTCAAATAATCCAGCATATATCCCAGGAAAGGACGCCCGGCCACAGGAGCCAGACACTTGGGAATGTCGTGCACCACGGAACGGAGCCGGGTGCCTTGACCACCGGCCAGGATTATAACTTCCATGCCACAGCGCCGGTTTGGGTGAACTGGAACGGAACCACCTGGCCGGGAAGGGCACGCAGCGCCTCACGGACGGCCACCCGCTTTTGCGGCGGCACCATGAGCATGATGAATCCCCCGCCGCCGGCACCGGACACCTTGCCGGAAATGGCTCCGGCCGCCAGCGCCACGTCAAAGGCCTCCTGAATCTGGGGATTGGTAATGGTATCGGCCATCTTTTTCTTGTCCTCCCAGGCGGCGCCAAGGATGCGGGCAAAAGTGGCCATATCGCCCTGCAGGAGGGCCAGTTTCATGTCAATGGCACTTTGCTTGATGCGATGCATGGCATCTACGGCCGTAGCATCCCCCCGCCGGGTGGCCTGCTGCTGCTTTTCAATGATGGCGGCCCCTTCCCTGCTCCGGCCCGTAAAATACAGCAGCAGAGAACCTTCCAGCTCCTGCACGATCCAGTCTTTTATGCGCAGCGGATTCACAATCACCAGGTCGCTGGGGAGGAATTCCAT
The DNA here is from genome assembly GCA_902793245.1 of uncultured Eubacteriales bacterium. GTDB lineage: Bacteria > Bacillota > Clostridia > Christensenellales > Aristaeellaceae > RUG563. The sequence continues at coordinate 277 of CADBCX010000356.1, read as the reverse complement.
GAAGTTGAAACCACCAAAGGCAGCCGCATACTGGTCCTGTTTGCCGCCGGCGAGCAGGAGGTCTTTCCGCTCAATCTCGTAGGCCAGGCGGGCCAGTTCGTAGTCTCCCAGCGGAATGTCCATCCACTCCGCAAAACATTTGAGAATGCACACCACCATGGTGGACGAGGTACCCAGGCCCGATCCGGCCGGGGCATCGTTATAGGTGGTAATGGCAAAGCCGGGCGCCGGAACGGGGCCGAAATCCCGCACTACCCGGTTGTACACGCCATCCACC
>CADBCX010000355.1 GCA_902793245.1 uncultured Eubacteriales bacterium | reverse complement strand
GTGCGCCTGCCATATTGAAAAGACCCATTGCCAAACCGAGCGGGATGTTCCCCACACCCATCAGGGTGTACATTGTAAATGCTGAGAGGTTTGTCATGGCATTGACGGTTTTTGCATCAGCTGAGGCATGAAGGAAATTTTCGCCATAAATGAAGATCAGCCCCATAATCAGAAAATTTCCTGTTCCCGGTCCGAAAAAACCATCGTAAAACCCGATCGCCAAGCCGATCAGCACGCAGATGGGATACTGGCGCTTGGTGACAGGTCGGGATTTCTCCTGTGTTTTCCGGTTGAACAGCACCAAGCCTCCCACGATGGGGATAGCAAACAGCATAAAAATCTGCATCACGCGGTTGCCCAGGGCCATGGCCGCCCGCATACCCAGCCAGGAGCCGGGCAGCGCCGCCACCGCCGCGATCAGCGCGGGAACCACCAGCAGCTTTCCGCTTCGGTAGTATCGGATGGTCGCCATCAGCGTGCCGAAGGTGGAGGAAAACTTGTTGTTGCCCGAGGCGAAGTCATAGTTCAGCCCGGCCAGAGAATACGCGGGCAGCGAGATCAGCCCGCCGCCCCCCGCGATGGCGTCCACTGTGGACGCCAAAAACACCATCGGCAGCACGATCAGATACATGTACGGCGTGACCTGCATAGGCGCAACCTTCCTTTATTCTTCGTCGTTATGGATGAACACGTTCTCCCGAAACATCCGGGCGGGCAGGAGCGAACGGTACAGCGCAGCGTACTTTTGCCGGACTTCCTGCCGCGATACCGCGCTTCCCAAAGGGAGCGTGAGGATTTTGTACTGCACGCCGAATACCGTGGCCTTTGCGTCCGCATCCCTGAGACCGTTCCGGAGGTAAAACGCCAGGCGGCGGTTTCTTTTATTCATTTCTTCCGGGGTTTGGGCGCAGTCGGGGTCATCCACTTCCAGCAGCACGCAGTCCATTTCCCGCAGCGGCCCTGCGATCAGCGCCTGCAGAAACCGGCTGCCCACGCCCCGGTCGCGGATCTCCTGACGGACCGCGTAATAATCAAACAGCGCGTAAGGCTTTCCGTTCTCTTTCAGCTTCACGAAATACGCGTAGGCCAGGATGCCGCCGCCGTTCACCGCGCCATAGCATACATATTCGTCCCGCGCCAGCGCCTTCTCGATCATAGCCAAAGGCTTTAATTCATTGGGCGGAAAGTCCCGGGTCATGCGCTCCCTGTACAGTGCGCGAATCTGTGGAAGCGACAGCGTTTCCACCGTAAAAGCATCCATACGCATTCTCCTTGAAACCGTTTGCTCCCGGTGATTATAGCACAGGGAAAAACCGGCGGCAAGCCTTTCATCACAAACAAAATGCCCCGCAGCCGTTGCCGGATGCGGAGCGCCGGAAAACGGGGTCCGTCAGAACATGCCATAGGGGACGTGATGATGATATAAAAGGGCTGCCGTGCTTTCGCACAGCAGCCCAATTGTTATTGGTTGATTCCGATGGAGAATCAGTTGCCGGCCATCCGCTTGTAGTTGGCAAGACGGACCTTGGCATCCTCTTCGTTCTGGGCAAAGAGCTTTTCGGCGGCATCGGGGAACATCTTGAGCAGCGTCTGATAACGGGTTTCGCCGCGGATGAAGTCCTGATAGCTTTCGGTGGGATCCTTGCTGTCGATGGTGAGAGGCTGATCCAGATCGGGGTTGTAGCGGTACAGCGGCCAGTAGCCAGCGGCAACAGCCTTGCGGATTTCAGCCTGAGCCTTGCTCATGTTGATACCGTGGTTGATGCAGGGCGCGTAGGCGATGATCAGGGACGGGCCGTGGTACTTCTCGGCTTCGATCATGGCCTTGATCAGCTGGGCGGGGTTGGCGCTCATGGCGACGGTGGCAACGTACACGTAGCCGTAGCTCATGGCCATCATGCCCAGATCCTTCTTCTTGGTCCGCTTGCCGGCGGCGGCGAACTTCGCCACGGAGCCGGTGGGGGTGGACTTGGAGGCCTGTCCGCCGGTGTTGGAGTACACTTCGGTGTCGAGCACGAGCACGTTCACATCCTGGTTCTGAGCCAGCACGTGGTCCACGCCGCCG
>CADBCX010000354.1 GCA_902793245.1 uncultured Eubacteriales bacterium | reverse complement strand
GCTGGCCCGGTCGCTCATGCCGCTCAGTTCGCCCTGCTTTCTCTTGGAAAGAACAGACCTACCTTTTCCTCCTCCCTTCTCACACGAAATTGACATCGCCGAATTTCTTGGCGATCCGGTTTACGATCAGCAGCAGCACGATATTGATGGCCGTATTGAACAGGCCCACGGCGGTACCAAGTTCGTACTTGGCGCTGACGATGCCCTGCTCATACACATAGATGGCGATAATATCGCTGGTGGCGCGGTTCAGGTCGGTCTGGAGCAGGTAAGCCTTTTCAAAGCCGACGCTCATGAGGCCGGAAACGCTCATGATCAATTGCAGAATGATCATGGGCAGCAGGCAGGGGATGTCGATGTGCAGGATGCGCTGGAACACGGAAGCGCCGTCCACCTTCGCCGCCTCATACAGGGAAGCGTCCACGCTCGACAGGGTGGCCAGGTAAATGATGGTGCCCCAGCCCGCTTCCTGCCAGATGCCGCTGGCCACGTAGATGGTGCGGAACGCGCCTGCTTCCGTCAGGAAGTCGATTTGCGTGCCCGCCAGCAGGTTGATCAGCCCGCCGGAGGGAGAAAGGAAGATGCGCAGCATACCGCAGATGACCATGGTGGAAATGAAGTGCGGCGCGTAGATCACGGTCTGCACGGTGCGCTTGAGCCGCTTGAACCGAAGCTGGTTCAGCGCAAGGCTCATGATGATGGGCACCGGGAAGCTCCACACCAGGCCGTAGAAGCTCAGCTTCACCGTGTTCCACAGCATCCGGTCGAAGGTGGGCGCTTTGAAGAAGCGCTCAAACCACTTCCAGCCCACCCAGGGGCTGGCCGTGATGCCTAGGCCCGGATTGTAGTTACGGAAGGCAATCTGGATACCGTACATGGGCCCGTACTTGTACACGATGGTGATGACCACTGGGATCAGCAGCAGGACATACGGCTGCCAGTTGTCCACGATACGCCGACCCAGGCTTTTGCGATGCACTTTCCTGGATCGGGCGGCTGATGAAGTCATAGCCATTCCTCCTTCATGTGTTTTCACGTACTAATTCATGATTCGTTTCATGAATTTTCTATATAATAACATAGCAATTTCATTTTGTCAATATGTTTTTCCCTTTCTGTGCTATTTTTTCACATAATATCCATCTTTTTTGTGTCCGAAAATAACGCTTGACCTTTCATCATGAAAATGGTATTATAATTTCATGAAATCAGAAAGGATGAAGATTCTTGCAGAAAGAGAAAAACGCGCCGACCATGGCGGACGTAGCGCGGGAAGCCGGGGTTGCCCTGGGCACCGTTTCCCGGGTGGTCAACGGCCAGCAGGTAGGCGAGGAATTCAGAATAAAAGTAGAAGAAGCCATCCGGAAGATTGGCTACCAGTATAACAGCAGCGGGCGCACGCTCAGAACGGGCAGCACCAACACCATTGCGTTCATCATTCCCAATACCATCAACCCTTATTTCGCGCTGCTGGTTCACCATATCAACAGGGCGCTGGAAAAACGGAATTGCAAAATGCTGCTCTGCTTTTCGGAATATGATACGAACCGGGAAATCGAGTACATTCAAATGGCGCGGCAAAATCAGGTGGATGGCATCATCGCGCTGACCTATAATCCAAACCTGACCATTCCCGCCGACGTACCCTTCGTCACCATCGACCGGTTCTTTTCCACCTCCGTCCCCTGCATCGCGTCGGATAACTTTGGCGGAGGATGGCTGGCCGCCCATAAGCTGAAAGAATTCGGCTGCACAAACGTCGCTTTTATGCGGGTCGCTTCTTCCCTAACCAACGAACCCAGCAAGCGCAAGGACGGCTTTGTCAGCGCCTGCGTGGAGCTTGGCATGCCTTTTGAGGTCATGGCGCTGGAAGACGGCCAGCCTTTTTCGGAAATTGAGACATTTCTCCGTTCTCACCTTAAGGAGGGCAAATTTGCCTTTGAAGGCCTGTTCATCGGTACGGATTCCTTGGCCTGGGAGGTCATTCGGCTGCTTCGCAGTATGAATATCCGCGTTCCGGAGGACGTGCAGGTGATCGGGTTTGACGGCATCCGCATGTTCGGCGATCA
>CADBCX010000353.1 GCA_902793245.1 uncultured Eubacteriales bacterium | reverse complement strand
CTTCGGAATGTCCATGTGGTGCAGGAAGCCATTACCGACCATTCTATTCTGATTTTGTGGAACCGGGCTGCGCTGAACCGGGTGCCTGTCTTCGATCGTTACCGCGTTTCTGTTAATGGAAATGCGGTTGCTGAAACTCAAACCCTGGGCTGGCGTTTCGATTCCCTGATGTCTGAAACAGCCTATCATTTTACTGTGGAAGCCATTGGCAAGGATGGGGCTGTGCTGGCTGCATATTCGCTTTTGGCAGAAACCAAACCTGCTTCCCCGGTGATAAACGTGCTGGATTTTGGCGCTTTGGGGGATGGCAGCACACTGGATACTGTTTTCATTCAGCGGGCGATCAATGCTTGCCCGGAAAACGGTACGGTGCTTCTGCCGGAAGGGCATGTATTTCTCAGCGGCGCGCTTTTCTTGAAAAGTCGCATGACTTTCCGGGTGGACGGCATTTTGCTGGGCAGCACCGATCCCAAGGATTATCCCCGGATCATCACCAAATGGGAAGGCTGGCGGCGGCTGGAGCAATGCGCGGCGGATTGGGATAACAGCACCGACGCCCTGCCGGACAATCACTGTCCCCACGCTTCCCTGCTGAACGCAGGTGGGTATGCCGAAGGAGAAAACAGCGGACTGGGGCCTTATACAATAGAACATTTAACCATTTGCGGCAAGGGGCAGATCAACGCCAATGGCTTCGCCCTGGCTTATAACGAAGGCCCCAACCGCAATACTGCCCGGGTGGCCTCCGTTCCCTATCCCATCCAGGACGCTTCCTCCCGGGGCTCCGCCATCCGCATCCACAACGGAAAAAATATCTATCTGTACGATGTGCAGGTGGCCTACGCTCCCGGCTGGACGGTACATCCCATCTACTGCCAGCATCTTACCTGCGACGGCATGGAGATCGTTTCCCAGGGAGATGGGGATATCGGTCTGGGTACGGATGTGCTGAACTGCGGCCACATCTTCAACGGCGACGGCATCGACCCGGAAAGCTGCGTTCATGTAAACCTGTTCAACATCCTGTTCACCACCGGCGACGACGCGGTGGCCATCAAATCCGGCCGTGGCAGGGAAGGAAATGAGTTGGACAAGCCGAATGGATATATTCGGGTGACGGACTGCCAATCCATCTGGTCCCTGGGCGGCTTTGGCACGGGGAGCGAAACCGCCGCCGGGTCCCATGATCTGCTGTTTCAGAATTTACGGATTTCCGACATTCTGGTCAGCGGCATCTGGCTGAAAACCAATCCCTTCCGGGGCGGCGTGACCGAGCATATCCAGGTGCGGGACGTGTGGGCCGAGAAATGCAATTCCCCTGTGTGGATCTACCATGGCTACAGCATCCAGCGGGTGCAGTTCAATCCCTCTCTGCGTCCGCCCATCGTGCGCCATCTCACCTTTGAAAATGTGCATGGGGACGCCAGCAACGAGCTGGGCTTCCGTCTGGAAGGAGAACCCGCCCTGCCCATTCAGGATGTACAATTGATCCATGTATCCGCCGGGGGCAGGGAAAACCGAATCTCATACTGTGAAAACCTGACGATCACGGAAGGTGAAAAGCGATGACTGAAAACACGTTTGCGCATCCGGATATATCTTTTCGCAGCCTGCCCTTCTGGAGCTGGAATTGCAAAGTAACAAGAGAACTGATCGACCGGCAGCTGCCTATTTTCAAGGAAATGGGCTTTGGCGGCGTGACCATCCACGCCCGTCAGGGGCTGGACGTGGAATACCTGAGCGAAGAATATTTTTCTTTGGTCAGCTATACCATCGCCCGCTGCAAGGAATTGGGTCTGCGCTGCTGGCTGTATGACGACGATAAATTTCCCTCCGGCAGCGCGGGAGGAAAGGTGACAAAGGGGCATCCCGAGTTCCGGGGCCGGTACCTGCTATTGACCGAAAAGAAGCTGACGGAAAAGGACGGCTTTTACCCCGACAAAGCGTCCTTTGAACAGGAACTGGCGGCGGGCCGGGAACCCTGGGGCTATGCTGTGGCTGTGTACGCCCTTTTCTTTGAAGGAAACGAGCTCAAAGAATACAGTCGGATATTGGAGGCAAACGAGATTGAA
>CADBCX010000352.1 GCA_902793245.1 uncultured Eubacteriales bacterium | reverse complement strand
AGCCACAGGATATCCACGCCTGCGCCGACCACGATGCCCGCCACAGCGCCGCCGAAGGTGAGCCGCCGCCAGAACAGGCTGAGCAGCAGCACCGGGCCGAAGGCCGCGCCGAAAACGCCCCAGGCGTTTTCCACCAGGCCCATGATTGTGCCGCTGTTGGGGTCGGAGGCAATCATCAGGGCGGCAATGGCGATGAACAGCACCACCAGGCGGCCCATCCAGAACATTTCCTTGTCGCTGGCCTTGCCCTTGCGCAGGATGGGCTTATACACGTCGCTGGCAAAGGCGGAAGCGCTGGCCAGCAGCTGGCTGTCGGCGGTAGACATGGAGGCCGCCAGGATGGCGGAGAGCAGGATGCCGCTGATGACCGGCGGGAAAATCTTGCGCACCATCTGGATGAACACGGTGGAGCTGTCCTCGATTTCGCCCAGCAGCATCCGGCCCACCACGCCGGCGACCACGGCGAAGCCCAGGATCAGGATGGTCCAGGTGATGCCGATCACGGTGCTCTTGCGGATGTCCTTGTCAGAGCGCACGGACATGAAGCGGATGATGATGTGGGGCATGCCGAAGTATCCCAGGCCCCAGCCCAGGCCGGAAAGGATGTCCTTCCAGTCGGTCATCAGCGTCCAGTAGCCCGCGCCTACCTGGTCCAGGGAGGACGCGCCCTGGCCGGCTTCCACCAGCCCCAGCGCGAAGATCGGGGCGATCAGCAGCGCGGCCAGCATCAGCATGCCCTGGAAGAAGTCCGTCCAGCACACGGCGGAGAAGCCGCCCATGAAGGTGTAGGAAATGATGACCGCCGCGGCGATGTACATGGCGATGTTGGGTTCCACGCCCACCACCGTGTAGAACAGGGTGCCGCAGGCCTTGATGCTGCTGGCGGCGTAGATGGTATAGGCCGTCAGGAAGATCACCGCGCAGATGACCTGCATGGCCTTCTTCTGGGACAGGAAGCGGTTGGTCAGGTATTGGGGAATGGTGATGCTGTCCTTCGCTGCGATGGAGTAGCGGCGCAGGCGCGGCGCTTCAACGATCCAGCTGAGGGCATAACCGATGGCCAGGCCAATGGCGATCCAGGTCTTCCCCACGCCGAAGGCGTACACGGAAGCGGGCAGGCCCATCAGCACCCAGGCGCTCATGTCCGACGCGCCGGCTGACAGCGCCGACACCCAGGGGCCCATCTGACGCCCGCCGAGGAAGTAGTCCTTCTCGTTGCCGTGCCGGGTGCGCAGCAGGAAAAACACGCCGATACCGACGGTGAACACCAGATAGATAAAGAAAATAATCAGCTCCGTATTCATCAGGTTCTCATTCCTTCCTTTCGGATGTTTGATAACGCTGCATTATTATACAGAGCCGATGCTGGCCGTGTCAATTCTTTACAGGCCCGATTTCTGCATATATATTGTTTTTTTGCGCTTAACCGCCGGGATGCTTCTTTTTCGCGCCGAAGGTTTCGCCGTTCAGCATCCCGCCGAAAACTGTTCGGAAGATGATGCGCAGATCCAGCCAGACGCTCCAGTTTTCGATGTACCACAGATCGTAATGCACGCGGGTTTCAATATCGGTATCCCCGCGCAGGCCGTTGATCTGGGCCCAGCCGGTGATGCCGGGCTTGACCTGGTGCTTGACCATATAAAAAGGAATGGTTTCTTTAAACTTTTCCACAAAATAGGGAAGCTCCGGCCTCGGGCCCACCAGGCTCATGTCTCCCCTGAATACGTTCCACAGCTGGGGCAGTTCGTCCAGGCTCGTCTTGCGCAGCATGCTGCCAAAGCGCGTGCGGCGGTCGTCCTCGTTTGTGCTCCACGCAGTCGTTTCCCTGTCGTTCACCTTCATGCTGCGGAATTTGAGCATGTTGAACTCCTGCCGCTTATAGCCTACGCGCACCTGCCTGAACAGGATCGGTCCGGGGCTGGACAGCTTCACGCCCAGGGCGATCAGCAAAAGCAGGGGGCTGAGCAGCAGCAGCCCCAGTCCGCTGGCAAAGAAGTCAAAAACGCGTTTCAGCGTCGCCCAGCCCACGCTTTCCAGCCGGTTGGCCCGCATGTTGATCAGCTTGCTGCGGCCCACGTTTTCA
>CADBCX010000351.1 GCA_902793245.1 uncultured Eubacteriales bacterium | reverse complement strand
CATTCGTGATTTTTTTTTTCGCTGGCATATCAGCCTCACGCGCTGGTTCACAGATTACGTCTATATCCCCTTGGGCGGCAGTAAAAAGGGACTGGCCCGGCAAATGTTGGCCACCATCGCAGTGTTCTCCCTGTGCGGCCTGTGGCACGGCGCGGCCTGGAGCTATGTGCTGTGGGGCCTGATGCACGCCTGTTTTCTGAATCTATATACCTTGAGAAAGCGGCTTTGGCCTGCGCTTCGCCCCGGCCTGTGGGAGCGTGTGCTGACCCTTTGCGCCGTCAGTTTTTCCTGGCTGTTTTTCCGGGCAGGAGATACGAGCCGTGCCTTACTGCTGACAGGGCAGCTCTTTTCAGTTTGGAATCTGGCTGCCGGAACCCGGCTGCTTCTGAGCGCCGGGCCGCTGGATGTGTCCCCCGCCGTGCTGCTGCTCCTGCTGGCAGGCGGTCTGCTCCTGCTGTATAAGCTTCCTGCCCTGACAGCGGAAGCACCCCCGCATTGCCCCGATGCGGTGTGGGTTGGTCTGCTCCTGGCCCTTTGCCTTGCCGCGCTCATCCGCATGGACAGCGGGACAGCCAGCGCGTTCATTTATTTCCAATTCTGATATGATTCACTTTAATACTAAACTCAAGCTAAAAATGTATCAGATTTGGGATGGATTTTGCGCCGTGGCTAAGCTGAATGGAGGGAGGCGTAGCAGCGCTACGTTGACCGGAATGAAGCAACGCCATGGCGTAAAAGATGCCCAAAGATGATATAGTTTTAGATTGAGTTTAGTATAACATCATCAACCCGGCGGATCTGGTTCCGCAGGTGATGCCCGCCGAATGGGGCTATGGCCGGTACGGCAAGGACTTGTTCCTGTCCGTGCAGGAGTTTTCCTCCTACCTCGGATTTCTGGATAACTTCGTGCGCAGCTTCACCAACAAGGAAGAATTCGCCGTGGAATATAATTACAGCCCCGCGCTGACCCTGCGGTCGCGGCTGCTTTTGTCCCTGATTCTGGATCTGACGGAGGACGCGGAAAATTACCATGACCGTTTCCAGCCCGCTTTGGTCAGCCTGATGCACGACAAAACGGTGAATAACACGTTACCCATTCTGCGGGATCTGATGCAGAATATCAAGCTGCTTGACCGGGAGGACAAAACCCATCTGGATGATCTGATCGATTATTTCATGCGGGTGTTCAGCGGCATCGTGCTGCGCAGAGGCTTCGACGAAGCCAATCAGAACACCGGCAGCGCTTTCATTCGCTTCCTGGTGGAGCACACGCCCAACTCCTATTTCTCCGCCATGTTCAACATCCGGACCGGCGCGTTTGAAAGCAACGAGCGGTGCTGTTATGTGATGGCGCGCGGTCCGGTGAGCCTGACGCTGTGGGATGAAGCCAAAAACGCGGAGGTGTTCACCGTCCATTCCGACGGCGCCGTTTCCACCCCCGACTCTTTCGGCGACTCCGATGACTTCTCCATGGCATTCTATAAGGAACGCAGCGGCAACACCACGGTGATTGCCGTCCCCCTGGACGGTGATTACCGCGTGACCTGGACGGCGGAAAAGGACGGCACGGTGGAATGCGTTCAGGCGGTTATGACCGTTCGGGCCGGCAGCCAATATCCCGGCGCGGCCTCGGAAAAAATCCCGGTCCGGGCGGGAGACACCGGGATTGCAATGCAGTATAAAAACCATGAGGCCGTCCCTCTGCCGGGCTTTGAGGAAAAGAGCTTCAGCGCCCGCGAACTGGCGGAGTTCCTGGGCATTGCTTCCCTGGGCTTCAATTGGCGCAATGCGCTGACGGTGCTGTTCGCCGTGCTGGCCCTGATCATCTGCCTCCCCCTGTGCCTGATCGCTTCGTTCAGGCGCTCCAAAACAAAGCGTTATTCCTTCTTCGTCTGGGTGCTGCTGTGCCTGCTGGGCATCGCCGCGGTGGAAACGGAAGCCGCGTTCTGGTTCTTTGCGGATCAACCGTGGACTCGCCTGGTATGGAAAGCGGCCGTGGCGCTGTGCCTCCTTTCCCTGTTCCTGATCCTCCATCGGAAAGAAGGAAGCCTGCTGCACTCCTTCTTCCCGTCCATCCTGCTGGCCGTG
>CADBCX010000350.1 GCA_902793245.1 uncultured Eubacteriales bacterium | reverse complement strand
ATTTAATCTTACAAAAAGAATTGGCGTTTACGTTGAGCCGACATTAAGTTGTACCATAACACCGGAAAACCCGGTACCGGAAACTTATCGGACAAAGCATCCGCTGATGTTTTCGGTATCATCGGGACTTCGGATAACAATAGGACATTGATTATTTATTCATATCACCCATGAAACGCATTAAAATTATTCTGGTTTGTTTTCTGCTTTGCCTTGCGGGCCTTTCACTTCAGGCACAAGACCGTTGGATTTATTCTGCCGAGCTGACGGCCGGCGTGGGCTTCAAGCAGGGGCCTCTTTTCTTTGTAACGCCCCAGTTTACCGCCCAATATCCGTTGGGAGGTGGCTTTACGGCAGGAGCCGGTATCGGGTTCCGTATCGGGCGTCCCTGCTATCAGTATAGCGTCCTGAACGGGTCCGGCAGCCGGTCGTTCCGCACAGAACTGGACATTCCCCTGTATCTTCGCCTCGGCTATGGCAAAGAGCATTTCTTTGCCCATCTGGATGCGGGCTATGCCGTCGGTATTTTTACGCGCTATCCAGGAGACGAGGTCGGGGGCTCGAATAAGAAGGATCCCCTCTACAGCGGCTTCTTCTTTGAGCCGCAGTTGGGCTGGAAATTCGGGCGCAGAAGCGCCTTGGCCCTGGGTTTCCTGCTGCAAAGAAGCAAATTCTTTGATTCCTGGAAGGAACGAGACGGCGCTTCCATCATCCAGGGAAGCAAGAGCCGGAAACAATTCACACCGGCCCTCACCCTCCGCTATAGTATTCTGTTCTAATGCTTGACGATTCGGACATTTTTCGTATCTTTGTAAGTTATGAGAAATGTCCGATTTGTCTTTGGAATTCTAACGGTATTCCTTTTTGGAGTCGGCGCCTTTGCGCAGACTCCCGAGATGCGTGACCAGGATGGCCGGGCCTACCTGCAGGAGAATATCGACCGGGTGGCGGCGAACTACCATGGGTACGAGTTCCATCCGCTGGCGTACACCCCCGCCCCGAAGGGATATAAACCCTTCTATATCAGCCATTACGGCCGCCACGGATCGCGTCTGATCACCTACTCCTCGGCACACAAATACGTTATCCGCAAGCTGACGGAACTGGGCGATGCGGGGCTGCTTTCCCCCAAGGGAGCCGCGCTGCTGGAACATGCACGGCGCCAATGGGACTGGCAGGAACCGCGCCAGGGAAAACTCACGGCCAAGGGGGCCGGCGAGCATGACCGCCTCGCGCGGAACCTGTACGCATCGTTCAAACCCGTATTCAAAGGCCGCAAGGCCGTGCGGGAGGTCAGCAGCGTATCGGACCGCTGCCACGCCAGCATGCGGCATTTTACCGCCGCGCTCCGGGATTGCAACCGCAAGCTCTCCTTCGATGCCGATTCCGCCCAGGCGCTCATGGCCTACATCATGGTCACGCCGCCCGATTCCATCGTACACGACCGGGTGAAACCCTACCTGGACAGCCTGTACGACCATTGGCTGGTGCCGGAGGATGCCATCGCCCCGCTGGTGACGAATCTGAAAAAGGCGATGAAGATCATGCATCATCCCGTGAAATTCGAACGCTACCTGCACGTGGTGTGCTCCATTGCCCAGAACTTCGACCCTACGCCGATGTACGAATATCTACCCTTCGAGGAAGCCTATAAACTCTGGAGCATCAAGAACGCGAACCTGTATTTCAACCACTGCAATTCGGCACCGTTCGGAGACCTCCGGATGCCCTATGCCAGCACGCTGGTAAAGGATTTCGTAGAGAAGGCCGACGAGTGCCTGGACACGGGCCGCTATTGCGCCGACCTGCGTTTCGGACACGACTGGGGCCTGATTGCCCTGGCCTCTTGGATGGGGATCGAGGGATTTGACGAGCGCCTGACCCCGGAGAATCACGAGCGCTGGAAAAGCGGCAACGAGGTTTCCATGGCCTCCAATATCCAGTGGGTTTTCTACCGCAACCGCAAGGGCGACATCCTGGTGAAATTTATTTATAATGAGCGTGAACGGACGATTCCGGCCCTGGAAGCCGTAAACGGGGTGTACTACCACTGGAGCGAGGTTCGCCCCTACCTGCTGGGACGCTTCCCCGACCCGGC
>CADBCX010000349.1 GCA_902793245.1 uncultured Eubacteriales bacterium | reverse complement strand
CCTCGCTGTTCAGGATGGTGACCCGCTGATCCCGGTCAAACCAGGTCGCCCGGCACCTGCTCACCTCCGGCAGCGAGGAGGCGCACAGCACTGCTTCCCGCAGCAGGGATATTTTGCGTTCCTGCCCTGCTTCGGAGGGCGAAACGAGCACCGGGCAGGGGTTTTCCCGGTTCAGCACGGTGAAAGGCCGGGGCGTTCCAATCCCTTCCCCCGACGCGCCCATCAGCGCCAGCGCGTCGTCCGCCGCCCGGCGCAGCGCCGGTTCCGACAGGTCGTTCAGATACACATACGCGCCGCTGTTTCCTTTCAGCAGATACAGCCCCGCGCCATACGACCGCATCCGCGACACTTCGTTCACCCGGTCAGCGCAGTCGATGGATACGTCGTCCCGATCCTCCAGAAACAGTTCGGCAAAGTCCGCGCCGCCCCGCAGGGCGTAAGCGAACACAGCGTTGGCAGTGGCAGTTGACAGCATAGAAACCCCTTTCTGAGTGGATGCCGGGAAACATCTTGCCGCGGAAATCACTCCGCTTCATGACAGGCTGCGAAGTGTCCGGGGGCGACTTCTTTCAGCGCGGGCTGCTGTTCCCGGCAGATGGGTTTGGCGTGGGGGCAGCGGCTGGCGAAGGGACAGCCGGGACCGAGGTTGACGGGGCTGGGAATATCGCCCTTGAGGAGGATGCGCCGCCGAGTGGCCTCCACGTCGGGGTCCGGTAAAGGAATGGCGGACAGCAGCGCTTCCGTGTAGGGGTGGCAGTGCTCCCGATACAGCGTGGCGGCGGGGGCCAGCTCCACGATCGAGCCCAGATACATGACCGCAATGCGGTCGGAAATCGCCTTGACCATGGACAGATCATGGGTGATGAACAGATAGCTCAGCCCCATGTCCCGCTGCAACCGAACCAGCAGGTTCATGACCTGCGCCTGGATGGAAACGTCCAGGGCGGAAATCGGCTCGTCGCATACGATCAGCCTGGGCTCCACCGCCAGCGCCCGGGCAATGCCGATGCGCTGCCGCTGGCCGCCGGAAAACTCATGGGGAAAGCGGTTGGCGTGCTCTTTGTTCAGGCCCACCATATGCAGCAGCTCCAGCACCCGCTCCCGCCGGGCCTTGCCCGGATACAGGCCGTGAATGTCCAGCCCCTCCGCAATGGAGGTGGACACCACAGACAGGGGATCGAGGGAGGCGTAAGGGTCCTGATAAATCATCTGCACGTCCTTGCGGTAACGCAGGTTTTCCTTCCGGCCAAACTGCCAGATGTCCCGGCCCTGATACAGGATCTGCCCCGCGTCGGGCTGATAGAGCTTCACGATGGTGCGGCCCAGGGTGGTTTTGCCGCAGCCGCTTTCCCCCACCAGGCCCAGGGTTTCCCCCTCGCGCAGGGTCAGGCTGACGCTGTTCACGGCGGTCAGGGTGCCACGGCCTTTGATTTCAAAAGTCTTGCGCAGGTTTTTCGTTTCCAGCAGAACGGGCTGGTTCACGGCTGATTCCCCCTTTCCCGTTGGGCGGCGGCCAGCAGCGCTTCCGCGCCGGGATGGTACAGCCAGCAGGACGCCCGATGATCCTGGGTGTCAAAGGCCGTTTCCTCCGGCATATCGGTCACGCAGGCGCGGCAGGCATAACGGCACCGGGCGGCGAAGGGGCAGCCTTTGGGCGGGTTTAAAAGGTCGGGCGGCGTGCCGGGGATATACCGGAAATCCCGGTCCTGCTCCGCGTCCAGCCGGGGCACGGAAGCAAGCAGCCCCCAGGTGTAGGGGTGTTTTGGCCGGTAGAAAACATCCTTGGCCGAACCGCGCTCCACGATCTTCCCGGCGTACATCACGTAAATCCGCTGGGCCATGTTGGCCACCACGCCCAGATCGTGGGTGATCAGCACGATGGCGGTGTTCAGCTTTTCTTTCAGGCTGTTCATCAGCTCGATGATCTGCGCCTGGATGGTCACGTCCAGGGCGGTGGTGGGCTCGTCGGCAAACAGAACCTGCGGATTGCAGATCAGCGCCATGGCCACCATGATACGCTGCCGCATCCCGCCGGACAATTGGTGGGGATACGCCCGCATATTGCGTTCCGGTTCGGGGAAGGAAATCAGCCGCATCATATCCA
>CADBCX010000348.1 GCA_902793245.1 uncultured Eubacteriales bacterium | reverse complement strand
GCTTCGAGCTGGCCATGGAGTTTGAACGCTACTTCGACCTGGTCCGCTGGGGTGAGACCGACAAGATCACCGGCTTTGTCCCCGGCGTCCAGGAACTGTATCCGATCCCCCAGAGACAGATCGACGCCTCCAACGGCATCCTTACCCAGAACCCCGGTTATTAATAAGTGATGAAAGCGTATTCCTTATTAATCCTTTTTATCAGCTTCTGCCTGCGGGCTTGTTCGCAAAGCCCGCAGCCGGCAGAGCCGGCCACGCCCAGCTACCCGCCCGGTGACCAGACCTATGTCCCCGGCAACGTACGCAAAGTGCTGGACAAGCAGCAGAAAGCCGCCTTTAACTTCTTTTACGAAGGGGCCGAGCCCGAGTCCGGACTGGCGCTGGAGGGCAACAACCGCGGCAACACGGTGACCATCGGCGGCGGCGGTTTCGGCGTCATGGCTCTGGTCGTAGGCATGGAGCGGGGCTGGATTTCGCGTGCGCAGGGAATCGGCCAGATCAATAAGATCCTGACCTTCCTGAGCAAGGCAGACCGCTACAAAGGCGTCTGGTCGCACTGGCACAATCCGGACGGGACATTCGCCCCCTTCGGCGACCAGTCGGCCACCGGTGACCTGGTGGAAACTTCGTTCCTGGTACAGGGCCTGATCGTGGCCCGGGAATACCTGGACAAGGACACGGCCGAAGAAAAAGCCATCCGCGAGACCATCGACCGCCTGTACGATGAAATAGACTGGGCAGGCTACACGGGAACCAGCCAGGACGGCCTGTATTGGCTCTGGTACTCCCGCGATGACAAGTACTCCCTGAAAATTTCGGGCTGGAACGAAGCTCTGTGCACCTATCTGCTGGCTTTAGGGGCAGAGAAGAACGGCATATCGGCCGATATCGCCGTAAGCGCCGTAGAATGCGCGCGGGTGGTCATTGCCCAGGTGAGCCCCAACATTCCCTACCTGTACGGAAAATGTCTCATCCATGAGTCCGAAATCAGCGCGGCCGTGTACTCGGAAGAGCCGCCGCTTGGGATGGTCTTTGGGGAGCCCACGCCCATTGAAGCGGCCATTGGCGCCAACGTGGCGTCCCAAATCCCGGACGGGGCCTGCCTGCAGATTGGCGTAGGAGGCATCCCCAATGCCGTCCTCAACGGCATTAAGCACCACCAGCATCTGGGCCTGCACACGGAAGCCATGACCGACGGGGTCATCCGCCTCATCAAGGAAGGCGTCATTGACAATTCCCTCAAAAAGGTGCATCCGGGCGTAAGCGTAGCGGCCCTCGCCATCGGCTCCGCCCCCATGTACAAGTTCATCGACCACAACCCCACCATGGAGTTCTTTGACGTGGCCTACACCAACGACCCCTTCCTGATTGCCCAAAATCCGCGGGCCTGCGCCATCAATTCCGCCATCGAGGTGGACCTCACGGGGCAAATCTGTGCCGACTCTATCGGCGAGATGATTTTCTCCAGCGTGGGCGGCCAGCACGACTTCATGTACGGCTGCGCCCTGGCGGAAGGCGGGCGCACCTTCATTGCCCTTCCCTCCCGCACCGCCAAGGGAAAAGCCAAGATTGTCCCCACCCTCACCCCGGGTGCCGGCGTGGTCACCACCCGCTTCCAGACGCAGTTTGTGGCCACGGAATACGGCATTGTGTACCTGCGCGGAAAGAGCCTGGCAGAGCGTGCCAAACTCCTGATTTCCATTGCCCATCCGGACGACCGCGAGGAACTGGAGAAAGCCGCCTGTAAACGCTTTGGATACAGTTTTCTGCGCCTGAAAGCAGAATAATTGCTATCTTTGCGTCCATGAAAAGAACCCTGACCATACTCCTGCTTCTGCTCCTTGCGGGGGCTACGGCGCCCGCGCAGGAGCAAAAGCAGGAACAGGAGCAGGAGCAAAAGCCCAAGACCGGCTGGAAGTTCACGCCCCTGCCCAACATCGGATACAGCACGGACACCGGCCTGGGCCGGGGCCTTTTCTCGGACTTCTACTATTACGGGGACGGCAGCGCCTATCCCAATTTTCTGCATCACCTGGGCTTTGCCGGCGCCTATGCCACCAAAGGCTCCTGGTATTTCCATGCCTACGGGGACAGCCCCACCCTCATTCCGGGCG
>CADBCX010000347.1 GCA_902793245.1 uncultured Eubacteriales bacterium | reverse complement strand
TTATGAGAAACAGCTTGCGACCATCCGCCTGCTGACCGAGCTCTCCAAGGGCGTGGAATCCCTGCGCAGGGAAGGTGGCCTGACCATCGACGAGGCCTTCCAAGGGCTGGGTGTGTAAGCATGGCAAACGTGATCGTTTCCCCGGCGGCGCGAAGGGATTTGATCGGCATCCGCGATTACATCAGCGATGAGTTGGCGAATCCCGACGCCGCCCTGCGCATCCTCAAGCTGCTCAGGACAAGCATCGAAAGCCTCCAGGATATGCCCGAGAGAGGCACACCATTGGATGCTGTACTTTCCGTCCATACCGATTATCGGTTCCTGGTCTGCGAAAACTACCGGGTATTCTACCTTTGCGAAGCAAATCAGGTGGAAGTGGTCAGGGTGCTGCATATGCTGCAGGATTACATGAGGGCGCTGTTCCTCTGAATATACTCAGCACAGACAGGGATGCCATTGTGGTGTATGTAAAACGTGGTGAGGCATAGAAAAACCGAGGCTGATCAAGATGTCTTTCAAGGCACCTTGATTGGCCTCTTCATTTATCATATCGTTGCCGCCTAACCCGCCTAACCGATCATGATCTTTTCCTCCGGGAACTTGGCGACTGGTTTGACATTCCCCTGCCTGCGCGCCACGGCGATGGCCAGGGTCAGCGGGCCGACGCGGCCCAGGAACATCATCGGCATGAGCAATGCGCGGCTGACGGGGCACAGGTTTGGCGTACCTATGGCGGAGACGCCCACGGTACCCATGGCGCTGGAGCACTCAAAAAGAATGTCCGCCAGGGAAAAGCGTCCATTCTCGAGGATCGAGAGGGAGAGCGTGCCCAGCGTCAGCATCGTCAGAAACAGCGCCACCACCGCCAGTGCCCTTCGCACGGTATCAGCGGAGATCCGGCGGCGGGCGGCGTTGACCCCGTCATCGCCCTTCACGACGCTGAATATCAAAAGCGCCACCACCGCCACGGTGGTGGTTTTCATGCCGCCGCCGGTGGAGGCCGGGGACGCGCCAACCATCATCAGCAGACTGCTGAACAGCTTTGAGCTGTCCGTGAAGGCCGAGAGATCGACGGAATTGAACCCCGCCGTGCGCATGGTGACGGACTGGAAAAAGGCATTGAAGACATC
The DNA here is from genome assembly GCA_902793245.1 of uncultured Eubacteriales bacterium. GTDB lineage: Bacteria > Bacillota > Clostridia > Christensenellales > Aristaeellaceae > RUG563. The sequence continues at coordinate 984 of CADBCX010000347.1, read as the reverse complement.
CAGCCTGCCGCGCTCCACGAGCGTATAGAAGGCCGTGCCCGCCAACAGCAGCGCCAGCGTGAAGGTGAGCACGATACGGGTGTGCAGCGAAAGGTTCTTCAAGCCCTGTCGGCTGCGCAGCACCTCCAGTATGACGGAAAAGCCCAGACCGCCCAGGACGATCAGCGCCGCCACAGTGAGCAGCACCAGCGGGTCGGCAGCAAAGCCGGTCAGGCTGGAGAAGCCTCCGAACAGGTCAAAGCCTGCGTTGCAAAAGGCGCTGACTGCATGGAATACTGCGAACCACGCTCCGCGCCGAAGGCCGAACATCGGCACAAAACGGATGGCCAGCAGCGCCGCCCCCACCGCTTCGATGCCCAGCGCCAGCAGCAAATAGCGTCGCGCCAGGGTGCCGAGGTTGGAAAGGGACGCGCCGTTCATGGATTCCCGGATCAACAGCCTGTTTTTTATGGAGATTCGCCGTCCCAACATCATCATGACCCGCGTGGCAAACACCATGAAGCCCAGGCCGCCGACCTGGATCAGCACGAGCAGCACGGCCTGTCCGAACAGGGAGAAGGTCGTGCCGGTGTCCACCGCAACAAGGCCCGTCACGCACACGGCGGAGGTTGCCGTGAACAGGCTGTCGAACAGGCCGATGCTGTGGCCGTACCGTGTCGAGACGGGCAGCGCCAGCAGCAGCGTCCCCAGCAGGATGATGCCCAGGAATCCGAATACCAGCCATTCCTCCGGGCGGGGCTCGCGCCTCAGCCCTTCCGGCTTATGCGGCATATTCACGGTGTGTCCTCCGGCCTGACATCCTGTTTCAGCATGCGGTAGCCGATGCCGATGTGCGTCTGGATGTAGGGCTGGGTGTCGTCACCCGCTTGCAGCTTCTTGCGCAGCGTCGCCATGAACACCCTGAGCGAACCCACATCCGAGGCGGTATAGCTGCCCCAGATCTCCTTGAGAATGTAGTTGTGGGTCAGCACCTTGCCGGTGTTC
>CADBCX010000346.1 GCA_902793245.1 uncultured Eubacteriales bacterium | reverse complement strand
AAGCAACCGGTGGAGTTTCACCCGCCGCTGTTTGGGATACAGCCGGATCTGTCCTTTTCCGGCAGACAGCAGCAGGCCTAACCCTATCCACAGGGCCAGCCCCGCCGCCGCGCCGCCCGCGCGCCGGAAAAGCCCGGCCAGCGCCATCACCGGCGCGGCCCAGAGCATCCATTTCCGCGCGCGGGCGGCGTTTTCCATCATTCGGAATACACCGTCAGTTGTTTGAGCATGTCTTCCGCCTTGGTGTTCACGTCGTCCAGGGAGGACGCGCCTTTCAGCGTTTCGGCCAGGGCCTGGATGCCGGTCACCAGCGCGGCGCTGTCCGTTACGGCCACCTTGGTAAACGCCTTGTCCACGCTCTGCACCCTTGTCAGCACCATCTTTTTCAGCCGGTCATCGGCCCCGCCCTGGTACTGGCTGTCGAACTTCACGCCCACCAGCGCGGTGTCGCCCATGGGCACCACCCAGGCTTCGTCCACCTCGCTCAGCTTCATCACGGCTTCCTTCATGGCCTGGGCTGCTTTCTGGGCGCTTTCCACGGTCATGGTATTGCCGTTATTCATGGGCTGTGCGGTGCCGCTGGGCATGTCCGTCGCCTGCATGTTCTGGCTGTTCATGTCAGGAATCAGCGGCTGAATCGTAACGCTGCCGGTTCCCGGCGTGGGGGACGGCAGGGTGTCCGCGCTGCTGGCGCAGCCGGTGAGCAGCAGGGCCGCCGCCGCGGCCAGCATCAGAAACAAAAGCATCTTTTTCATAGCAAATCGCCTCCTCGCGGCTATTGTGCGCAGGGAGGCGATGATTTATCAGAGGGAAAGATTGTTTTTTGATGAGAGAGTTCAGTCAGCCCTTTTTTCGAGTTGATGGGAAACGAGAGTTTAGAGTACAGAGTGCAGAGTACAGATTTATATGATCAGTCCATGGCAGACGGCCAAATGTGAAAACGAAACAATCTGTACTCTGTACTCTGCTCACTGATACAAGGTGCATCCGCCGATAAACTCCCGCAGCAGCGACAGCGGCGGAATATCGCGCATGGCTTCTTCGGTGGCGGGCAGAATATAATGAAGGATTTTCAGCAGCCGACGGGAACTCAAGTACACCGGGTTTTCCGGCGGGATTTCCTTGAGCAGTTCATAAGCGTAGCGCTTCAAAACCGACAGCTCGTAATGCAGCGCGGAATTGAACACAAAGTCCGCCTGCTCCTGGTAGGGGAAGATCCAGGTTTCCTCGCCCCGGCGCACGCTGTTCCACATGGTCAGCGTTTCTTCTGGCGGCGTGTTGCGGAACTGGTGATCCCGCACGATGCGGCGCAGCAAGCGCGCGTCGGTGGTGCGGATGCGGTTGTGGTGGTCCAGGTTCAGGCAGGCCAATTCGCTGATGTACACCTTGCAGATCAACTCCGGGTCGAAGCCCTCATGCAGGGCGGGGTTCAGGCCGTGAATGCCCTCCATCACCAGAATCTGATCCTGGAATAATTGCAGGGGATACATTTTCCCCGCCCGCTTGCTGACGGTGAAATCATACTTGGGCATCATGACCTTTTCGCCCCGCAGCAGCCCGGCCACGCAGTCCCGCAGCAGCGGCACGTCCAGGGCGGAGAGCGCTTCCAGATCGGGCTGCCCGTCGGCTTCCAGGGGAAGGGCATCCCGATCCAGGTAAAAATCATCCAGGGACACCAGCACGGGTTTCAGGCCCAGCACCCTGAGGTGGATGCACAGCCGGTTGGAAAAGGTGGTTTTTCCGCTGGAGGAGGGCCCGGCGACGAACACCGCCTTGGCCTTCCGCCGGAACACGCCCTGGGCGATCTCGCCGATGGACTGGTCGTGCAGGGCTTCGTTGATGCGGATGAACTGGGGCAGCTCGCCGCATACGGTCATGTCATTCAGGTCGGAGGCGTTCATGCAGCCCAAAATATCGCACCAGCGGTTGGATTGGGCGAAGCATTCCAGAATTTTGGGCCGGGACACAAACGGCGAAGCGTGGGCCGGGTCATCGGGCGAGGGCATTTGCAGCACCATGCCCGTTCCCTGGAGCCGCAGATGGAACGCGGACACATAGCCGGTGGAGGGCAGCATTGCCCCGTAAAAGTATTCAGCGATGCCGCCGCACAGATACATGGGAAAATAA
>CADBCX010000345.1 GCA_902793245.1 uncultured Eubacteriales bacterium | reverse complement strand
CTCGGGATGGGCGCGGAACACGATGTCGCTCATGGAAAGCTGCAGCACGGCGTCGCCCAAAAACTCCAGCCGCTGGTTGTTTTCCGCGCCGCAGGAGGGATGGGTGAGGGCCAGCCGCAGCAAAGCGGGCCGCTGAAAGCGGTAGCCCAGAGCGTTTTCCAGTTTAGACAGATCCACGGTATTTACTCCTTATCCGCGCACAGAAAACGGGCTGCGCAAAAGAATGGCAGCCTGTTTTCCACCCGCGGGCGCTTATTACAGCTTGGAATCGATGTAGGCAACAACGTCGGCCACGGTTTTCAGGGTCATGATGGCGTCGTCCTCTACCATGATGCCAAACTGATCTTCCACTTCCATGATCAGCACCATCACGTTGGCGCTGTCCGCGCCCAGGTCCTCCACCAGACGGGCATCGGGGGTCACCTTCTCCGCGGGCACTTTCAGCTGCTGGGAAATCAGGGCCTTTACCTTGTCAAAAGTCATTTGGGTTCGTCCTCCTCTGTAATATTGAGTATCGCATCGGATGATGCGTTATTCGCTTTTCAGCGTTTCTGACAGCTTCTTTTCGATGGCGGGGGCCACGCCGCCCTCCACCATGTTGACGGCCTGGCGGATGGCGCAGGCGATGGCGTGGGCGTTGCTGGAGCCGTGGGCCTTGACCACTGCGCCCTTGACGCCCAGCAGGGGCGCGCCGCCCACTTCGGTGTAGTCCATTTTTTTCTTGATCTGCCGGAAGGCGGGCTTGGCCATCAGCGCCCCCAGCTTGCAGCGCAGGCTGCTCATCATTTCGGCCTTGATCATGCCAAACAGCGTCCCGGCCACGCCCTCCATGAATTTGAGGATCAGGTTGCCGCTGAAGCCGTCCGCCACGATGACGTCCGCCATGTCGGCGGTCACGTCCCGGCCCTCGATGTTGCCCACAAAGTTCACGGGGGTCTTTTCCAGCAGGGGATAGGTCTCCTTCACCAGCTGGTTGCCCTTTTCGGCCTCCGCGCCGATGTTGAGCAGGCCCACCCGGGGATTATCAAGCCCCCGCACGCAGCGCATATAGGCGTCGCCCATGATGGCGAACTGCTGCAGGTATTCCGGCTTGCAGTCCACGTTGGCGCCGCAGTCGATGAGCAAAAAGAAATCCTTGCCGTTGGGCATCAGGGGAGCCAGCGCGGGCCGGTCAATGCCGTCGATGCGGCCCAGGCGGAACATGCCGCCCGCCAGCGTGGCCCCGGTGGAACCGGCGGAGACGAAGCCGTCCGCCCTGCCGTCCCGCACGGCCAGCATGCCCTTCACCACCGCGCTGTCCTTCTTGGTGCGCACGGCCATGACGGGGGCGTCATGATTGGTGATGGTCTCGCTGCAATGCTCGACATGCAGGCGGCTGCGCACGTCGTCGCAGTCCTTCAAAAGAGAATTGATGGCGGTTTCATCGCCTGCCAGGGTGATTTTCAGGTCCTTGTTGACCCGCAGGGCCTCGATGGCGCCCGCCACCGTGCAGCCGGGCGCGTTGTCGCCGCCCATGGCGTCCAGATAAATGTGGGTCAATGCCCTCACGTCCTTCCATTTAAACGACGGTATAGTATAGCATGTTTTGCGATATTTGACAAGTTTTTGCGGGGGCATAAAACCGCGCGACGGCGGATATACTGATACCGTCGGCTGAACAAGAGCAGGCCGACGAGGCGGACAGACGACGCGGGGCGATGTGTTTCTCCCTGCATCGTCCCCGCGCCAAGCGACCGGATGGAGAAAGGAAGGCGGCTTTTCCGTTTGTCTGCCGGACAGAAACACCGGTCCGCCCCGTGAAAACAGCTTTTCACGGGGTTCTTTGATTGACGAAAAAGGGCGTTTCGAGTATAATACGGTTAGTTTTTTATCAAAGGAGCGGCGCTATGTACAAGATTTCCATTCTGCCTGCCGATCTGTTCGCCCGCGTGGGCGGTATAGAAGAAGGCTTCGCCCTGCTGGAGCGGTGCGGGATCGAGGGCATCCAGTTCGCCCTGGGGCAGCTGTTCATGCCCTATCGGGATATTACCAAGGGCGCGCCCAGTCTGATGGACCAGCCCCTGTCGGATCTTTTGACGGCCATGGAGCCCTATCGGGAGGCGGCCCGGCGGCATCATATCGCCTTTACC
>CADBCX010000344.1 GCA_902793245.1 uncultured Eubacteriales bacterium | reverse complement strand
CTCGCGACGGCGAGGAAAGCCGAAAGAATCCAGAACTCGAAAACGGCTTTGCTCTTCGATGATTAATTCCAGGGGTAATTCTGCCAAATTTAGGGAAATAGCCCTTGAAATGGGGTGGTTTTAGAGGAATTCCTCCCACTTTGACCTCGTTTTCGCTTGCTTTCTCTCTTGATCTACCTCCCGAACTCGATTTGATCAGTGGGTACATAGGCAATAGGCAATAGGAATTGTGAAGGGAACAGGGATGGCGCTCGCGTCAGCCGCATTCTATAACCCCACTCTCCACACTCCACACTCCTCACTCAATCCGGATCCAGCCCCGGCAGGTAGGGCAGGGTCTCGATGCCCAGGCCCCAGAGGAAGTCCAGCCCCTTGTAGAACAGGTCCGTGCGCTCCAGGTGGTCCCGCCGGTGGGCGTCGAAGCCCACGATGGCCTTGATTTTATACTGGGCGGCGATCTCCCAGAACCTGGGGCAGGGGTAGCCCAGCAGCCCCGCCTCCTGCATCCGGGCGTGATACTGGATGCCCAGCAGGTTGTATTCCAGGGGCAGGTCCAGCGCCTCCGCCGCCTGGCAAATGTCCCGGCTGACGGCGGCGCAGTCCGCGTCGAAGCGCCGGTAGGTGTGGCAGAACAGGTCCGGGTGGGCCACGCAGTCAAACAGGCCCGTCTCCATGCCCGCGAGGGTGCGCTTGCCGTAGCGGCGAATCTGGGCGGGCTCGGTGCTCCGGCCGAAATAGAAGCCGCCGGCGTCGGAGAACACGTCGTGGGCGCCCTCGTCCGTCAGGTCGTAGTGGTTGCCCAGGATCAGGTAGTCCAGGTGCTGCGCCTTTATGTCCCTCAGCCAGCCCATGTACCGGGGGAACGCCTCGCACTCCAGCCCCACGGGGATGCGGATCTGGCCCGCATAGCGCGTCCGCAGGTCCGAAACCGTGTCCAGGTAGCCCTGAAACTGGTCCAGCCGCATGCGCATGTGGCTCACGTAGCCGCTCTCGTAGGGCCAGGGCGTGTGGTCCGCGAAGCCCAGCACCTTGAAGCCCGCGGCGATGGCCGTGCGCACGTATTCCTCCTCGGTGCCCTGGGCGTGCATGCAGCGCCAGGTGTGGGTGTGGTAGTTTACCAGCGGATGCTCCGCCAGACCGTAATCCCGCATAGTGGTGCTCCTTCTGTGTTTCTGCCTCTATTATACCCCATGGGGCAAGCCCTGTCCCCGGCGATGCTGTTATTTTTTCCGAACTTTCCGTTCCCTGACGCCCCGCGCCTTGACATTTTCCCGTCCGTTGGGGTATAATGTTATTCGCCGTGGAGGTGTATCGAAGTGGTCATAACGGCCCTGACTCGAAATCAGGTAGGGTGAAAGCCCTCGTGGGTTCGAATCCCACCGCCTCCGCCAAAAAGTTGACCCCCTGAAAAGGGGGTCAATCTTTTTGGCTGTGGCGACGGGATGATCGGACCCGATTCGCGAGCTTGCGAGCGAACGGGGGCGGGCGAAGCCGCGGCCCGAAGGGACGCTAACCCACCGCCTCCGCCAATAAAATAGCGCCGAAAGGCGCTTTTTTGTTGGCGGAATGAAGTCGCCCCTGCGGGGCTGATGAAGGAATGAAGACGCTTAGCTAATGAAGGAATGAAGGAATGAAGCGTGAGGGGCGACTTCGCTTCATTAGCGAGCGAAGCGAACGTCTTCATTTCTTCATTAGGGCGAAGCCCATCTTCATTCCTTCATTTTCGCATGCTTGTTTTTCCTGCGGTCATTTGATATGATATGGATGGAGGTGAGATCAAATGCGCAATGATGAACTATCCCGGCAATCCATGGATTTTGCCGTTTCGATCGTTGACCTTGTCAGGACGTTGAAAGCAAAACGCGAGTCTGTCATCGCCAATCAAATCGGGCGTTCCGGCACCTCGATCGGTGCCAATATCCGTGAAGCGCAGTATGCGCACAGCAAAGCCGATTTCATATCCAAGCTGCAAATCGCACTTAAGGAGGCAAATGAGACGGGATACTGGCTGGAGTTGCTCAACAGAACAGGTTATTTAACCGACGAAGGTAACTGTTCAGTTCCTCCATAAATTAACGTAAAATTCCAAAAGGAAATTACGAAGTCATGTCGAATAATAAACCGTAGCAAGAGAAGCTATGGGGA
>CADBCX010000343.1 GCA_902793245.1 uncultured Eubacteriales bacterium | reverse complement strand
GGCTGCGATAACCGGGGCGGCGGAAGAACAGAGAGCATCTACCAGCCGTATATCGACGGCTTGAAGGAACTTCGGGAAATCAACGCAGAGTACAGCGCTCCCTTTGTGCGCGGATGATCGAAAAAAGAATCGCCTACTTAAAAAGTAGGAAAAAGGTTGACTTGCCGGTTGATCGTGCGGTATAATGACTTTTAGCAGAAGGGGGAAAACCCCTGAACATACAAAAGGAGGGTGAAACTGACATGAAAAAACTGTTTGCTCTGCTGATCGCGGCGATGCTGCTGTGCGGCGCAGCTGCCGCTGAAACCGTCGACGCCTACACCACCGCTTCCGCCACCAAGACCGTGCTGTCCGGCGACGCGCTGGCCGCAGCAGAAGAAGTGCTGATGGCCAAGAGTTCCCTGCTTTCCTCCGCGGACGAAGCCAAAGCGGCAGGTTATCAGCCCAAAACAGGCACCGGCATCGCCCAGATCATGTCCATCAATCCGGACGGCTCCATCGGCCTGAGCTCCATCAGCGAATGGAAATATGAAAGCGGCAAGGTGTTCGTGCGGCTGACCCAGGGCCAGAACGCCCTGAACCTGGCCAAGGAAGGGGCTACCGGCACGCTGCTGGTGAAGGGTGACAGCGGCTACTATATCGTGCACCTGAAAGCCGTGGCTGTGACCGTGCTGGAATACAGCGAAGAAACCGCCGGTCAGTTCGACCAGTATTATTCCGGCGCGGCCAACGCCCTGAATGAATACGACATCGAATTTGATGTTGGCGCCATCGAACAGACCTCCATGCTCATGTTCTGATTTCTGACCGTTTCCGCCGGAAAGCAGCGTGTGCTTTCCGGCTTTTCTCTTTCCGCTATCCATACGCAAACAGGAGGAAACACAGCGATGCTTACAAGAGACGACGCGTTTGCTTTATTGAAGAAATACAACAAGGATCCATTTCACATTCAGCATGCCTTGACGGTGGAGGCTGTTATGAAATGGTATGCCAGGGAGCTTGGGTACTCCCAGGAGGAAGATCACTGGGGAATCGTCGGGCTGCTTCATGACATTGATTTTGAACTGTATCCGGACGAACACTGCCTGAAAGCGCCGGAACTGCTGAAAGAAGGCGGCGTGAGCGATGACATCATTCATTCTGTTTGTTCCCACGGGTATGGAATCACTGTCGGATGCGGCATAACGATTGATACAGAGCCTGTTCATGAGATGGAGAAGGTCCTTTTTGCGGCAGACGAACTGACGGGCCTGATCTGGGCGGCAGCGCTGATGCGCCCTTCAAAAAGCACGAAGGATATGGAATTGAAATCACTGAAAAAGAAATACAAAAGCAAAGGGTTTGCGGCGGGCTGCTCCAGGGAAGTTATTGAGCGCGGCGCACAGCAGCTTGGCTGGGATCTGGATCAACTCCTGGAAATGACGCTCCGGGCAATGGCGGCAAGCGAAGACGAAATCAACCGGGAAATGGAAGAAGAACCTGAGGCAAATACATAAAAAGAGCAGGTGATGGTCTTTCCTTTTCTTCCCCTTTGTATATAATGGATATACAGCCGCAGGCTGCGCAGCGGGTTGATCACCGCTGCCCGGCCTGTTTATCCGGAGGATCAAGTGGACTGGTTATTTATTTCTTCCCATGTATCGGATTATGTAGGCGGCGCGTGGGTGACGCTGCGGTTCGGGCTGTATGGGGTGCTGTGCTCCTTGGCGCTGGGGATGCTTTGCTGCCTGGCGCGTTATTTTCGTGTGCCCGTGCTTCGGCAGATTGCGGCGGGGTACATTGAATTGGCCCGGAACACGCCGCTGTTGGTGCAGCTCTTTTTTCTGTATGCCGGTCTGCCGCGGGTGGGCATCCGTTTCAGTGCGGAAGCCTGCGCCGTGATCGGGCTGACCTTCCTGGGCGGCGCGTATATGGCGGAGGCGTTCCGCAGCGGCCTGGAAGCAGTGGACAAAGCGCAGGTGGAGGCCGGGGCGTGCATTGGCCTGACCCGGAGGCAGAACATCCGCTACGTGATCTTTCCCCAAGCCCTTGCAACGGCAGTGCCCGCCCTGTTTGCCAACGTGATTTTCCTCATTAAAGAAACCAGCGTGTTTTCCGTATTGGCCATGATGGACTTAATGAACGTGGCGGATACCCTGCGCACCAGCGGCGGACG
>CADBCX010000342.1 GCA_902793245.1 uncultured Eubacteriales bacterium | reverse complement strand
TCTGCATTTGACCGCTAAAGCATGGAAGGAGCGAAACCACTTATGAATACTGAGCTGGTCATTTTTATCCTCTATCTGATCTTCACCGTCGGCATCGGTGTTTATTTCTTCCTCCGCAGCAAAGACACCAATGAAAAGGATTATTTCCTGGGCGGCAGAAAAATGGGTCCCTGGGTGTCGGCCCTGTCGGCCGGCGCGTCGGACATGAGCGCCTGGGTGCTGATGGGCCTGCCCGCGTCGGTGTACGCCTTTGGCGTAGGGAAAACGTGGATTGCCATTGGTCTGGCGATCGGCTATACCCTGAGCTGGATTTTTGAAGCGCCGCGGCTGCGCAGGTATTCCATTGCCGCCAAGGACTCCATCACCATCCCCCAGTATCTGACCAACCGTTTCCTGTCCGGCAGCAAAGCCATGCAGGTGATCTGCGCCGTCATTTTCCTGGTGGCTTATACAGTGTATGCCGCCAGCAGCATCAAGGCCTGCGGCACGCTGTTTCACACCGTGGTGGGCATTGACCCGACGGTGGCCATGTACGTCGCGGCAGTGGTCATCATCTCCTACACCTTCATGGGCGGCTTCTCCGCCGTGTGCTGGACGGACTTTTTCCAGGGCCTGCTGATGCTGGGCGCGCTGCTGGTGGCCCCCATCTTTGCCCTCAGCTTCATCCAGGGCGGAAACGGCGCGGCGAATCTGGAACACGCCGCCACAGGATATTTCAGCCTGTTCACCGATTGGAAGGACGTTGCGTCCGGCCTGGGCTGGGGTCTTGGCTACTTCGGGATGCCGCACATCATCATCCGTTTCATGTCCGTGCGGTCTGACAAGGACATCAAAAAGAGCGCTGCCATCGGTGTCACCTGGACGCTGCTGATCCTGGGCTTCGCGGTCGCTTCCGGCATTGTGGGCCGGATGCTGCTGGGCGAAATCGAGGACAGCTCCACCGTGTTCATCCAGATGGTGCGCCGCATTTTCCCGCCGGTGGTGAGCGGAATCCTGCTTTCCGCCATCCTGGCGGCCTCCATGTCCACGGCGGACAGCCAGCTGCTGGCCAGCGCGTCGGCTTTTGCCAGCGATGTGTACAAGCCCATTTTCCGCAAGGGCAAGGCCAGCGATAAGGAAATGTTCTGGATGGGCCGCGTGGTGGTGCTCATCATCGCCATCGTGGCGCTTCTGATCGCTTCCAATCCCAACAGCGGCACCATCATGGGCCTGGTGGAGAACGCCTGGGGCGTGTTCGGCGCGGCCTTCGGCCCGGTCATCCTGCTCAGCCTGTTCTGGCGGCGGCTGACCTTCGGCGGTGCGGTGGCCGGTATCGTGGTTGGCGCTGCGGTGGATATCCTGTGGCTCGCTTTCCTGGGCAGCTTCGGGCTGTACGAAATCATCCCCGGCTTCCTGTGCGGGCTGATTGCCGCCGTGGCGGTCTCCCTCCTGAGCAAAGCGCCCGGCAAGGATGTGACCGACATTTTCGATGCGGTAGCCTCCGACCGTGTGGCCGAAGACAGAGCCTGATTTTATCCTGCATGCAGAAAAACGAAAACAAAACGCTGAGGCATTGCCCCAGCGTTTTGTTGATTCTTCCGTGACTCATACTGTTCGCGGTATAGTATGTGACTGTGATTACATCATGCTGTGATACAGCGCTTTGATTTCTTCCACACTGGTATCGCGGGGGTTGCCGGGCCGGCAGGCGTCGGCGAAGGCGCTGTCGGACAGGAACTGCACGTCTTCCTCCTTCAGGATGCCCTTGAGGTCAGCGGGGATGCCCACGTCGGCGGAGAGCTTCTTCACCGCGGCGATGGTCGCCTTGGCAGCGGCGTCATCGTCCATTTCGTTGATGCCGTCCACGCCCATGGCGATGCCGATGGCGCGATAGCGCTTGCCCGCGACCGGCGCGTTGTATTCCAGGCCGAAGGGCAGGATGATAGCGCAGGCCACGCCGTGGGGCGTGTCATACAGGGCGGAAAGTCCATGCGCCATGCTGTGCACGATGCCCAGGCCCACGTTGCTGAAGCGCATGCCCGCGATGTACTGGCCCAGGGCCATGCCCTCGCGGCCTTCGGGATCATTCTGCACGGCCTTGCGCAGGCTGTGGCTGATGAGGCGGATGGCCTCCAGATGGAACATATCGCTGATGGCGCAGGCGCCCTTGGTGATGTAACCC
>CADBCX010000341.1 GCA_902793245.1 uncultured Eubacteriales bacterium | reverse complement strand
CGTCTTGAAGCGATACAGAAGCTGAATATAGTAAAACCGTCTTCTATAGGGCAGGCTTCCAGGATCTCCGGCGTAATCGGTTGAACCAGCCCTCACTCTCAAAGTCCCGATCCTCCGTTTCCAGATACATCACTTCGCCCTCACCCGGTTCGCCGCTTATCCCGAATGCAGTCTTCCACTCCTCTTTCAGCTGATAATTGTCGTCCAGAACCTGGTTCGAATCCAGCAGGAATTTCAGTTCACAGGGAATATTCTCTGTGTCCGGATCGGCAGGAACCGCCGTCTCCGGCGCTGCACAAGATGTCATCAGTCCCGCCGGCACCGAAGGTGCAGCCAGCGTCAGCACTGCGGCGGTGAGGCCTGCGGCAATCCGGCGATTTCTGTCTCGAATAAGTCCTGTCTTCATCTTGTTTTTCCTCCTTCGGTAAATTCATCCATAGAACGTTTGTTTCGCCCCTGTTCATGCGTGACAGGGGGAGTTTTACATTTTGTTTCCGGCAAAGTATTCCCGGCAGGGCGCGCCGGCCAGGGTTTTCCATTGGAACAGGCCGTCCTCCAGCGTCATATAACCCCTGGGCGTGTTTTCTTTTGGGATGGACACGGAACCCGGGTTCAGATAAACATGCGTGCCGCATTCCTCGCAGGCGGGAATGTGGGTGTGTCCGTGGAGCAGGATATCCCCCGGATGCAGGGGCGGCAGATGGGCGCTGTTGTAAACATGCCCATGAGTGGCAAACACCAGCCTTCCGCCCAGGGCCAGCACCGCGTAATCCGCCAGGATGGGAAATTCCAGCACCATCTGGTCCACCTCGGTGTCGCAGTTGCCGCGCACGCAGAGGATGTCGTTTCGCAGCGGATTCAGCATTTCGATCACACGCTTGGGGGCGTAGCCTTCCGGCAGGTCGTTGCGCGGGCCGTGATACAGAATGTCGCCCAGCAGGAGGATGCGTTCCGCGCCCTCTCTTTCATACGCGGCCAGCAGCTGGCCGCAGTACAGGGCGGACCCGTGAATATCGGAGGCGATCATCCATTTCATCGCACTGCTGCTCCTTTTCCGTGGTATATGATCGGGGAGACTGTGGCGCTCATGCGTGTTTTCCGGGTTATTCCTCGCTGTCGGGGAGCAGGACGGTTACCTGCTTTTTATGGATAAAGCCGGAATAGCCCTGCTCGGGATCCTGCACCTGGTACCAGTTGGTGGTCTCTCCGATGACGGTCAGCGCTTTATCGGCGGGATAGGACACGAGCGCCTGAACTTTGTTGCTGGGAGCCCAGCGCAGGTTGACCCTGCCGTTGGGCCGCGAAGGATGAACCAGAACGGTGAACGGATCGGCAATCGTTTTTGTCGTTCTGAGCTCGGCGTTCAGTTCCTCCAGGGAATTATCCTCGCTTTCCGCGGGAACCGACGTGGGAACCGGCGCTTTGGATTTTCCGCTTCGGAAGAGCCCCTGTTCGTCATAGGAAAGATAGCGGCTGTAAACATAAGCGTCGACAATGATGCCTTCCTCGGTGATATATTTTATTTTCGCCCAGCCGTCGTCATCGATGGACACAACGTTGACGGGCGTATGGTTGGAGATGCAGCCGATGAGCGTGTCGATGCTGAGCTCCGGTTTCATCCGGACGTTCAGGGCGTCGCCGTCCAGCGTATTGACGTACATGAGGTCGGTATGGCCGGTCGGATCCTGGATGGGGGAGCGCCCATACTGATCATAGGACAGGGTAACGATGGGAACATAACCGGTCAGAGAGCCCTCGGCTTCATCCGCGAATCTGATTTTTGCCCAGCCGTTCGCTGCGAGGGAAACCAATTCCACAGCCGCCCGGTTCGGGACATATCCGATAATGTCGCCGCGTTGAATATCTGCTTTATCCAGGACGCCCAATGATTCGCCGTTGGGCGCGGTGACATAGACCTTCTTCAGTTCAGCCGGGGCGGAAATGACATGTACCGCAATCAAAAGTAATGCGAAGAAAAATTTCAAATGAAAACGCCTGTTCATTCCGTTTCCTCCTTCCACCGTCTCTTCCTATTATAGCAAACACACGGGCTATATTACAAGATGAAAATCAGAAATTGTTTTCTTTCTGATTGACGAAAATGCTTTCCCACGGTATAATGCTTTCGTGGCAAAGGCGGCTGAATGGCCGCAGGCCCCCAAAGGG
>CADBCX010000340.1 GCA_902793245.1 uncultured Eubacteriales bacterium | reverse complement strand
TCGCCGCCGGACAGGGTCTTGATGGGCGCGAACACGTCCTCACCGGAGAACAGGAACTGCCCCAGGGCGGACCGGATCTGGGTCTGGTCCATCCGGGGGAAGGTATCCCAGACCTCGTCCAGGATGGTCTTTTCCAGGGCCTCCCGGCCGTAGCTGTCCACGGCGGCCTTGTTCTTTTCGCCGTGGGTCAGGTTGCCCGCGCCGCCGATGCAGCCGTTCACGCAGGCCATGCCCTCGATGAAGTTGGCGTCCAGTACGTTCCTGCTCTTTTTCAGCAGGGCCTGGCGGCATTCCTCGATGCCGTCGCAGGTGCAGGCCTTCAGCTGGAAGTCGTCCAGGTGCTGCTCCTTCAGGCCCTCGGCCACGGCGTCGGACAGGCCGCCGCTGCGGGCAAAGATGCGGCCGAAGTAGCTGGCGTTGTCCAGCACGTCCTCGGGCAGGGCGGTGATGTCGATGTCCCGGCTGTCCAGCAGCGCCTGCAGCTCTTCAAAGGTGATGCAGGCGTCCACATACGGCTTCACCTCGTCCAGCTGCGCCTCCGCCTTCTTCGCGGTGCAGGGCCCGATGAACACGGTTTTTGCGTCCTTTTCGTGTTCCTTGATGTACCGGGCGATCGTCGCCATGGGCGACAGGTTGTGGGAGATATAGGGCACCAGGGCCGGGAAGGCGGTTTTGACGTACCGCACAAACGCCGGGCAGCACGAGGAGGTCAGGAAGCCTTTTTCCGCCAGCTCTTTGGATTCCGCCTGGGCCACCATGTCCGCCCCCAGGGCGACCTCCACCACCGTGTGGAATCCCAGCTCCTTGATGCCGCTGATCACCTGGCCCAGCTTCGCGTAGCTCAGCTGGCTGCCGATGGCGGGCGCCACCAGGGCGTAGACCTTGTACCGGGTGTTGCCCTCGCTCTTTTTCAGCATGTCGATCACGTTGATGATGAAGGAGCGGTCGCTGATCGCGCCGAAGGGGCACTGGTATACGCACGCGCCGCACTGGATGCACTTCTCGTCGTCGATGCAGGCGGCGTTCTCCTCGTTGATGGAGATCGCCTTGATCTTGCAGGCGTTCTGGCAGGGGCGCTTCCGGTTCACGATCGCGCTGTAGGGGCATACCTTGGCGCACTGGCCGCATTCCACGCATTTCGTCTTGTCGATGTGCGCCTCATGCCTGTAGTCGAAGGAGATCGCGCCGCGCTTGCATACGTCCTCGCACCGGTGGGCCAGGCAGCCCCGGCAGGAATCCGTCACCTGGTACCCGATGGCCGGGCAGTCGTCGCACGCGATGTCGATGACCTGGATGATGTTCCCGCTGTTTCCGCCGCCCATGGCCAGCTTCACGCGCTCGCCCAGGATCGCCCTTTCCTTGTAGACGCAGCAGCGCATGGTGGGCACTTTGCCGGGCACGATCATCTTCGGAATGTCCATCGCGTTCTGCAGCAGCGTGTCATTCCAGGCCTGCCGGGCGACCTCCCGCAGCACCTTGTATTTCAGGTGCTGTACCTTGGTATCGAATTTACGCATACTGACTCCTTAAAAATAACTCACTTTGATGCGCTTGCCCATCTTTTTCAGCGCTTCCGACAGTTCCTGCACCAGGTTCATCTTGATGTTGAAATTGATCGGGAGGTTGGGGTTCTGGTGGGCTGGGTTGATGGCTTTCCCGACGTAGAAGTTGATGTCCGTGGCTTCCTCGAACAGCAGGCGGCTGATGAGGGACGCGCCGTCCTGGCCGAAGCTCCATTCCTCGTAACGCCTGTTTTCCCCGATATAGTCCTTGGCGTATTCGACGACCCGGTTGACGGTGATCACGCCTTCGGTCACCAGGTCAACCCCTTCCAGGTAGGCGATCGGCGGGATATCCCCCGTAAAATCCAGCGACGCGCGCAGAGGCTTGTTCAGCCATTTCGCCGCGATGGAGGACGTGGTGCCCCCGCAGATGATATGCTTGCCTTCCTTGGCGAAGAACAGGTTCATCATCCGGTCGCCGTCGTCCCGGTTGCTGGGCGGGCCGAAAAGCATGTTCATCGGCACCCGCTTCCGCACGCGCACCACGCAGGCGGTCGCGTCGTCCCCGGGCTCCCCGCCGTACAGCTTGTTGCACTCGTCCACCAGCAGGGTGGACAGGTTCTTCGCCGTGTATCCGCACAGGCTCATGGCTTCCATGAATTTGA
>CADBCX010000339.1 GCA_902793245.1 uncultured Eubacteriales bacterium | reverse complement strand
TACCGGTGAGAACGTCCGTATTCGGCCCCACGTCCAGCTGCGGGAACCCGTCTCTGCATCCGGCAATTTCCCCGCGTTCGTCCGCAATCGCCACCCGGATTCCTTCCAGGGAAAACAGCCTGATGACATCCCGCAGCAGCGTGGTTTTTCCCGCGCCGGGCGGGCCGACGATCAACGCGGAGCAGCCTTGCAGCAACGGATAAACCTCCTTCCCCGCACCCTTTATTTCATGCGCCAGCCGCACGCACAGGCTGGTGATTTCCCGGAATCCCTTCGGCCCCATCACCCCACAAACGCCCAGCCGATGCCCGCCCTTTAGCGGCACGAATCCCCGCGACAGTTCCTCCTGCCTTGCCGCCAGGGCGTGACCGGTCAATGCCTGCGCCGCCTGCAAAACATCCTGCGGTGAAAGCACATATCCGCCATACCAAACCCCGTCCTTCTGCGCCACCGCCGCGCCTTGTCCCGACCGCAGGCGCACTTCCCGCGCCTCCGTCCAGTCCACCGCATCCCAGCCTGTTTCCCCGGGCACGATCAAACGCCAGTCCATGTTACAAGGTATGAACCGGCGCATAAAAATATACCACCCAATGATGTGGATGGTCATGCATGATTTCATATTGGTAACAGCTTTGTTCTTAAGGGCGAATTTCAAAGCCGACGAGGAGGAGACGCTGGGGGCTGCGCGCCCCCAGACCTGCGCCAAGGCGGTGACCGCCCTGGACCCGCAACTGGCGATATTACGTTGTCGGGATAAGCAGACAAGCTCCGCCTGCCACGCTGGGGTTACGGAAAGTTTGAAGGCTTCTGGCCCAAGAAAGCCTGGGATAATCCAAGGGGAAAAATGTATTTTCCCCTTGGATTATTCCCTGGCTTTCCCCGGATGCAATGCATCCGGGCTGGCGGCTTCGCCGCCGGGCCAGAAGCACTACGGCACAAAGCCAGACTTCTGCGTTCCTCCAAGCTTCAGCGGGAACCAAGTAGATTTTTACAATTCATGCAGATTCCGCTATTGAGGTCCAGGAGATGAAATCTCCTGGTTCAGAGGTACAGGGGGCTGAACAAGCCCCCTGCCCCGTCTTTACTTTCACCCTTCACAACATAGCTCTTAATAGATAATATGCTGAACCCGCTGGTTTCTTTTGCGTACCGGGTGTCCTCTTTCCGGTCAACGCAGCTATGCTATACTCCTGCAATTCAGCTTCGCCAAAATAAAAAACTCTGCCATTCTACGGCGAGCGATGGCAGAGTAGAAAATGTAAAAAATCAGACAGCGTGCTTTACCCGGTCGCGTTCTTCAGCGCGTTTGGCATTGTTGAAACGATCCAGCGTCCCCACAAGATAGCCGGTGATCCGACGGATACGTTGGAAAGGAACATTACCAAAGTCATAAGACAGTTCAACAAATTCACCGTCCACCTTGATGTCGATGCCTTGAGGCTTTGTGCCATACTTTTGTTCCGCACGATGGATATAAGCCTCAATCTCTTCCTGCGGAAGCGTGCCGCCCGTTACGTTTACTTTGCAATCCATACTGCTGACCTCCTTTTCTGATCATGTAGTTTCAGTCATTTCTTCATCGCGAAAACCGCGCAGTTATTGATTTGACAATATTATTATACACCCTATTGGAGCGCTTGAAACACATACCGCAAAATTTTGTGGAATACCTGTCACCGGTTGAAACAGCATGGATCAGGCAGCGTGATCCCGGCGGGCAAAAAGCATATCAAGTGACATTCCACAGTCCAGCGCTTCCTGAATGCGGCGCGCTTCCTCAAGGTGCAGCGGCGTCATTCCCCGCAGCTTGCGGCGCATGGAAGTGTAAGGCATTCCCGATTTTTCAGCAAGCGTCCGGCTGTCCCACCCTTTCATATACATTTGCACCATGACCTGTAAATACACACACTCTCCCCGCATCATAATCACTCCTTAAATAAGAACTAATGTTCTTGTTTGAAAACAGTATAGAACAAAAATGCACTTTTGTCAACCATGATAGAATGATTTTGTTTATTCTCTTCAGGTATTTTACAATCATAGATTTTCGATAATCATATTTTATAATATAAACTGCACGAAAAAAGACCGCTGCGTCGGTCTTTTCTGACTGTCGACAAAGCTCCTGGGATGCATCGAAGGGCCGCGACCCTTCGATTGTAATCCGC
>CADBCX010000338.1 GCA_902793245.1 uncultured Eubacteriales bacterium | reverse complement strand
TGTAGGAACTATTACTAAAGTCAATTTTGCTTCAGTAGCCGCTAAAAGCTGAGTTACCAAACTCTTACCACCACCTGTGGGAAGCGAAATCATCAGGGTATAATTATCCGGCAAATCTATGGCACTATGTACAGCCACTTTCTGCTCCAAAGAACGATATTTTTTAAACTTTGTAAACTTGTAGATGTAATCATCTCCGAATGAAGACCGATTGCTCTGCATCCCTGCCTCTGATAACGAGTAAACTTCCTCTATGTATGTCTTGTGTTCTTTCAAATCCTCCGGAATTATACCAGTTGCATCAACAGCACCATCGCCGCTATGGAAAGTGCCGGCGTGGTCTGGGCGAATAAAAACCATATGGCCACGGTGGAGGTTCAGGGGATTCGCATCGGCATGCTGGCCTACCAGATCGTGCCGCCCCTGCGCAGCGACGAAATGCAGGCCGACGCCCTGCAGGCCCAGGTAGCCAGCGACATCGCCCGGGCGAAGCAAAGCTGCAAAATCGTCATCGTCAGCTTCCACTGGGGCAAGGAGCTGGATTACTCTCCCCGCAACGAAAGCCCCTACCGCCAGGTGACGCTGGGCCGCGCCGCCATCGACGCGGGCGCCGACCTGGTGCTGGGCCACCACAGTCACCGCATCAATCCCATTGAAAAGTACAACGGGCGCTACATCGTGTATTCCCTGGCCAATTGCTCCTTTGCCGGCAATAATAAGCCCAGCGATATGTGCACCTTTATTTTCCAGTGCAAGTTCCGCATCCGGGACGGGGAGATCGTGGACAATCCCTTCCGCATCATTCCCTGCCGCATTTCCTCCCGCCGGGACTACAACGACTTCGCCATCACGCCCTATACCGAAACCGATAACATCAAAACGGTCATCACAACCCTGACCAAGAAAGAAAACGTGAAGAACCTGGAATACGCCGTCACCAGCTACCCGCTGGAATGGGAGTGAAGCTATGCCCGAATTGAAAGCCCGCCTGATGGACGGGGCCGCCATGAACCGGGCGCTGACCCGCATCGCCCATGAAATTCTGGAGCGCAACGGCGGGTGTGAAAACGTGTGCCTGGTGGGCATCCGCCGCCGGGGCGAACCGCTGGCCCGGGTGATCGCGGAAAAAATCGCAGCCATTGAGGGCCGGGAAGTGCCCGTGGGCGTGCTGGACATCACCCTGTACCGGGACGACCTTTCCCCCGCTTCGGATACCGGCATGCCCCGCCTGAACCGGACCCAGGTGCCTTTCTCTGTCACAGGAAAGCGCGTGGTGCTGGTGGACGACGTTCTGTTCACGGGCCGCACGGCCCGCGCCGCCATCGACGCCCTGTTCGCCATGGGCCGTCCCGCGCAGATTCAGCTGGCGATTTTGGTGGATCGCGGCCACCGGGAACTGCCCATCCGGGCGGATTTCGTGGGCAAGAACGTGCCCACCTCCCATACCGAGCTCATCGCCGTCAAGGTGCCCGAAATCGACGGGGACACGGCGGTGGAGATTTGGACGATGTGATTTTGAGGATATTATTTCTCATATTCAAAAGCAAAGAATGGTTCTTTCCCTTATGGCTTTCTTGGAAGGGGGTCTGGGGGAAACCATTCTTTGGCCTCCAAAGAATGGTTTCCCCCAGAAATACCTTTTGAACAAAGGATGATGCACTGTGCGCGCAAAGATCATGCTGCTTTCCTCCTCCGAACGGGATGAAATCAACGCCGCTTACGCCGAAAAAATCCTGATCGACCTGTCCGCCGCGTTCGACCACACGTTTTCCATGCGGCAGGAAAGGATCGGCGAAAAGTCAAAGGCCGCCGCCGGGGAAGCCCTGACGGACAAGGCCATCGCCGCCTGCCAGGAATGCCGGGCGGTGTTCGTGTGCGACGCGGGCGCGGAGGGCGTGCAGGACCTGTACGACGCGCTGAACCTGCCCATGCTGGTGCGCTCCTTCTGCGTGCCGGAGGTGCTGTGCGGGCGGCACGAAAAGCCGGTGAACCTTTACGTGGGCTCGGTGTTCTCCATGGACGAGGACACGTTGCGGCAGGCGATTCAGTCCGCGTTCAGCCTGGCCCAGGAAATGGACGTGCGGCTGTGCCACTGCGCGCCGACAGGCAAGAGCCAGGCCGAATGGACCGCCGCCATCCGCGTGCAGGAGACCGCTTTCCCCCAGGTGTCCGCCGACGCCCTGACCGC
>CADBCX010000337.1 GCA_902793245.1 uncultured Eubacteriales bacterium | reverse complement strand
CGCACGGTCATATCGTCCCGGGGCGACACGCAGGCCAGGCAGTCCAGGTTCACCGCCGCGGCCAGCACCCGGCCGTTGTTGTGGTCGGTATGGTTGCCGATGATCTCCGTGCGGCCCGGCGCGCTGATCATGTACAGCGGCGCGGAAGACCGGAAGCTTTCTTCATGGGTTTTCACCAGATCGGTATAGCGGCTCACCTGCCGCGCCAGTTCTCCGTTGCGCAGCCCATACAGCTGGGATAAACGCTCCATCACGGGCTGCCGTTTGATCTGCGCGAGCATTTCTGCGTAATGTGCCATGTACATTCCCTCTCCTTTACATCTGATTCAGTATATCCTGCCAGAAGGAAAGAAAATCCTTCAGCTTCAGTTCGTCCAGCCGGGCCGCAAAGGCGTCGAAGGCGTCGTCGCTGATTTCCTCTTCACCCAGCACCCAACGGGCAATCTGCATATCCACGTAATAGCCCAGCTGCTCCTGCAAAGGCGCGATAGTTTCGCGCTGTTCCCGGCTGAGCGTATAGTACGGGAAAGGCATCCGCACGAACGCATGGAAATCGCGCTGCTGGTTCAGAATGTTGGTCACCATTTCGCTGCCGCCCATGAGCCGTTCAAATTCGCCGGTGGAAATGCCCGGCTGCTCGGATGAACCGCCCTCGATCAGCGAACCGCCACGGAACATGTCAAAGCTGCTCTGCACAGCGTCCAGGTAGCGCCAAGTGCCGTCGCCGTCCACCAGGTAGTCCACATCCCGCATCCCGACACCCGCCAGTACGGAGCCTTCCAGCGTATAGAGCGCATCCACCCAGCGAAGCACCGTTTCCGGGTCGCTGCAATGGCTGGTGACGGCGAAGGTGCCCCGGATGGCCGGCCCGGAAAAATCGCGGTAAATCTGTTCACCGTTGCAGGCAAGCGGCGGCATGATGGCATAGTTTTCCGCCCAGGACACCTTGAAGATATCCGCGGCCATGGGCGTGATGACAGCGCCATAAGTGGGCGTCGCTTTGGAATCGGTCACCGTGCGCATATCATCGGTGATGGAAAAGCCGTTCTTGTCCAGCAGGCCGGCTTCCCAAAGGCTGCGGCACCAGGCAATGAACTGCCGGAAATCGGGCTCCAGCGGCATGAATTTCACCTGGCCGTTTTCCACAAAAATGTTGTAGTCATTGGCGATCAGGCCAAATGCATGGGCCAGGAATTTCAGGTCGAAGGGCCCCAGGAAGCCCAGCGGAATTTCGTCCGCCTTGCCGTTGCGGTTGGGGTCGCGGGTCTTAAAGGCGGTGAGCATGTCCGCAAATTCCTGGGCGTTCGTCGGCATGTCCAGCCGCAGGGTTTTCAGCCATTCCTGATTCACCCAGATATAATTCTGCATGGAAGGGTCGGCGATATAGGGCAATGCCGCGATGCTTCCGTCGGGCAGCGTGATGGCGGCAAGCACTTCCGGCTTCTCCTGCAGGATGGCCCACAGGTTGGGGCAGCAGGTTTCCAGGTAGGGCTTCAGGTCGATCAGCACGCCGCTTTCCCGCATATTCATGCATTCGTCACCCGTCAGCCGAGCCTTGAACAGCACATCGGGAAGGTCTGCCGCCCCCGCTTTCATTTCGGCCTTCGCTTTCGTCCAGGCGGCGGCGTCCGTATATTGCTTTACATCAAAGTGGATTCCGGTCTTTTCCTCCATCCGGGAAAAAAACTGATTGTCCGCCCAGTTCCGGTACTGGGTGTTGTCGAATCCGGCCAGGGTAAAGGTTTGCGCGGCGGCTTCCCCGGCGGCGCCGCCCGCGGATGAACAGAGCAGCAAAACCATCAGAAAACAGATGACCCGTTTGAATCGCATTCCGCGGCTCCTCCTATAATTCATGATATGGCTATTATACAGGAAAGAATCCGTAATTGCTACCCCTGAATTTTAAAAAGAATATGAAATATGTTTTCCGGAGCTGCGGTTTACAGTTTTTTAAATTCTTACCAGCCATATTATAAAGGACGAAAATCAAACAAGAGGTTACGCTGGGGTTTCACCCCAGGCCCCACCAGGGGGATGATCCCCCTGGACCCGCATTTGGCGATACTACGCCGTTGGAAGAAACCGACAACTTCCGCCTGACGCGCTGGGGTTACGAGAAGTATGAAGCTTCTGGCCCAAGAAAGCGAGGGAAAAGCGCTGGGGAAAGGAAAGCCTCAACCAAGCTGGTTC
>CADBCX010000336.1 GCA_902793245.1 uncultured Eubacteriales bacterium | reverse complement strand
GCAAAAAGGAGAGGGTACACTCCAAAAGCCTTCCCCTCAAGGGGAAGGCTTTTGGTTGGTTCCTTAAAGTGTCCAATAAAGCATCGACTGAACAGATACAAACCATTTTTATTTATTTGCTTTACATTTCTGTGCGGCTATGGTAAGATAATACCATCAAACAAGAACAATTTCACCGTCAGCCAAAGCGAACACGTATCATGCAAGGAGGCACCCTATGGCAAAAGAATACAGCATCTGCCTGGACATCGGCGGAACCAAGGTTCTCGGCGCGATTTTCGACGACAAGGAAAAGCCCATTTACCGGCTCAAGAAGAAGACCAAATCCGGCGGTGAGTCCTCGGAAAACATTGAGCAGGTGATCATCAGCGTCGTAAAGGAAATGATCAAGGAATCCGGCATCAAGAAGAGCGATATCCGCGCCATCGCCGCGGGCGCGCCCGGTGTCATCAACCAGGACGAGGGCGTGGTGCTCTTTTCCCCGAACCTGCCCTGGCGGGATTACGATATCCGCCGGCCCATCGAAAAGGAATTCGAGGTGCCCTTCCATATCGGCAACGACGTGAACGTGGGCGTCTTGGGCGAATACAAATACGGCGCGGTGAAGGGCTACAAGAACGTGGTCGGCTTTTTCGTGGGCACCGGCATGGGCGGCGGCCTGATCCTGGACGGCAAGCTGTTCACCGGCCACCTGTTCAAAGCCGCCGAATACGGCCACATGATATTGGACCCCGAAGGCCCGCTGTGCAACTGCGGCCAGCGCGGCTGCCTGGAAGCCTTCTCCAGCAAGCAGGGCATGTCTGCCTATATCCGCCAGCAGGTCTCCCGGGGCCGTCAGTGCCTGATGGCCGACGCTCTGGACGGCTCCGCCTTCAAGAGCAAGGCCCTGAAACGCGCTTTGCAGGAGGGCGACGCCGTGGCCACGGAGGCTGTGGACCGCGCCTGCCATTACCTGGCCATTGCCACGGGCAACATGATCAACACCATCAGCCCCGACGCGGTGGTTTACGGCGGCGGCGTGATCGAGGCCGTGGGCGACATCTTCCTGGAAAAGATTCTGGCGGAAGTGGATCGGTACTGCATGACCTCCATCCGGCCCACGGTGGAACTGAAAAAAGCCGCCCTGGGCGACGACTCCGTGCTGTATGGCGCGCTGTCCATGATTCGTGATTCCTGACAGACATGATTGAAGGCCGCAGCGGTTCATTACGTCCGCTGCGGCCTTTCTGTTTAGCTCAAATCAAATATCTTCAAAGAACGCTTCTTTGGTTTCCTGGTACCGCAGCACGCCCATCTCGTCGAATTTCAGATTCGTAGGCTGGCTCTGCACATATTTGAGGATTTCGTCCAGCCGCACGCTTTCAGAGAAACTCAGCAAAGTGAACGCTACGCCGTGTTTTTTCGCCCGGCCCGTGCGGCCGATGCGGTGGATGTAGTATTCGTTTTCGTTGGGCAGGTCAAAGTTGATGACCGCTTCCACGTCGTCCACGTCGATGCCCCGGGCGGCCACGTCGGTGCACACCAGGATGGGGAACTTGCCCTTTTTGAAGGCCTCCATGGTCTTGTCGAAAACCTTCTGCGCGAAGCTGCTGTCACCGGCGTCGGCAAGCACGTAGACGGCCTCGCCGCCGTCAGCCCTGATCTTGTCGACGACCTCCTTCGCCCGCGCCTCGTTGCGCCCGGTGATGACCACCTTCGCGCCCTCCTTGGCGAACAGATAGGCCGTGTCCCGCCCCATGCCGGACGTGGAACCGGTGATGATTGCGACTTTTCCGTCAAGTTTTCCCATTGTGATTTGTACCTCCAAAAACGTATGATGATAGGAAATGGTTTCAATTCCGGCAAGGCGACTTGCCGATTGATAAAACTATCACATATTATACACCATTGGACAGCGAATAGCAATGGCAAGCTGATCCGTCGAGGCATATTTTTCCATACAAACATCGTATTCAGCCTTTCGGCAGGCCGCAGCCGATCCGATGATCCGCTCTCACAAAACCTTCCATCCCTTCCATTGCATAAATTGGGCCGCCATCCAAAGAATAAGGACATTCCAATTTGTTCGACAAAGGAGTTTTACCGATATGAAAGCTACGGGCATCGTGCGCCGCATCGACGACCTCGGCCGGGTCGTCATCCCCAAGGAGATCCGCCGCGTTCTGCGCATCCGTGAGGGCGACCCGCTGGAGATTTTCA
>CADBCX010000335.1 GCA_902793245.1 uncultured Eubacteriales bacterium | reverse complement strand
TCCACCGACGTGGTGAACACCATCCAGCGCTGCCTGACCAAAGCCTGCGCACGCATGGGGCTGGGCATCGCAGTATATGGAGCCGAAGACTACGATGATCTTCCGGAAGAAAAGCATCCCCAGCCCGACAATGTGGTTGACCTGACTGAAATCAGGCAGCGGCTGGACGTTGGCATCAAGAAATACACCAAAGACATGAGCAAGGAGCAAAAGGTGCATTTCGTCAACACCATCATCGCCACGCTCCTGGGCGGGGAAAGAAACTGGCGGCTGTGTGAGAACAAAGAAATGCTGGAAAACCTGCTGGACGTAGTGGAGGGAAGAGTCGCCTGATGGGGCGGCTCTTTTCTGAATCATCAGGGAGGAAAATACCATGAGCATTTATCGGCAGCCCATCCTTGTCAGCTTGTCTGACAGCAATATCTTTGTCATGCTGCAGACCTATGATCCGCAAAACGGCCGTTCCCAGCGTTTCTGTCTTTCCAGGAAAACGCTGGCCAATCAGCTCGATCATACCGCTGAAGGCGTCACGATTGAAAGCGACCTGCAGAATTTCTGTTCGGTTGCATTGGTGGACACGGATATGACCTTCGTTGTGTACTGGCTTCATGGCTCCGGGAAGCTACAGGGCTATCAGCAGTCTTTCAGTGTTCCGGTCAGTAAAATAACCCAGGTGCTATCCGGCGGATCGGTCAGACACCTGCATACGCAGGACGGTCTGTCCAAAGCCCGGCTGTCTTTCCAGCCTTCTGCCTGTGAAGCCATTGCCGGGATTGCCAAAGACAAGCTGAAGCGGCATGCGCTCCGCCGGTTTTTCCGGGACAACCTCAACTATGGTCAGGGAGAAGAGCTCGTCATCGAACGTGATACGTGGGTGAACGGCTTTTATTTCTGGTCCTCGGAAACCCCGTTTGACGGCGGGATCGTGCTGCATGAAACCACGGTCATCGGCAAGGACAATCGTCCTCACAGAAAACTGTTCTACAGTGTTCATACATGATCAGGCATCACATAAAGAAATGGAGGAAACAAAGATGGGGATGATGGGTCAGCATGTTTCATTCAGCCAGCTCACCCAAGCGGAACAATGCCCATACAGCTATTACCTGACACGAATGGCAGGCGTAGCGCCAAGGGACAACGCCTTCGCCCAGGCAGGTAACTTCGTACACGCTTTACTGGCACAGTGGGCCAAGGGAGAAATCAGCGCTTCTGCTCTGCCGGAACGATGGCGTGAAGGGTACGACAGCGCTGTAACGGAACTGTTCCCGGTATATCTGGAAACGAAGGGCTACAGAAAGAAGCTGTATGACGCGGTCATGGCGTATTTCGCCGGTTTCAGGGGATTCCCAGGCTATCAGATCATATCTGTGGAACAGCAGTTTATCAGCAGTCTGGCAGGAGAACGTTTTGTCGGCGTCATTGACCTGATCCTGAAGAATGAGGAGACCGGCGGATATGTGCTGGTCGATCACAAAAGCAGCAGCCTGTCTTCCTTCAACCGTTCCAGAACGGCCATGTACCGGCAGCTTTTCCTGTACGCCAAGTATCTGGCGGATCATTTCGGCTGTTTTCCGGAACTGCTGCGGTTCAACCTGTTCCGGGAGAACAGCACCGATGAACAGCCTTTCCATCCGGAAGCCTATATGGAGGCTGTACAGTGGGCTGAGCAGGAAATTCAGGCCATGCAGCAGCGGGAATTGCCCGACTGGTTCAACTGTAAGCCCGAACAATTCTACTGCACCGCGCTGTGTCCGGTCAGGGACGCTTGTCCTTATGGAAACTATCAGTATCATCGAAAGGAGCGCCATGAACGAAAAGAACGATCATCTGAACCTGTTCCTGCCTGATCGGGACAGAATCCATGAATTATGTATCCAGCACCGGCAAACAGGGCTTTCCCCGCCAGAGATGGAAGCACTGCTCCGACTGGAAGGGAAAGAAGCCTTGAATAAGATGACAGATTATTCCGAAGCGCATGAACGCCTGCTGCACTTCCATAAACCGCCATGACGATGAAAACAAAAACCGCCTCAGACAGAAAAAACTGTTTGGGGCGGTCTTGCTATCTTTATCATCCGATGATGCGGCACATGAAAATGAAGGACTAATATAGAGTCTCCTCCGCAACCACCCAAAATTCACACAGCAGCGAATAAGGGGCCAAATGAAAAAAATGCCGTGTCAAATGGGCAAAAAGGTCATGACAAA
>CADBCX010000334.1 GCA_902793245.1 uncultured Eubacteriales bacterium | reverse complement strand
CAGGTACATCTGCTTGATCTCGCTCATCAGGGGATAACGGGGATTGGCGCCGGTGCACTGGTCGTCGAAGGCCTGTTCGACCATCGCGTCCAGCCGGTCCAGGAAGTCCTTTTCATCCGGCACGTAATCCCGGATCGTCGGCTTGATGCCCACGTACGCTTTCAGGTCGTTGATCATTTTGATCAGCCCTTCCAGCTTCTCCGCGTCATTGCTGCCCTTCACGCCCAGCGCTTCCGCCACCTCGGCGTAGCGGCGCAGGGTGTGGGGATGGCCGTACTGCGGGAAGGTGCCCATCTTCGCGGGAACCTCCGCGGCGTTGAAGCGCAGCACTTCCTCGATCATCAGCGCGTTGGCGACGCCGTGCGCGATGTGGTGGAACGCGCCCAGCTTGTGCGCCATGGAATGGCATACGCCCAGGAACGCGTTGGCGAAGGCCATGCCCGCCATGGTGGCCGCGTTGGCCATCTTTTCCCTTGCTTCCACGTCCGTCAGGCCGTTGTCATAGGCCCGCGGCAGGTATTCAAAGATGGTCTGCAGCGCCTTCACCGCCAGGCTGTCCGTGTAGTCCGTCGCCATCATGGAGGCGTAGGCTTCCAGCGCGTGGGTCACGGCGTCGATGCCGCTGGCGGCGGTAAGGCCCTTGGGGGCGGTCATGTGGAAATCCGTGTCGACGATCGCCATGTTCGGCAGCAGCTCATAATCGGCCAGCGGGTATTTGACGCCGCTCTTTTCATCCGTGATCACGGCGAAGGGCGTCACCTCGCTGCCGGTGCCGGCGGAGGTGGGGATGGCGATGAAGTAGGCTTTCTCGCCCATCTTCGGGAAGGTATATACGCGCTTGCGGATATCCATGAAGCGCATCGCCATGTCCTGGAAATCCGCTTCCGGATGCTCGTACAGCACCCACATGATCTTGCCCGCGTCCATGGCGCTGCCGCCGCCCAGGGCGATGATCACGTCGGGCTGGAACAGGCGCATCTGCTCCGCGCCGGCCTTGGCGCACGCCAGGGTGGGATCGGGCGCCACGTCGAAGAAGGTGGCGTGCTGGATGCCCAGCTCGTCCAGCTTGTCCGTAATGCACTTCGTGTTGCCGTTCTGGTACAGGAAGCTGTCGGTGACAATGAAGGCCTTCTTCTTGCCCATCACGTGTTTCAGCTCATCCAGCGCTACCGGCAGGCAGCCCTTCTTGATATACACCTTTTCCGGCGTGCGGAACCACAGCATGTTCTCTCTCCTCTCAGCTACGGTCTTGATGTTCAGCAGGTGCTTGACGCCCACGTTCTCCGATACCGAGTTCCCGCCCCAGCTGCCGCAGCCGAGCGTGAGGGAAGGAGCCATTTTGAAGTTGTACAGGTCGCCGATCCCGCCCTGGGAGGAGGGCGTGTTCACCACGATGCGGCAGGTCTTCATCCGGGCCGCGAAGGCGTCCAGCACCTCGGGCTTCTTCTGCGTATCGGCGTACAGCGACGCGGTATGGCCGTACCCGCCGTCGGCGATCAGCCGGTCCGCCTTGCTGAACGCGTCTTCCAGGTCCTTCGCCCGGTACATGGCCAGCACGGGGCTCAGCTTCTCATGCGCAAATTCTTCCGACAGTTCCACGGATTCCACTTCGCCGATGAGCACCTTCGTTCCTTCCGGTACGGTCACGCCGGCCAGCGCCGCGATTCTGCACGCGCTCTGCCCGACGATCTTCGCGTTCAGCGCGCCGTTGATCAGGATGGTATGGCGCACCTTGTCCAGGTCGGCGCCCCGCAGGAACCAGCAGCCGCGGGCGGCGAATTCGTCCCGGACCGCTTCATAGATGCTGTCCAGTACGATCACGCTCTGCTCCGAGGCGCAGATCATGCCATTGTCAAAGGTTTTGGAGTGGATAATGGAATTGACCGCCAGCACCAGGTCGGCGCTGTCGTCGATCACGGCCGGCACGTTGCCCGCGCCCACGCCCAGGGCCGGTTTGCCGCTGGAGTAGGCGGCCTTCACCATGCCGGGGCCGCCGGTGGCCAGGATGATGTCCGCTTCCCGCATCAGGGTGTTCGTCATGTCCAGGGAAGGAACGTCGATCCAGCTGATGATGCCTTCCGGCGCGCCGGCCTTCACCGCCGCGTCCAGGACCACCTTCGCCGCGGCGATCGTGGATTTCTTCGCCCGGGGATGGGGGCTGAAGATGATGCCGTTGCGGGTCTTCAGGCAGATCAGCGCCTTGAAAATGGCGGTGGAGGTGGGGTTCGTGGTCGGG
>CADBCX010000333.1 GCA_902793245.1 uncultured Eubacteriales bacterium | reverse complement strand
CACGCCTCCGGCAACCAACAAATCCTTCACCCCGGCGCTTTCCGAAGCCGCCGTCAGCAGCCGATGCACCGTGCGGCAGAGCACGGAATACACCTCCGCCGCCACATTTTCCCTGGGTTCCCCGGCGGCAATCATGCGCAGAAGCTGGGCTTCCGCCCCGGACAGGTGGCAGTTCAGCCCGTCCATGCTGACGGGTACGGCGTTTTTGCTTTCGCCCTTTACAGCCAGTTCTTCCAGATACGGCCCGCAGGGGAAGGGCAGGCCCAGCGCCACGCCGATTCTGTCCACCAGCTGGCCCGCGTGCAGATCCACCGAAGTTCCCAGCGGGGCGATGCTTTCCCCGTCCATCAGCAGCACATCGGTGGTTCCTCCGGACAGATGCAGGGCGATGAACTTTTCCGCCGATAAACCCGTCCCGTACTTCGCGGCGGCGATATGCCCCCGCTGGTGGGTGGTGGTGAAAAACGGTACATTCAGCGCCGCGGCCAGGGCTTTCCCGTGGCTCACGCCCACCTGGAACACGGGCATATAGGAATCCTCCCCATCCCGGGGCGACGCCGAGGCGCACACGCAGGAGACGGGCTCCGGCAGGCTGTTCAGCAGCGGCAGCAGCACGTCGGAAATCTGCCTTACATGCGCAAAAACGGCCTCGCTTTGGCGAAGGCCGCGTTCCCCTGCCGCAACGGGCAGCAAACGCCGTTCCTGCCGTGGACATTTCCCCGGCACGCACAGCGCGGCGGAAGTGGTATAGCAGCTGGTGTCCAGCCCCAGCGCCAGCATCAGGCGTCGGCCTCCGGCTGCTTTGCGTTCCGCTCAGCCAGCAGCGTGGACAGCACGCCGTTGACGAACTTGCCCGCCGTGGGCGAATCGAACTTCTGGGCCAGGGCCACGGCTTCGTTGATCACCACGGCGTCGGGCGTCTCCTTGGCATAGCAAAGCTCCCAGGCCGCCACCCGCAGCACCGCCAGATCCACCTTGGCGATACGGTCCAGCGTCCAGCCCTTGAGGCACTTTTCGATAGCCGCGTCCAGGGCTTCGGCGTTCGTCTCCACGCCGCTGAGGATGGCGTCGATATACTGCTGATCGTCCTCTTCGGGCGTAAACGCAATCAGGCCGCGCAGCGTTTCTTCGCCGCCGTCGCCGCCCAGCATGTTTTCAAACACCATTTGCACCGCGGCTGCCCGCGCTGATTTCCGAGCCATGGGTTTTCTCTCCGATCTTAGGTGAAATATAGAAAATAGCCGACCTTATTCCTGGCTTTCGTCGTAGGGATATTCCTCGGGCTGCTCCGTTTCCTCCGCGTCCTGGTTCGTCCTGCGGGGGCCTTTTCCCGCGCCGTGCCGCGGCTCGCGGTACGTGACGGTGGGCTTGGCGGGGATCAGCCGGTTCACCAGCTCCCGGATCCATTCGCGTTTATCCGCTACGCCGCCGATAAACAGGCCCACCAGCATCAGCCCGAAAATGAGCATCGTTTTCCAAAAGCCGATGCACAGGAACAGCAGCCCCAGCAGCATGGCCACCCCCGCGGAAAACACCGCGCATTCCGGGGTGCCGATCTGGAAAGCCTGATGCAAAAACGATCTGTTGCCGTTATTGTTCATCCTTGTGTTCCTCCGGTTTCGCTTCCGTTTTCATTCCATCCGGCGCGGAAACCACCCGGCTCTCATCGGGGGAAGACGCTCCGCCCGCCTTCACGGGCCCTTCTTCCCTGGGCGGGGCGGGCACGATGGCGGGCTGTTCCGCCTGGCAGAAAAGCCGCTGGTGTATGGGCGCTTTTTCCGGTTCGTTTTCTTCCTCTTCCTCGATTTCCGCCACCAGCAGCGGTTCGTCCTTGGTGGATTCCACGATCACCCGCACCTCGCGCACTTCGATGCCGGAAGCGGCCACCAGGTACTGCTTGATCTGCTTTTGCAGGGAGGCCACGGCCAGCGGGATGGAGATATTATTGGCGAGGGAAATGTTCAGCTCCACCACCACGCCTTCCCGGGCGCTCATGATGCTCATGGAAATCAGCTGGATCTCCTCATGCAGGGCGATGCACTTTTCCACCAGGTTTTCAATGGCTTTCACCGCGATGCGCAATTCGCCGGTATCGGTGCGCTGCACCACATAATCCTTCCGCTGCATGGCGTAGCGGCGGGGCAGCATCAGCAGGTAGCCGCCGAACGCCGCGCAGAGCACGCCGAAAATGATCACCAGGGTTCGATGGGCGGCGGGCATTTCGATGCCCTGCCGCAGGCCGCCGATCAGCAGGG
>CADBCX010000332.1 GCA_902793245.1 uncultured Eubacteriales bacterium | reverse complement strand
AAGGAGGGAGCCGATAATGACCTATATGCCCGTTTGGTATCAGCAGGGGCGCAGCGCGCTGCTGCTTTTGCAGTCGGTGATCGGGCTGCTGCTGGTATCCTATCCCCTGAAGCGGCGGAGCCACTTTTATCCGCGGCTGATCCTGTCCGTGCTGGCGGGCTGCGCGGTGCAGTATTTCGCCCGGGGCATCTACATCGTGGGCAGCACGCCCCTGGCCATGGTCACCCATGCTGCCGCCGCGCTGCTGGTGTATCTCACGCTGAATGTTATCACCTGGTTCTGCTATGACGAAAGCATCTGGACAGTGCTGTTCATGGCGGCCACCGGCTATATCGCCCAAGACATTGCGGGCAGCGTGAAAACCCTGTTCCGGCAAATTGCGTGGGTGAACAGTTTTTCCCAGCAGCAGGGCGGCATCCTGATCGTGGATTTGCTCTGCTACGGCGCGGTGTATACGCTGCTGTTCTTCGCCCTGCGGCCCTTCGTCAAAAACCGGGAGGACAATTTCGACAACAAGCTGAAAGCCATTTTTTCCGTGTTCGTGCTTTTGCTGTGCATCGGTATGGCGCGGCTCACTCAGGATAACCCGGACCGGAACCAGCAGGCCGTGATCGCCGAAGCGCTGTTCCAGATCGTGATCGATGTGCTGGTGATCGCGCTGCAGTTCGGCGTGATGGAGCAGGCAAGGCTCGCCAGCAACATGGAAACCATGCGCGAGCTGGTGCACACCCAGCGGGTGCAGTACGAGGCCAGCAAGGAAAGCGCCCAGCTGATCAACGAAAAGTATCACGACTTAAAACACCTGATCAAGTCCTTCCGGGGCACGGTGCCACAGGAGCAATTGGACAAGCTCAAGCAGTCCATCGCCGCCTACGAGCGCCCCGCCAATTCGGGCAATGAAGTGCTGGATGTGCTGCTGGCCGAAAAAATCGGCATCTGCCAGCAGCGGGGCATCGTGCTCACCTGTTCCCTGGGCATGACGGACTTTTCCTTCGTGGAGGAATTGGACTTGTACTCCCTGTTCCAGAACGCCCTGACTAACGCCATCAACGCGGTATCCGCCCTGCCGGAGGGCGTGGAGCGCTTCATTTCCCTGTCCTCCGTCCGGGATGGGAACATGCTCACCATCCACATGGAAAACCCCTGCGAGGAGGACATTTCCTTTGTGAACGGCCTGCCCCAAACCAAGGAGGACCCGGACTGGCACGGCTTCGGCATGAAGAGTATGAACCGCATCGCGGAAAAGTACAGCGGCATGCTCACCGCCGAGCAGCGGGGGAAAATGTTCTTCCTGGACATCCTGCTCTTGGCCCCTGAACATTGATTACGATGTAAAAAGGTACAATTGCGCGGTTCGCCTTGCGGCGGGCCGCGTTTTTTTATACGATCTTTTTACAGAATACGCCGTTGAAGGCGAAAAAAGGAGGGATTCCCCTTGAAGAAAATGCTTGCTCTGCTGCTGGCGGTGCTGCTCCTGTGCGGATACTTTGCCCAGGCGGAAAGCGCTGATTCCGTGTACGATGTGCTGAGCGGCCTTATGAACGGCAGAACCTTTACCCTCACCGTCACCGCCGAATCCGAGGCGGAGGAGCTGGCGAAGGTGATTGCCCAATACGGCACGGTCACCTGCGCCCTGCGGCAGGAGAACGATGAGATCCTGCTGACCGCCGCCTGCGATGGGGACGCTTACCTGAACGCCACCGCCACGAAAGACGGCGTGCGCTTTGACACCAACCTGATCGAGAATGGAACCTTCTCCAGCGATTGGGCCGCCCTGGCCCCGGTGATCACCCGGGAGGCAGGCATGTTCAGCGTTACCATGACTGGTCCTGATCATGAATTGATCCGGTTTACCTGCAAGGCGTCCGGCGAATCTCCCGATGACTGCCAGGTGGAAATCGACATCGGTTACATTACCGGCCCCGGCAACGTGCACAGCCTGTGGGACGGCATCACCAATGAGGACGGCGAAACCAGCCGGGAATTTTTCTTCACCTTCAGCGAGGAAGAATATGGCATGGAATGTGAAGGCGCATCTTCTACGGAAACCGCAGAGGACGGCAGCCTGATCATCACCCGCGAGGAAACCGGCGTGCTCACCTACCAGGAAGACGAGCTGGGCGAAATCATCTTCCGCTCCATCTTGACCATCCAGTAAACAATTACGATGTAAAAAAGCATAGTTACGCGGTTCACCTTGAATGAATCCCTATTGCCTTTGTAAAATGGCATTACAAAATCTCCAAAGAAAAAGAAGG
>CADBCX010000331.1 GCA_902793245.1 uncultured Eubacteriales bacterium | reverse complement strand
CCGGACTGTTTTCCGGGCGCTTCGGCCCCTGCGGATTACAATCGAAGGGCTGCGGCCCTTCGATGCATCCTGGGGACTTTGTCGACAGTCTGAATCCTTCCCGAAGGAAGGATTTTTGCGCCTGGGCAGAAGGATTTTTGCGCCTGGGCGGTTTAAATGGTGCCGCGCATTTGCTGATACTTCTGCTTGGCGGTCTGGATGTCCTGCTGTTCGGCGGGCTTCACGGGATACCAGCCCTGCTGCTCCATAGCGTTGAAGATGTTCAGCTGATCCTGGCCGATCTGCATGTAGCAGTCGTTGAGCACCTGGCGCATGCCGGGCTGGCTCACCTCCAGCACTTCGGAGGCGATGTTGGCGAGCAGGGCCTTTTCCTGGTAAAGCAGGTCGAAGGCCAGCTCCTGGTCGGTCAGGGGCTGCTGGGCGGCCTGCTGGTTCTGGGCATTCTGGTTCCGGGTCTGGGTTTGCTGGTTCATACTGCTCCCTCCTTTACTGGCATCCATTGAGGAACGCATAGAGCGCGTCGAAGTGCTGGCGGTGATGCTGCGCCACGGTGGCGGCCAGGTCCTTGAGCTGGGGATTCTGGAACGCTTCGGCGTGGTGCTGGGCCACGCGGCAGCTCATGGCCACGTGGGTGAGCTGGTCCTCCAGCACGCTCAGGTCTTTGCTGGTCAGGGCGCATCCGTTCTGATTGGGCATATTGCTTTCCCTCCTTTTTGAATTCGGGGTACAAATGCAGTATGCCGCAAAGAATGCTTTTTTATTCAGAGGGCAACGATATGACGCATTGGGGAGTTTATCGGCTGGCATTGCATTGCCTGCCAAAAAACGGGAAGGTCAGCGCATCGGATTTTTCAACAGCCGAAACCCGAAGGATCGAGCAGGTCCTGCGGTCGCACCGGTGCGTCGGCGCGGCGCTGTGCCTTTTTGATGAAAGAGGCGTTCAGAACACGCTGACATTTGGCGTGTCGCATATGCCGGATGCGCCGGTGACGCCGGAGACCGTGTTCCGCGCCGCGTCGGTGAGCAAGTTCATCACCGCCCTGGGGGCCATGAAGCTGAAAGAGCAGGGGCGGCTGAACCTGGACAGGGACGTGAACGAATCCCTGCCCTTTTCCCTGCGGCATCCCAAAGCGCCGGACACGCCGATTACCCTCCGGATGCTGCTGTCCCACACGGCGGGCATCCACGACGGCGCGGCTTACAACAGCGGCATCGTGAAAAACGTTCCCCTGTCCGAACTGCTGAAGGGCGACAGCTTCACCGACCACCTGCCGGGAACGAAGTGGGAGTATTCCAACTTCGGAGCGGGCATCGCCGGGGCGGTGATGGAAGCCGCGGCGGACTCAGACTTTGAAACCCTCCTGCGGGAAACGGTTTTCCAGCCGCTTGGCGTCACAGCCACCTACTACCCCCAGAAAGTTCAGGGCGACCTGGCCGACGCCATCCGCATATTGCCCAAAAGCAAAACTCCCAATTTCGACGCCGCCCAGCGCCGTTCCCGGCCCCTGCCGCCCGCCGAGGTGAACCCGGAAAAGCACTATAACCTGGCCCACGGCGCGCTGTGCGTATCCGCCCCGGAGCTGGCAAAGCTGGGCATTGCCGGGATGGTTCCGGGTTTCCTGAGCGCGGAAAGCCTGGCCGAAATGCACCGGGAAATCGCGCCCTTTGGGGAACGCGCCTACAATCTGTCCCAGGGCATCGGCACCTTCATTTTGCACGACCGGGGAATATCTCCTCATCTGCTGTACGGTCACCAAGGCATGGCCTACGGCGCGGTGCACGGGCTGTTCTTTGACCCGGAAACCGGGCGGGGACTGGCCCTGCTCACCACCGGAGCCGGCGAAGCCCGCCGGGGCGTGCTGGCGGATCTGAACAAAGCAATCATCTGCGCGGTGATGGGAGCGTGAAACGATGCCGGACAGAGTGATGGAAATCAAGCGCCAGCACGGCGTCGCCACGGTTAAAATGATGAGCGGGGACACGCTGAAAATCCCTTCCGCACTGTACCTGGAACGGAAGCTGCATGTGAACCAGCCCCTGGACCCGGAAGAATACCGCTTGTTCATGATGCAGCGGGGCTATCCCCATGCCCTGGAAGCGGCGATGAAGTTCCTGGCCCTGCGGGAGCGCAGCGAACAGGAGATCGTTTCCCGCCTGCGCCGTTCCCATTACGACGAGGGAACCATTCAAAAGGTGCTGGACACCCTGGGCCTGCACGGGCTGGTATCCGACGGGCGCTTCGCTGAGCAGTGGGTGCACAGCCGCAGCCGCAAGTATG
>CADBCX010000330.1 GCA_902793245.1 uncultured Eubacteriales bacterium | reverse complement strand
CTCACCAGGCCCCGGGCGGAGCGCACCTTCAGCACCATGCAGACCGCTTCGTAGGCGATGGGCAGCAGCGCGAACAGGCGGAAGATGAACCGGGCCTTGCCCACGAAGACGCGCCGCGGCGTGTAGTTCAGGAAAAGCATCGTCAGCGCGCACAGGAACAGGTCCACATACAGGTTGAAGCACAAAAAGCCGTAGGGCGTGACGTAGCCGAGCGAGCTGCTCACGCTGGGCAGGGCTTCGGACGGATTCGTCAGGAACGCGGCGACGCCGCCCACGATGTAGCGGTAGAACAGCAGGTAGTACAGCGCGCAGATGCCCGCCATCGCGCCGCCGTTGATCAGGAGCGTCTTTCTGTAGCCGATGTCGTTGTTGAGCAGCTGGGCGAATATGGCGATGAGCAGGAAGGGCAGCGAGAGCTGGGACGCGCTCTCCAGAAAACGCAGCCACGAGGCGCTGTCCATGGCGAAACCCTCGCTGAGCCTGCCCCCCAGACGGAGGATCACCGTGATCTGGGCGGCCGCGATGCACAGCCAGCCGAGGAGTTTGAAGTGCTGGCTGTTGATGGGGCCCCGGTAGCGGATGTCGTTCTCGTGGGTCATCTCGTGGAGCTTCAGACGCCGCTTCTTCTCCGGATTCGCCTTGTCGCGCTTGCCAAACATGTCCAACACCTCTTCGCTTGTAGTTACTTCCATTATAGCGCAAAGGGGGCGCATTTGTCTACCGCGGGAAGAATCAAAAGCCAGGGCGACAAACCTCATTGAGTTTCAAATGCTTTTCAAATGCGATGTATGGGCATCAATCCTTTTCGGGGTTGCTGCCTTTTGTTGTGCACGCCGTCGGAATTATGTCGAACATTTATTCGCTTTTCCTCTTGAAATCCGAACATATGTGTGGTATAATGGCGATAAATCGAACAGATGTTCTATAAATATGACCTTTGGGGGTGAAGGATATGTACGAAAAGCTGTATGAGGAGAACAAGGGATTGCTCAGGATGATGGCGCGGCGGTATGCCCGGGTGTGCGCGTTGGACCGGGCCGTGTCGGTGGAGGATCTGATGCAGGCCGGGTTCGTGGGACTGATGCGGGCGGCGGCCACTTTCGATCCCGAGGCGGGGAAGAGCTGGGCGGGCTGGGCCCGGTGGCACATCCGCATGGAGTTTGAAAGCGCGCTGGGCCTGCGGCACGGGCGGTTCACCCGCGCCCACACCGGCGCGGCGGCCCTGGACAAGCCGCTGTCCGGGGAGGACGTGGAGGGCCTGACAATGGGGGAGCTGCTGGCGGACGCCAACCTGCCCGCGGCGGACGAGGGCCTGATCCGGGAGGAATTGCAAAGGGACGTGCGGGCGGCGGTGGGCCGGCTGCGCAGCGAGGGCCAGCGGGCGGTGGTGCAGAGGTGCAAGCTGGAGGGCCAGAGCTATCGCCAGGCGGCGGCGGAGCTGGGCTGCAGCGTGGGGCAGACCTACCAGCTGTTCTTCCGCGCCAGCGCCAACCTGGCCAGGGACGCGCGCCTGCGGGCCGCGGCGGGCATCGACGACAGCGCCTGGCGGAGGCCCGGGCGGCAAAAACGGGCGCTTCATGAGAAATAAACTTGCGTTTTGCCCGGTGATATGCTATACTTCTCCTGTCTGTGGGTGATGATGACTGGGTCCCGTGCGGCGTCATGCTGTGAATCTTGTCAGGGCCGGAAGGCAGCAGCAATAAGCGGATGTTGGCGCGCGCCGCGGGAGTTGCCTGGTTTGAACCCGCAGATTTTTTGCTTGAAACGTGGGACAAAAACATAGTAAGGAGAGCGAGAGACCATGCGAGTTGTCATTCAGGAAAACTACGCCAACATGTGCAAGTGGGCCGCCAACTACATCGCGGCAAAGATCAACGGTCACCGGGAAAGCCGTCCCTTCGTGCTGGGCTTGCCCACCGGGTCCTCGCCCATCGGCGTGTACCAGGAGCTGGTGCGCATGAATAAGGCGGGGGAGGTCTCCTTCGCCAACGTGGTGACCTTCAACATGGACGAGTACCTGGGCCTGCCCCGGGAGCACGACCAGAGCTACTGGTATTTCATGCACGACAACCTGTTCAACCACCTGGTGGACATGAAGCCGGAGAACATCAACATCCTCAACGGCATGGCCGAGGACCCGGAGGCCGAGTGCGCCCGGTATGAGGCAAAGATCGCCTCCTACGGCGGCATCGACCTGTTCATGGGCGGCATCGGCGTGGACGGCCACCTGGCCTTCAACGAGCCCTTCACCTCCCTGACCAGCCGCACCGGCGTGCGCG
>CADBCX010000329.1 GCA_902793245.1 uncultured Eubacteriales bacterium | reverse complement strand
TTTCAGCGGAAGCGATGCTCATCATGGACAGGGCCAGGATCAGGGCAGCCAGCAGGGCAACGATCTTTTTCATGGGGAATCCTCCTTCATATCTCAACCTGCCTTGGCAGGTCGTCTTTGTGGTTCTACTGTATCAAATGGGGGCTTTCGTTACAAGGCGTACATCGTAACTGATGGTTTTTACATCGT
The DNA here is from genome assembly GCA_902793245.1 of uncultured Eubacteriales bacterium. Classification (GTDB taxonomy): domain Bacteria; phylum Bacillota; class Clostridia; order Christensenellales; family Aristaeellaceae; genus RUG563. Next base: position 2,098 of record CADBCX010000329.1, on the reverse strand, counting down.
AATTGCGTTATTGGAACAGTCCGTCCAGGAACGCATTATAGAGATAATAGCGGCTGGTCAGGTCCTGGTGGATGTTGTCGGACAGGCAATAGAAGAAATTGTTTTCTTCGCGGCTCGGCCCATAGCTGAAATGGGGATCAGCCGCCAGGGTTTGGGCCAGGGCGTTGCAGTTTTCAAAGGCCAGGTCCTCCGCGCCTCCGCAGGCCATGTAGATGTAGAAAGGTTCTTCGGTTTTTTCAACGGCGGCAATCATGGCTTCCGTGTCCTGCATGGGGCCGGAGAAGGGAAGGAAAGAAGCGCTGACGTCCAGCATGGAAGGAAACAGCGCCCAGGTGGTCATGCTGCCCATGGAGAAGCCGCAGATGGCGCGATGAGCCCGGGACACCCGGAAGCCCGCTTCATCGGCGGTTTCGGCATAGGTGCGGTAGGTGCGTTCCACCAGGGGCATGATTTCTTCCCGCATTTCCCGGGGAAACTGCTCCCAATCGTAGAGTAAATGACGGGCGTCGTAGTAATAGGTAGGCGCGACCAGAATGAAGGGCTTGGCAACGCCGGTGGAAATCATATGGTCAAAGGCGTTCTTGGTTTCCGGGTTGAAAAGAAGGGTGGTGGGGTCGCAGCCCCGGCCATGGAAGAAATAGATGACCGGATAGCGATCCGTCCCCTTCTCATCATAGCCATAGGGCAGATACACGTACATCGTTTTTTTGTACGCTTTTTCACCATACACGTTGGTGTTGTATTTCATCTTGACCACGGTGCCGGGCTGATCGCAGGGCGCTTCGTAAAACTCCCGGTCATAGAGCAGATAGTGGGTGGGCACGCCCGCCAGGTCGCTTGCGTCCAGCAGGGTGGGAGCCTGATAGCTGCTTTCCTCCGCCAAGGACACGAAGGCGCAGCAAAGCAAAACAAATACCAGTGCCAAAATCATGATCTTTTTCATGTTTTTTCCTTTCCTTTGTTTGATAAAAGGCAGGAAGAGAATTTCCTGCCTGTATGCATGCTGCCGTTCATTGAAAAAGCAGAATTGACCCTGCCCGTTTCCTATATTGGCTTTCTCGGAAGGGGTCTGGGGAACCGCTCTTTGGCCTCCAAAGAGCGGTTCCCCCAGAAATCTTTTTACTTAAACAGCACATCCTGGAACACGTTGTACAGGTTGAAGCGGCCCTTGAGGGTCTGATGGATTTCCTTGGAGATGGCCGCGTAGCAGTTGTTTACGGCGGGATCGGTGCCGAAGGAGAAGGCGTCGTCGGCGATCATGGCGTTGATCAGCTCCACCACGCCGTCGTAGGCCAGGTCGCGCTTGCCGCCGGAGCAGATGTAGAAGAACACGTCATTGGCGTATTCGTTGTCCTTCATGGCTTCCTTGAGGGGTTCGTAGTTGCGGATGCTGCCGCCGGACATGGGCACGAAGTACTTGGCGTAGTCCATGCAGCGGTAGGTCACCTGCCAGCAGACGGAGCTGCCCTGGCTGTAGCCGGAGAAAGCGCGGTGAGCGCGGGAGGCAATGAAGCCCGCTTCGTCGGCGGTTTCGGCATAGGTGGAATACTTGGTTTCAGCGGCGGGCATCAGGTCATTGCGCACCTCGTCCACGAACACGGCGTGGTTGGTGGCGCGGTCGGCGTAGTTGTAATAGTAGGTGGGGCACACCATGAGGAAGGGCTCGCAGATGCCCATGTCGATCATGTTGTCGATGGCGTTCTTCACGGTTTCATCGCCGATGAAGCTGTCCTGGGTTTCATTGGTGCCGTGGAAGAAGTAAATGATGTTGTACTGCTTGGAGGCGTCGTAACCGTAGGGCACATACACGTTGGCCCACTGGTTCAGGGTTTCGCCGTACACGGAGGTGGTGTATTCCAGCTTTTCAATGGTGCCGGTGTGGTCGCAGGGCGCTTCCCAGAACTTGGGAGCGTAGTTGCGGAAATGAGATTCAAAGCCGCCGTCCAATTCGGTGACGGTTTCCTTGCGGTCTTCGGGGGCTTCCCGGCCTTCCGCCAGGGCGGGGATCATGGCGCACAGGGCCAGCATCAGGGCCAGAACCAGGCAAACGAGCTTTTTCATCATGGGTTCCTCCTTCTTTTTCTTTGGAGATTTTGTA
>CADBCX010000328.1 GCA_902793245.1 uncultured Eubacteriales bacterium | reverse complement strand
TCTTTATTCTCCGCTTGCCCCATAGTTGCTCAGCACCCGCGCCGACGGATCGTCCACGTTGCAGCCGGGCCAAGCTTTGTTGGGCATCCAGAAATCGGGGATCATGCGGGGCTGGCCGGGATAGAAGGATTCAAACAATTCCCGGTAGAGCAGGCTTTCCTTGGTGAAGGGACGGCAATAATCATATTTCGCTGCTTTTTCCCAAAACTCCTTGTCGGTATAGGTTCTTTCCGCCAGTGCTTTCAGGTCGTTGACCATGCTGTGGCCTACGGCATCGGAGAAGGCCGCCTTTTGCCGCCACAGGATTTCGTCGGGCAGGATGTGATCGTCGGCAAAGGCTTTGCGAATCAGGTACTTGCCCATGTTGTGGGTGTTCATTTTCAATTCCGGGTCGATGCTCATGGCGTAGCGCACGAACTTCAAATCGCCAAAAGGAACCCGGGCTTCCAGACTGTTGACGGAAATGCAGCGATCCGCCCGCAGCACGTCGTACACATGCAGCTCCCGGATGCGCTTCTCCGCTTCCTCCTGGAAGGCGGCGGCGGAAGGCGCGAAGTCGGTATACTTGTATCCGAAAAGCTCGTCGGAGATTTCGCCGGTCAGCAGCACGCGCACATCCGTGTGTTCATGAATCCATTTGCACACTAAGTACATACCGATGGAGGCGCGGATGGTGGTGATGTCCCAGGTGCCCAACAGTTCCACCACCGTGGGCAGGGCGTCCAGCACGTCCTGTTCGGAGATGATGACCTCGGTGTGGTCGCTGCCGATATAGTCCGCTACCATGCGGGCGTATTTCAGGTCGATGGCGTCGATGTCCATGCCGATGGCGAAGGTGCGGATGGGTTTTTTCAGCATCTTCTGGGCGATGGCGCAGACCAGAGAGGAATCCAAGCCGCCGGACAGCAGGAAGCCCACGGGTGCGTCGGCGTCCAGGCGCTTCTGCACCCCGTCCATCAGCAGGCGGCGGAGCTTGGGGCAGACCTCTTCTTCGGTCTTCATGGTGAAGTAGCCCACATAAGCGGGGTCGGCGTATTGGATAAACTGCCCGTCCTTCCAGTAATGGCCCGGCGGGAAGGGCAGGATGGTTTCGCACAGGCCCATCAGGTTCTTGGGCTCGCTGGCAAAGGCCCATTCCCCGTCGGCCAGCCTGCCGTAATACAGGGGCCGGATGCCGATGGGGTCGCGGGCGGCAATGAGCTTTTTCTCCGTGCCGTCCCACAGGATCAGGGCAAATTCCGCGTCCAGGGTCTTGAACATTTCCACGCCGTACTCGTGATACAGGGGAAGCAGGATCTCGCAGTCGGACTGGCTGTGCAGCTCGTACTTGCTCAGCAGCCGATCTCGCAGCGGGCGGAAGCCGTACAATTCGCCGTTGCACACCACCGCGTCCAGGCCCAGATGGAAGGGCTGCATGCCCCGGTCGTCCAGGCCCATGATGGCCAGGCGGTGGAAGCCCAAATAACCGCAGGGGATTTTCTCAAACCGGCTCATGTCCGGGCCGCGGGAAACCGTGCGGTCAAAGCAGACTTTCAGGGTATCCACGGGAATCTGTTTGCTGGTCACGCCGAAAATGGAACACATAAAAGGCACCTCCGTTTGTGGTCGGCAATCGCTCTGATATTTCAGGACGAAGGCCGCCGCTCCGTGGTGCCACCTGATTTGCTTCTCTTTCCGGACGCTATCACGTCCCGGCGGCTGTAACGTGCCGCCCTGACGCCGCCCCTACTCGCTTTCGCTTTCAGTTTGGGCTTGGAAGGGTTCTTCGCCTGGGCCGTCATGCGGTATTCCCATCATCAACCGCTCTCTTGGATGCCCGGAATCCAGGGTACTTTGCTTCCGCATCGCTTTGCGCTGTGAAATTTGCGGGCAGTATAGCACATTGGAAAAAACTTTGTCAAGAGGAAAAAAAGAGAAAAACAATCAGAAAACAGAGAAACAATTGCAGAACAATATTTTTTCCTGAATGTTCTTGACAAACCTTTGCAAGAATGATATGCTGTCCCACGACAAGGCAAGGGAGCCGTTGTTACCTGGTTTCCCTGCCCTTTTTATTTTGTAAGGAGGCAAACGCAATGAGCAAGTACAGCAAGGAAGACATCATCCGCATGGTGCGGGAAGACGACGTGGAATTCATCCGGATGCAGTTTACCGATATTTTTGGACAGTTAAAGAATGTGGCCATCACTGCCAGCCAGATCGAAAAGGCTGTGAATAATGAAATCATGATCGACGGCAGCTCCATCGAAGGCTTTGTGCGCATCAATGAAAGCGACCAGTACCTGCGGCCCGACCTGGACACCTTCGCCATCCTGCCCT
>CADBCX010000327.1 GCA_902793245.1 uncultured Eubacteriales bacterium | reverse complement strand
TCATCCCCAGCTGCCGCTTTCCGATTGCCTGCATATCGTGGAGGAAATCGCCAAATGCGGCGTGAACCGGGTGGACGTGACCGGGGGCGAGCCCCTGGTGCGCCGGGACTTTGAGGAGATCGTGAAAGCCCTCGGCGAACGCAATATTGACATGGGCGTGCTGTTCACCAACGCTTCCCTGCTGACAGGGGACACGCTTGACATGCTGGAAAAGTACCGTCAGCATCCCGTCTTCCAGCTCAGCTTCGACGGCCTGAAGCATCACGACTGGCTGCGGGGCGTGGCCGGCGCGGAAAAGCAGGCAGACGAGGCGTTCCGCTTGCTCAAGGAACGCGGCTATACCGTCAACGCCGCCATGTGCATCCACCGGGAAAACCAAAGCAGCCTGCGCTCCACGGCCAATTACCTGGCGGAAATGAACGTGCAAAACCTGCGGGTCAACGCGCCGCAAAGCCTGGGCCTGTGGAAGCAATACGCGGATCAGTACGCCCTGACGGAGGATGAGGTTTGGGCGGCGTACAGAGACTATATTCCGCATTTCTTTGAGGACGGCATGCCCATCGGGGTGGAGCTGGATGGGTATTTCCGCTGTGAAAAGGGAAAAACCGACTATAAAGTCGCCTATGTGCATAACGCCAAGGACGGCGCGGACTGGAGAAAGTATCCCTACTGCGAAAGCGTGCGCTATCACGCGTATATCGGGCCGGAAGGGCGGCTGGCCCCCTGCATGGGCTTTTCCGATACCGCGCTGAAGGAGAAATTCCCCAGCGTGCTGGAGCATCCCCTGGGCGAAATGACCTTGGACAGCTTCTACCACGATGTGGTGGAAACGAAGGTCAGCGATCTGCTTAAAAAGAATCCGGCCTGTGCCGCATGTGAATTTTTGCCCAAATGCTGCGGCGGCTGCATGGTGGAGGGCATCACCGACGAGGGGGATTACCTGGTGCCGGACGGACGGTGCTGCTATTTTCATCAGCACATTGGCGAAAATGCCGTGCGGGCCGTTGCGGATGCGGCGATCCGGAAATACTATGGCGAATGCCATTTGTATAATATGCAACAAGAAAAGAGAAAGGAGCCATCGCCATGACGGAAAACGTACGGAAATTTGAAAAAGACCTGAGGGGAAACGAGAAACTGCAGAAAAAACTGTTTGAGGAGCTGGCGAAGATCGCAAAGGAAAAGAGCGCGGAAAGTGACGCGGAGGCCATGGCGAAGGCCGCTCATGCCCTGGGCTATGATTTCACCGTGGCGGACATGGAAAAGGCCAACGCCGAAACCCAGGAGCTGGACCCCGAGGAAATGGAACAGGCGGCTGGGGGCTGGTGCTTTGCGGATTACGATTGCTACACCGCCTGGAACCACGATTCCCCTGATCAGCCGGGTTCCGCCTGCTTAAAAGACTATGATTGCGTCTCTGCCTATCATAACAGCAAGATCGGCGATTACCTGTATGAAAAGTACGTCGATCCGGTTGAGGATATTTACAAAAAGATGAAAGAAGTAATCAAAGGTTTCGATTCGTAATCGTTTGAAGGCGTCAAAGACCGAAAGGAGCTGTTGTTTATGACGGAAAACGTGCGGACATTTGAGAAGGCGCTGCGGGAGAGCGGGGAGCTTCGGCGCAGGCTGGCGGAGGAACTGAAGAAAATCGTCGGGGAAGGAAGCGCGTCAAACGACGCGGAGGCCATGGCGAAGGCCGCTCAGGCCCTGGGCTATGATTTCACCGTGGCGGACATGGAAAAGGCCAACGCCGAAGCCCAGGAGCTTGCCCCCGAGGAAATGGAACAGGCAGCCGGGGGCTGGTGCTTCGCAGATTACGACTGCTACACCGCCTGGAACCACGATTCTCCTGATCAGCAGGGTTCCGCCTGCTTCAGCGATTACGACTGCATCACCCTGTTCCATGATTCCAAGGTGGATGAGCTCATCAAAAAAGCGGACGAGTTTATCAATAGTGAAGATATGAAGAGAACGCAAAAAGACGGAAAGGGACTGGTTGATTACATCTACAAAAAGCTGCCCCTGGATTAAAAACGGCTCCCGGATCATGAGAGCCGGACGCCGGAACGGGACAATGAACGGAAAGGAGAGATCGGCATGAATCGAAGCGCAAAGGAATTCTTCCGGTCCTTAAAGGAGAATCCCGAACTGGGAAAACAGTTTGAGACGGAGCTGAAAAAGATCGCAGCCCCAACGATTTTCATCACGATTGTTTCTGGTTCTACTCCTGTATCCTGATCCATTTTTAACCCGTGAGGGTAACCCGTACATACGGACGTCTTTCCGCTTCGATGAAAAGGCAAGGACTGAGCGCAAATGATAGACAGTATC
>CADBCX010000326.1 GCA_902793245.1 uncultured Eubacteriales bacterium | reverse complement strand
AGTTTACCAAGTTTATCAAACAGTTTGCCGTCGCAGAGCGAGAGGCTCACCAACAGGGCTATCACAGAGGCCGCCACACAACCCGCCGTCATCGACACCATCACCACAAAAGCCTCCAGAGGAGCCAGACCGCCCAACAGCATACCGCCCAGCGCCATCGGAATGGAGAACAGAGCCGTATGAGAGAAATTGGCTGTCGTGGGCGCCATCACGGCCTGCATGGCCCGTCTTACGAATGGCATCACAGCCCCCAGGTGCGCCTTGCCGTTGCCGCGCTGCTGATGACCTCCTGCGGCGTAGTCTCCAACCTGAACTCCGAGCGCTTGATCCAGGGCGGTATGTATGCCCTTCAGGCCCTCACCCTGACGGACGACCAGGTGGTCGCCTATGTTTCCCAGTATATCGCCCAGCTGGACGCCCAGAGCACCGTTCTGCCGGAATCCAGCCCTTATACCAAACGGCTCCGCGCCCTCACCAAGAACCTGGACGGCGTGAATGAGGAACCTCTGAATTTCAAAGTGTACAAGGAGGACGAGGTCAACGCTTTCGCCTGCGCGGACGGCAGCGTGCGTGTGTATACCGGTATCATGGATGCCATGACGGACAATGAGCTTCTGGGGGTGATCGGCCACGAAATGGGCCATGTAGCCCTTCATCATACGCGCAAGCAGATGCAGAAGAGCATGCTGACGTCGGCCGCCCTGCAGGGCCTGGCTTCGACCGGCGGCACGATCGCTGCCCTTACGGACTCCCAGTTCGGCGCCCTTGGCGAGGTGATCCTCAATGCCAAGTTCTCCCGCGACATGGAATCCGAGGCCGATGACTACGGTTACAACTATCTCTGCGAAGCCGGCAAGAACCCCTGGTCCATGGTGCAGTCCTTCGAGAAACTGCAGAAACTCTCCAGCGGTACGTCCGCCCAGGCCAGTGCGGTAAGCAATCTGTTCTCCTCCCATCCCGACACGCAGAGCCGTATCGAGCACATCACCCAGCGCTGCATGCAGGACGGTTACAAGCGTCCGAAGAAGTAGTCTCAGCGTTTATACGCGGTGAAGCGCCAGGTGAGACCCAGGTCCACGTTGTTCACGTGCGCGAAATTATCCCGGAAATAGACGGCATGCAGGCGTAGATTCTCATTCCCCAGCGGAAAGAATTCTACGCCAGCTCCTGCATACAGGTAGCGCGTCCCGGCGGGCAGGAGGGTGTCGTAGGAGAGACCGTCGGCGTCGACATTGCCTTCGGCGTTGGTTTCATAGCCCACTTTTGTGCAGAGGTTCCATTTCCCGAGGGTCAGGATGGCCTTTCCGATGACAGACCAGTCGGCCAGGAGGTTTTTCTGGCCCATGCCCACGCGGTCGATCAGGTCTACGTCCACGACCAGCGGCCCCATCAGGAATTTGTTGCCCAGTACCAGATAGTTCATCTTGCGGTGGTACTGGTCGTCCACCAGGTTATAGCTCCAGATGGTTTTCCAGAAAGAGGTGATGTGTCCGTTCCAGTACAGGTTATAGGAATAATTCCCCTTTACGCCGCCGTGGATGGGCGAGGGGGCGAACTGCAGATGGATGTCCTGCCCTTCGGCCGGAGAGTAGGCGAGGGTGAGGCCGAAATCGTAGACCTGGTGCAGATTGTTGCTGAATTCCCCGTAGTAGTAGACGTCGATGGGGGCGGAGTCAATCTCGTAACCGCCGATCCAGATGGGTTGCTTTCCGCCGATTACGGCCCACTGCGGGGCAAACTGCCAGCGAAGCCAGAGGAAGTCCGTGGCGTTGAAGGGATTGTCGGCCGATACGGGCTTTGTGAAACGCTGACGGATGCGGAAACTGAGCCGGTCCGTAAGCTGCCCCTTTACATGGAGGTTCAGATAGTCTCCGCTGAGGGATGCCTTGTTCCCGTAGAGGTTCCCGCTGACGCGGGTTTCCATAAAAACATATTCAACCTGGGCATGTGCCGTCAGGGCGGCAGCCAGGAGAATGAGAAGGGGCAGAATGGTTTTTCTCATCAAGTCTTGTGGTTAGTGACGGCAAAGATAGCAATAAATTGCGTACCTTTGCAGCCTATGCAGAAAAAAGAATTGGAAATTATGGCACCGGCCGGCAGTTTCGACTGCCTCACCGCCGCCATTGAAGGCGGGGCCAATTCCATCTACTTCGGAATAGGCCGGCTTAACATGCGTTCACACTCGGCCAATAACTTCTCCCGGGAAGACTTGCCGGAGATCATGCGCATCTGCCGCGCCTATGGCATCAAGGCTTACATGACGCTGAACATTACCCTGTACGGGGAGGAACTGCAGGCTGCCTACGAGACCCTGGATGCCGCCAGGGCCGCCGGGG
>CADBCX010000325.1 GCA_902793245.1 uncultured Eubacteriales bacterium | reverse complement strand
GTCTTCGGGCGTGGTGTCCCACTTCCAGATTACGTCAGCCAATCCCCTTCATCATAAGGGAAAAGCGAAGGCTTTCAAACCCTCGCTTATATATTACTATTCCGGTTTTGCGGAATGAATCAACATCGGGGGTGAATGTGCATGAAGAAGAAAAAGTCCCGGAAGAAGATCGTTCTGGCCGTCCTGTTATGCGTTTTCGCGCTGCTGATCGGCGGCTGGTGGTATTTTTCTGTCGGCATCTACAACGAAAACTTCAACAAACGCTTTGAAAGCTATGAGCCTTATACCCTGCGTGTGGAAGACTTTGACGGGCTTCGGCGCGAGAAATACACTTTCGCTTCCGATCAGGGGCAGTTGCTGACGGGCTATCTGTACAGCGCGGGCGACGAACAGAAGGGCATCCTTGTGATCGCCCACGGCTTCGGCGCGGGCCACAACTCCTATATGGACTGTGCGAATTACTTTGCCCAGCGCGGATATTTGGTGTTTGCCTATGACGCCACCGGAAACGACGAGAGCGAAGGAAGCGGCGTGGGCGGCATTCCCCAGGGCGTAATCGACCTGGATCGGGCCATCTCCTTCGTGGAGGAAAGCGGGAACTTCCCCAGCCTGCCCATCGTGCTGTTCGGCCACAGCTGGGGCGGCTACAGCGCGTGCAGCGTTCTGACCTATCATCCCGAAGTCAAAGCAGTTATCGAATGCTCCGGGTGCAACCGTTCCTCCGACCTGTTTGAAGCGGGCGGAAAAGAACAGGCGGGTGACGTGATCTATACGATGATGCCCTTCGTCCGGCTGCATGAACGGATCAAATTCGGCAAATACGCTTCCAACACCGCTATGGACGGTTTCGCCGCAAGCCAGGCGGCGGTCATGATCGTGCACAGCGCGGACGACGGCGTGGTGCCGATCTCATACGGCTATGATGTGTACTATAAGAAGTATCAGGATGATCCCCGGTTTACCTTTATCCGCCTGGAGGACAGAGGCCATAACCATGTCTATGACGACACGGCATATATCGACGAACTGAACGCCGCGTTTGCCGACTGGCTCAAGACGCTTGATTACGACTATCAAGCCGCTGAAAACCGGGACCGCTTCGCGGCGGACAAGGCGGCCTACCTCCACGCGCATCTGGACAGAGAAAAGTGGTGCGGCATGCTGGACGAGGAATTATTTGACCGGTTTTTGAGCTTTTACAATGAACACATAAAGCCGTGATGTCGGATTGATCTCCGCATCGCCGTGGTTCTTTTGCCGCGGGCAAAGCAAAAAACGGGCCTTGCCTTAGAAAGCAAAGCCCGTATTTTTGTTCGTCTCCCGCAGGCGGAAACCGGACACACAGGAAACACAATATGGTCACAGTGTTCACTTCATTCCGGCGGCATGGGCTAGCCGGCAAAAAATGGTTTCCTCAAAAAACAGCTTATGTCAGTTCGGCTTCCAGGCGCACGCAGCGGCCCACGAAGGTGAGCTCGTTGAAGTTTTTGATCTCGCTTTCAAAGGCTTCATCGTATTTTTGCAGCATGGCCTGGTAGTCGTTCACCCGCTTCACCTTGCGAAGGATCCGGCCCTGGGGCGTTTGCAGCAGCATGATCGCCCCGTCCACCGCCGCCTGGGCGGGCACCACCAGCAGCAGGTCGCCCCGCTGCACCCGGAAGCCCCGCAGGGCGTTGTCCGGGGCCATGAAGTAATACACCTTGTCCGGCGACGCGCCTTCGATTTTCCCATTGGTGATGGGCAGCAGCCGGTGGCCCACCTCCTTCATGACGGCATTGTAAATGGGCACGTGCTTCAGCACCCCGGACAGGGCGTCCAGCCAGATGGAGCCCGCCACGCCGGGGTCGCTTTCCGCCACGGCCTCGGCTTCCTTCGTCGCTTTGGCGGGCGCTTTTTTCGCTTCCGCGGCGCGGGTCAGCTGCGGCACAGCAGACTGCAAATCCACCGTGGCGGCAATGTCGTCCAGGGTGAAATCCGCCTCGGTGTGCTCGGTCATGCCCATGGATTTCAGGATGCGCCGGGCCTGGTCGTCCGCGATGATGCGGGTGCCCGCCTCCACTTCCATCAGATACTTGTCGCTCACGCCGCACTTCCGGGCCACCTGCTTGTGGGTCAGTCCCTGCCGCGTGCGCTCCAAACGAATCAAATCGCCTAATCTGCTCATGTCTGCGTCTCCTTTTTGCGGGGGAAACCGTTCTTTGGAGGCCAAAGAACGGTTTCCCCCGCACCCCCTTCCAAGAAAGCCATAAAGAGGGTATAGCATTTCAATTTCTAATCATTCAGCGAACTTTTTGAAGAATAAATTGTGCCTGTTCTCTGATCAGCTTTTTAAAATACGTCAT
>CADBCX010000324.1 GCA_902793245.1 uncultured Eubacteriales bacterium | reverse complement strand
CGCCTTGGTCTTGCTGACGGACAGGTAATGGCCCTTGCGCTCGTAATGGTTGAGCACCGTCAGCAGGATCATGGTGAACATAGCCAGGATCACGCTGAGCAGGGCGGCGCGCGCCTGCGGGAAGGCCTCGTCCGCCACGGACGATCCTGCCAGGCGCACGATCTCCGGGTTGATGCTGTTATAGCCCAGCAGGGTAGGAGCGGACATGGCGCACAGGCCGGTGATGAAGGTCATGACGGTCAGGCTGAACAGCGTGGGCAGCAGCGTGGGCATGACCACCTTGAACAGCACCTTGAAGGGCGAAGCGCCCAGGTTCCTGGCGGCCTCGACGGTGTTATAGTCGATGGCGCGGATGGCGTTGCGCAGGAACAGGGCATGGTTGCTGGTGCAGGCGAAGGTCATGGTGAAGAGCACGGCGCTGAAGCCCGAGAACCACTGCTTGTTGATGCCGGGGAACATCTCCACCAGCCATTTGGTGACGATGCCGTTGCTGTCGTACAGGAACTGATAGCCCGTGACCAGCGCCACGCCGGAGTAGATCAGGGTGGTCATGTAGCCCATGCGCAGGATCTTTGCGCCCTTGATGTCGAAATACTCCGTCAGCAGCACGATGCTGATGCCCACCACGTTGACGGTGACCACCAGGCAAACGGCCAGCTTCAGGGAATTCCACAGGAAGGTGGGCATGTTGCCCGCCAGGAAAAAGCGGATGACAGCCAGCGGGTCAATGTTCCCGGAGGCGTCTTTCACGGTGAAGATGGAAGTCAGGGTGTTCAGGCAGGGGACGACCATGAAGCCCAGGAACAGGTACAGGAACAGCGCGCCGCCGAAAACCTTGTACAGCAGCGACAGATCGACTCCGCCCAGCTTCCGCTTATTGACAGATGCGTTCTGCATAGCTGCCTCCTTACTGCGCCGCGGCGTAGGACATCACATCCTGGGGATGGATGCCGACGGTGACGGTCTCGCCCGGTTCATAGATGCTGATGCCGTCGTTCTTCTCGATCACCTTGATGGTCTGCCCGGCGATGTCAATGTAGTACTTGATGTACAGGCCGTAATACTCGCGGCTTTCGATCTTGCCCTGGGCCTGGAATTCGCCTTCGTCCTTGGGCCGGTTCACGCGCACCCGTTCCAGGCGCACGAAATGATGCTTGCTTTCATCCAGCCCCAGTCCCTTCACGATCGTGCCGGAAAGCGGATTGATATCGCCGATGAAGTTGGCCACGAATTCGGTCTGGCTGTGGTTATATACTTCGTTGGGCGTGCCGATCTGCTCGATGTAGCCCTTGTTGAACACGGCGATGCGGTCGGACAGCGTCAGGGCTTCCTCCTGGTCGTGGGTCACGTAGATGGTGGTGATGCCGAAATCCCGCTGCATTTTTTTCAGCTCGTTGCGCAGCTGCACGCGCAACTTGGCGTCCAGGTTGGAAAGCGGTTCGTCCATGCAGATGATGGCGGGCTCCGTCACCAGGGCGCGGGCGATGGCCACGCGCTGCTGCTGGCCGCCGGACAGCTGGGACACGGCCTTTTTCAGCTGCTCGTCAGACAGATCCACCTTGCGGGCGATGGTGTTCACCTTCTGCTCGATCTCGTTTTTATTCATTTTCTTGATCTTGAGGCCGAAGGCGATGTTGTCGTGCACCGTCATGGTGGGGAAGAGGGCGTAGCTCTGGAACACGATGCCGATGTTGCGTTTTTCGATGGGCACGTGGGTGATGTCCCTGCCTTGCATCTTCACCGTGCCGCTGGCCGGCTCGATAAAGCCGGTGATGGTGCGCAGGGTGGTGGTCTTTCCGCAGCCGGAGGGGCCCAGGAAGGTGAAGAATTCGCCTTCCTTCACGTGGACGTTGATATTGTGAAGCGCTTCAAAATCACCGAATTTTACGATGATATCCGACAGTTGGATCATAGCCGCATCCGCTCCTTTGTCATTTGGCAATGGTCAGGGCCCTGTCCTCCTGCGGACGACGCCCTGATATAAATGGGGGCGAGCCCGAAACCGGGCCCGCCCGAGGAATTGCAATAGGTTACTCAGCTTTCTGGGTCAGGGTCGCCCAATCCAGATTCTCCCAATCGGGTTCAGCGGGCGCGGCGTTGTTGTCAGCCCAGAAGAAGCCCAGGTTGGTTTCGATGTTGGTCCAGGCGGGCAGATGCGCCGACACATAGGAGGCGTAGTTCATTCCGGCGCCTTCGATCTCGTTCAGGGCGAAGTTCTTGATGGTGTAAATGGCCGGGGTCTCCTCGAAGAGCTCGGCGGCGGCGTCCTGGTTGCAGGGATAGCTGTCGAATTCCTCAGACCAGGCGATCTGGGTCTCGGCGCTGCCGAACCATTCGGCGAACTTCTTC
>CADBCX010000323.1 GCA_902793245.1 uncultured Eubacteriales bacterium | reverse complement strand
GCAGGATGGGCGACAGGGGCTTGTAGATCAGCCCGGTCACGACGCTGAGCACCACGCCCTTGAGCAGGTTGAAGGGGCCGGTGATGAGCAGGAGCAGCTTCCATTCGCTGTCAATGCCGCCCACGTTGGCGTATTTCAGGATGCCATCCATATCCATGTGGAAAGCGCCCATGTAGAAGGGCAGCATGATGAATTTATTCGCCAGGATCCCGGCGGCCACCATGCACAGCGTGCCCACCGCCATGCCGATCAGCGCGGTTTTGCGGGTCTTGTTCCGATGGTAAATCACCGACGCGGGAATCACCAGGGCGGCGCTCATGATGAAATCGGCCAGGTCGCCCACGCCCGCGCTGGTGGTGCGCAGCAAAGCCAGGCAGCATTTCAGCGCCAGGATGATGATGCCGGGCACCGTGCCCATTGAGAACGCTCCCAGCAGCACGGGGATGTTGCTCAGGTCCAGCTTGTAAAACGCCACGACGGGCACCTGGATCAGGAACAGGATGAAGGAAATGGCGGTCAGGATGGCCATGCGGGTCAGGTACGGGGTGGAGAAGATGTTGGGTTTCTTGGCGTTTGCGGACATAAAAATACCTCCTTGTTTTCGGCACCGCCCCCTTTCAGCATCTTCGCTTGCAGGGAACGGACGCGCCGAAACCGGGAGGCGCTTTCACTCCGTTTCTTCTCTCATCCAGACTGTACTGTCGGCATCGGAATTTCACCGAATCGGCTGAACGGTTCGTTCAGTTCGCGGGCTGTCACCGCCGGTAGGGAATTTCACCCAACCCCGAAGAAGCAAAAGTGGCTTGTGCGATTTTCGGGTTTATTATAGCGCGGCGTGGGAATTCCGTCAAGAAAAATTTGTGGGGGAAACTGCTCTTTGAAGGCCAAAGAGCGGTTTCCCCCACAGCCCTTTCCGAGAAAGCCATAAAACGTCGTAATCATATCATCCAAATTCCGTATTGCTTTTCTCTGCTTCTTCCTGTATGATAGGGAAAAACGAATGCATCAGGAGGCGCTTATGAAACCCGAACAAAACGATCTGCTGCAGGCGCAGAAGCTGATTTCCTTTATTGAGAAAAGCCCCACCAGCTTCCACGCCATTGAAACCATTGAAAAAGAGCTGGCGGGCTTTACCGCCTTATCCGAGCGGGAAGCATGGCATTTGCAGCCCGGCGGGAAATACTTTGTGACCCGCAACCGCAGCAGCGTCATCGCCTTTACCCTGCCGGAAGGCCCCTTCCGGGCGTTCCAGTTGATTGCCAGCCACTCCGACTCCCCCACCTTCAAGATCAAGGAAAACGCCGAAGTCATTGTCCGGGACAAGTACGTGCAGCTGGACACCGAGCGCTACGGCGGCATGATCATGTCCACCTGGTTTGACCGGCCCCTGTCCATCGCGGGCCGCGTGATCGTGCGGGACGGAACGGGCGTGCGCACAAAGCTGGTGAACCTGAACCGGGACATGGCCATCATCCCCAATGTGGCAATTCACATGAACCGGGAGGTCAACAACGGCTACAAGTTCAACCCCGCCGTGGACACCTTTCCCCTCTGGGGCGGCAAGGACGCTAAGGGCACCTTCAAGGCCGAAATCGCCAGGGCCGCAGGCGCGGAAGAACAGGACGTTTTGGGCGCCGACCTGTTCCTGTACAACCGCACGGCAGGCACCGTCTGGGGCGTGCATAAGGAATACATATCCGCGCCGCGGCTGGACGACCTGGAATGCGCCTTCGCCTCCCTGGAAGCCTTCAAAATGGCGAAGCCGGGGAACCACGTCAACGTCTGCTGCGTGTTCGACAATGAGGAAGTGGGCAGCACCACCAAGCAGGGCGCGGATTCCACCTTCCTCAGCGACACCCTGCGGCGCATCGTCCTGTCCCTGGGCGGCACCGAGGAAAGCTATTACGCGGCGCTGGCCGGCAGCTTCATGCTTTCCGCCGACAACGCCCACGCCATGCACCCCAACCATCCCGAATATTCCGATGGGGAAAACAAGACCTTCATGAACGAGGGCATCGTGGTGAAGTTCAACGCCAACCAGAAATACACCACCGACGCGTTGAGTGAAGCGGTGTTCCATGCCGTCTGCGAGAAGGCGGGCGTGCCCGTGCAGCACTACGCCAACCGCTCCGACCTGCCGGGCGGCGGCACGCTGGGCAACATCTCCGGTTCCCACGTATCCATCAACACCCTGGATATCGGCCTTGCCCAGCTGGCCATGCACAGCTGCTATGAAACCGCCGGGGTGAAGGACATTGATTACATGATCCGAGGAATGCGCGCCTTCTACGAAACCGAGATCGAAACCGGCAAAGACGGGCAGTACACCTTGGGCTGACAGCAGCCCAAAAACCGGCGGGAGCGCAGAGCATCCCGCCGGTTTCATT
>CADBCX010000322.1 GCA_902793245.1 uncultured Eubacteriales bacterium | reverse complement strand
ATAGGTGGGCATGACTGGGCAAACCTCCGATGGATTATGAATTGAACACAGCTTTCGCGGGATAGAAACTAATAGTTGTACACAGTCTCTGCGGAATGGATATAATCGATGTGTATAGCTTTTGCGAAATAGATATGCCCGGCGTTTTCGGTCGACATAGCATCTTATGAAGATTATCCTATTCATAATCCTCTTATTCTGGGCATATCTTTTCGCAAAAGCTGCCTTTTGCGCAGAGATACAGATGAAAGGGACCCCGCCGGAAACCGTCCCCCGGCATCGTCCCTCGTCGGTTTTTCAGGGCTTTTCCTCCGGCGGCGTACCGCCGTCGGCCTTTTCCATGTCCCTGCGCAGCTGCTCGAACACCGCCATGCCGGTGCCGTCGTCGATGATCTCGTCGATCTCGATGGCGTTGTAATCCGCGCCGGTCTTCACGCACTTCATGCAGTTGTCACAGATCTTGTTCGGGTCCAGGTCGCAGACGGTGCACTCGCCGCAATCGTCGCAGAGCTTCGTCTCGTCCAGCACGCAATACTTCCGTTCCATGATCTCCCCCGGTCAGTCATCCACGACCACCTGGTGGCCCAGCTTGTTCACGGACCGCTTCACGGCGTCCTTGCTGTTGCCCCAGGGCTTGTCCTGGTTACGATAGTCAAACTTGTTGGTGAACCACTCGATCTCGCCCTCCAGGCGCTCAAAGCTTTTCATTTCGATATCCGTCAGCGTGTCCACAAAGTTTTTAAGCAGGTCACCGGACAAATACTTGGGCGCCATTTCGATGGCCTGGGCGTAGTGGCGCAGGCACATGCCCTTGGATTCGGCGAACAGCTTCGGGAATTCCGCCTCGTGCCTGTACATGTAGAGCACCGTGTACATATACCGGTCCATGCTCTCGGCGATGCGCTCGCACATCAAACAGGTGTTCTCAAAGGTGCGGATCTCGCTTGCCACTTCGGCAAGGCCTGCGCCCTTGCTGCCGCCCAGGCGCTTGAAGATGGGCTTTCCGGCCTCCGCCGCGGCGGCGTCCCGGGCGCGCTGGGCGCTCTCCTTCAGGGCTTTCATGCTCTCCTTCATGTAGGTGTGGGTCATCAGCGCCAGGCCCAGGCGGTTGCCCGCGTCGTACATCATCTTGAAGTGATCGGCGCAAAAGCCCTTCTTGTTGACCTCCACGCGCTGGCTGGGCTCCATCACGGATTCGCCCAGGAAGTAGTCCACATTCTGGGCCTCCACCTTGGCGTTCAACAGGCACAGCGGGCATTCGCAGTCCTGGCGGTAGACCTCCCAGATCGGAGCGGTATCGATGTGCTGCTTCACAAAATCACTTCCTTTTGTCCATTGTAACAGGTTTTGCCCAAAAATACAAGAGAGCCGCGTTCCATCGGCTCGCTTGCGTCGATTTATGCCTTCTGCTTGAAGGCGTGATGGCACTTGCCGCAGGTGACGGTCACCTCGCCCACCTTCCGGGGCAGGCGCAGACGGGCGTTGCACTGAGGACACTTGAAGTACTTGTACTTCTTCATGTTCTTCACGCGGTTGATGAACTGCTTCAAATTGGAGCGCCAGCCGCGCCAGAAGGTCAGGAACTTCACGTTCTCCCCGTATCGCTTTTCGATGTTCCGGGAGAACATGCGGAAGATGGACAGGCCGTAGGCCACCAGCCCGATCAGGTAGAAAAGCCCGATGCGCGTGATGCTGGACAGAAACGACAGGATCACGCCCGCGATCAGCAGCGCCAGGGACAGCTCGTCCGCGCCCCGGCGGCCGGTCATGAACTTGGCAAGGCTCGTCCGCACCTTTTGAAGAAACGACATATTGCAAACCTCCTCGGTGATCTAGTATCGCCAGCCGCCGTAGTAGCCCCCGCCCCCGCACAGGTTGCAGAGGCAGTTGCACAGCAGGTTGATGGCGCAGCAGCTGATGAGCGGGTTGCCGCAGAGCACCGTCGGCACGGAGAACCCGCGGCTGGCGCCGTTTCGCTGGTAGTACTGCGCGCCGCCCTCCAGCCGGCTCAATAGCGCCCGGTATTCAAAGCGGTTCGGGTCCATGCTCACGGCCTGCCGGGCATAGTTCAGCGCCGCCACACGGTTGCCCATGCCCAGGTTGGCCTCGCCGCACAGGTAGTACCACTCCGCGCCGCGCTCCATGATGCTCTCCAGCACGTTCATGGCCTCCTGGAAGCGGCCGGACTGGATGTAGTTCCTGGCGGCCTGCATCCGGGGATTGGCGCTGTAGCCGCCGTTGGCCGCGCCATAGCCGCCGTAGCCGCCATATCCGGCATTGCCGTAGCTGCCGGTGCTGCCGTAGCCGCCCGCATTCCCCTCCCGGCGCATCTTCATGACCAGCGAGTAGGCCTCGTTGACCTCCTTCATCCGCGCCTCCGCCTCGGCGGAGCCGTTGTTCACGTCGGGATGGTATTTTTTTGC
>CADBCX010000321.1 GCA_902793245.1 uncultured Eubacteriales bacterium | reverse complement strand
CCCGGGAGGGCGTGGACTTCTTCCCCCTGACCGTGGCCTTTGAAGAAAAGCAGTACGCCGTGGGCAAGATTCCCGGCGGCTTCATCAAGCGCGAAGGCCGCCCCACCGAAAAGGCGACCCTGACCTGCCGCCTGATCGACCGTCCTCTGCGTCCCCTGTTCAACAAGGGCATGCGCAACGACGTGCAGGTAGTGGCCCAGACCCTGTCTGTAGACCCTGATTCCCCGCCGGAATTCCCCGCCATGCTGGGCTCCTCCATCGCCCTGATGGTGAGCAACATTCCCTGGGGCGGCCCCACCGCCGCCGTGGTGGTGGCCCGCGTGAACGGCCAGTTCATCATCAACCCCACCGAAGCCCAGGAAGCGGCCTCTGATATGCACGTCACCGTGGCGGGCACCAAGGACGCCATCATGATGGTGGAAGCGGGCGCCAAGGAAGTGTCCGAAGACGCCATGATGGACGCCATCCTGTACGGCCATCAGTTCATTAAAGAACTGGTGGAATTCCAGGAAAAGATCACCGCCGAAATCGGCAAGCCCAAGAGCGACTTCCCGCTCATCACCACCGGCGACGACGTGAAGGAAGCCGTGCGCGAATACGCTTACGAAAAGTGCGAATACATCTATTCCACCTATGTGCGCAAGGAACGCCAGGCCCGCGACGCGGAAGTGTCCGCCGACGTGGCGGCTCACTTCGCCGACATCTTCCCCGGCCGGGAAGGCGAAGTAGCCGACGCCCTGTATTACCTGGGCAAAGAGGTCATGCGCAAGAAGATCCTGGAGCAGGGCATCCGTCCCGACGGACGCAAGGTGGACGAAGTGCGGCCCATCTGGTGTGAAGTGGGCGTGCTGCCCCGCACCCACGGCAGCGCCGTGTTCACCCGCGGCGAGACCCAGGCCCTGACCATCACCACCCTGGGCATGGTCAGCGAGGCCCAGGAACTGGACGGCCTGTCCAATGAAAAGACCAAGCGCTACATGCACCAGTACAACATGCCCTCCTACGCCACCGGTGAAGCGGGCCGCCTCCGCAGCCCCAACCGCCGCGAGATCGGCCACGGCGCGCTGGCTGAACGTGCCTTGGTGCCGGTCATCCCCTCTGAAGCGGAGTTCCCCTACGCCCTGCGCCTGGTGAGTGAAATCATGGGCAGCAACGGCTCCTCCTCCATGGCTTCCGTGTGCGGCAGCACGCTGAGCCTGATGGACGCGGGCGTGCCGATTCACGCGCCCGTCGCGGGCGTGGCCATGGGCCTCATCCAGGACGCCGAGACCGGCAAGATCGAAGTGCTCACCGACATCCAGGGCCTGGAAGACTTCCTGGGCGACATGGACTTCAAAGTGGCTGGCACCATGAACGGCATCACCGCCATCCAGATGGACATCAAGATCAAGGGCATCAACCGCGACATTTTGAGCCGCGCCCTGAATCAGGCTTTGAAGGGCCGCCTGCACATCCTGGGCATCATGCTGGAGACCATCGGCCGTCCGCGCGAGAACCTTTCCAAGTTCGCGCCCAAGATCATCACCTTCTCCATCAACCCCGAAAAGATCAGCGAGGTCATCGGCCCCCGCGGCAAGATGATCAACAAGATCATCGACGAGACCGGCGTGAAGATCGACATCGAGGACGATGGCCGCGTATTTATCTCCACCACCGACCAGGCTGCCGCCGACAAGGCCAAGAGCCTGATCCTGGGCATCGCCAAGGACATCGAAGTGGGCGACGTGTTCACCGGCAAGGTCGTCCGCATCATGAGCTTCGGCGCGTTCGTGGAGCTGGCCGGCGGCAAGGACGGCATGATCCACATCTCCAAGCTGGACAACAAGCGCGTGGAAAAGGTCGAGGACGTGGTGAACGTGGGCGACGAACTGGAAGTCAAGGTCTGCGAGATCGACTCCCAGGGCCGCATTAACCTGATCCGCAACGATATCGTTTATGATAACCCCACCTTCACCCGCTCCGCCCCCGCCGGCGGCCGCCCGCCCCGCAGGGATGGACGGAGATAAGCGTTCATAAAATCATCACCCAAGGGGGAAGCTAATACAGTTTCCCTCTTGTTTTGTAATTGATTACTCAGTAAATCAATAAAGCTGTTTTGTTTGGGAAACGAACCAAAAGCCTTCCCCTGGAGGGGAAGGTGGCCTGCGCGGAAACTTGTCCGAGAGGAGGCTGCAAGTAACATCGCGCAGGTCGGATGAGGTGTCAGCGCTGGAATAGCAACAATTTGCTGACGCATACAGCCGCAGAGCACCTCATCAGTCAGGCGCGAATGTTCGTTTACATCCAACCAACTTGGTTCCGCGCCTGACAGCTTCCCCTCAAGGGGAAGCCTTTTGGATACTTTCATTCAATCATTTAGAAGCGCAACAGTATGACGGTTCGCCTCCCCGAAACAATCCTTGCCCCGCCAACCAAAATGGCCCAGGATTTCCATTCATTCTT
>CADBCX010000320.1 GCA_902793245.1 uncultured Eubacteriales bacterium | reverse complement strand
CCCGAGTGCGTGGAGCAGGCGGATGAATTCGGCTCCTACCAGTTCCTGGTGATCGACAACGCCGAGCAGCCCAAGCAGGCCGCCGAATTCGGCCTCGATCCCGAAAACGTGATGGACTATGACTTTGCCGACGCCAAGGAAAACACCACCAAGTACATCGGCGAAGTGATGGATGCCCTGGGCGCAGCCGCCGACGACCGCTTCCAGACCAAGTAATTCCTTTCAACGGAAACCCACGGGGGATGGCAACACCATCTCCCGTTTTTAAAAGCACTTCCCAAAAGCCTTCCCCTTGAGGGGAAGGTGTCACCCGAAGGGTGACGGATGAGGTGTTTTTGCAAACGAATATATTACACCTCATCCGGCGCTTCGCGCCACCTTCCCCTCAAGGGGAAGGCTTTTGGAATGATACGAAGGGGGGATTTGCCCATGGCCAAGGGCCAAAGCGCGCAGCTGGACAGGAAAAAGCTGATGGCCGACCCGGTGATGATGACCACCATCGTGCTTTTGATCGTGTTCTTGTCCCTGTTCATCCTGTATCCGCTGGCGATCCTGCTGGTGGACAGCGTGTATTCCGACGGCACCGGGATCACCACCCGGTTCTTCCAGGAGAGCTTCTCCAAGTACACCTTCATCCGCGCCATCACCAACACCCTGAAAGTGGGCTTCCTGGTGGGTATCCTGTCCGCGGCGGTGGGCCTGCTGTTCGCCTACGTGGAAGTTTACGTGAAGGTCAAAACCAGGTTCATGGCCGGGCTGTTCAAGGTGGTCAGCATGCTGCCCGTGGTGTCGCCGCCCTTTGTGCTGTCCCTCAGCATGATCATGCTGTTCGGCAAGGCGGGCATCATCACGCGCCACCTGCTGGGCATCTATGACAACAACGTGTACGGCTTCTGGGGCATCACCATCGTGCAGACCATGACCTTCTTCCCGGTCTGCTACATGATGTTCCGGGGCCTGCTGAAAAACATCGACCCCTCCATGGAGGAAGCGGCCCGGGACATGGGGGCCAGCCGCTACAAGGTGTTCACCTCCGTGACCCTGCCCCTGCTGCTGCCCGGCATTGGCAACGCCTTCCTGGTGACGTTTATTGAATCCATCGCCGACTTCGCCAACCCCATGATTATCGGCGGCAGCTACGACACCCTGGCCACCACGATCTATTTGCAGATCACCGGCGCGTACGACAAGAACGGCGCATGCGCCATGGCCGTGGTGCTGCTGGCGATCACCATGCTGATGTTCGCGGTGCAGAAGTATTACCTGGAGCGCAAGACCGCCGCCACCCTGACGGGCAAAGCGTCCCGCGCCAGGATGCTGATCGAGGACAAATCCGTCACCATCCCCCTCACCGTGTTCTGCTCCCTGGTGGCGCTGTTTGTGATCATGATGTACATCTGCGTGCCCTTCGGCGCGCTGTTCAAGACCTGGGGCCGCGACTTCACCCTCACCACCAAGTGGTTTGAGCAGGTGTTCACCCGGTACAAGGGCCTGAAAGCCTTCCAGGATTCCTTCATGCTCTCGCTCATCGCCGCGCCCATTACGGCGCTTTTGTCCATGATCATCAGCTATCTGGTGGTCAAGCGCAAGTTCAAGGCCAAGGGCTTCATTGAGTTCGTGTCCATGCTGGCCATGGCCGTGCCCGGCACCGTGCTGGGCATCGGCTACATCCGCGGCTTCGCGGGCGGCGTGTTCCACACCGGCTTCCTGCAAGGCATTTACGGCACGGGCGTCATCCTGGTCATCGTGTTCGTGGTGCGCTCCCTGCCCACCGGCACAAGAAGCGGTATTTCCGCCCTGCGGCAGATCGACAAGTCCATCGAGGAAAGCGCCTACGACATGGGCGCGGGCAGCCTGAAGGTGTTCACCTCCGTGACCCTGCCGCTGATTAAAGACTCCTTCCTCTCCGGCCTGGTCACCGCCTTCGTCCGCTCCATCACCGCCATTTCCGCCATCATCCTGCTGGTGACGCCCAGCTACCTGCTCATCACCGTGCAGATCAATGAGTTCGCGGAGAAGGGCTCCTACGGCATCGCCTGCGCGTTTGCCAGCATCCTGATTTGCATCACCTACGGTTCCGTGCTGCTGATGAACCTGATCATCAAATTCTTCGGAACCAGCAGAAAAGTAAAGGAGGTCGAATGACCATGGCCGATAAGCGCGTGAAAGAGCCCAAGGGCGTAAAGCTGGATCATATTTCCAAAATCTATCAGGACCCAAAGACCGGCAAGGATTTCTATGCCGTTCACGACGTGGCGCTGGACATCGTGCCCGGCAGCTTCGTGACGCTGCTGGGCCCCTCCGGCTGCGGCAAGACCACGACGCTGCGCATGATCGCTGGCTTTGAAAGCCCCGACGAGGGCGAAATCTACCTGGGCGGCGAGCCCATCAACGCCCTCACCCCCAACAAGCGGGACACCGCCATGGTGTTCCAGAGCTACGCCCTG
>CADBCX010000319.1 GCA_902793245.1 uncultured Eubacteriales bacterium | reverse complement strand
CCAGCTATTTTATTAAGGGTATCAATCAAACAAGGAGAGAACGCTGGGGTTTCACCCCAGACCCCACCAGGGTACTGAGTACCCTGGACCCGCACCTGGCGATGTTACAACGTTGGATTATACCAACAACCTCCGCCTGCCGCGCTGGGGTTTACGAAAGTTTGAGGGCTTCTGGCCCAAGAAAGCCGGGAAAATCCCAGAGGGAAAAGCTCGCTTTTCCCTGGGGATTATTCCCAGGCTTTCCCCGGATGCGAAGCATCCGGGTTGGCGTCCTTTGGACGCCGGGCCAGAAGCACAACGCGACCAATTCAATCCTCCACGTTCCTCCGCGCAACAGCGGGAACCAAGCCCGGTCAACAATGCAAGCAGCATCCGCTAAATGGGTCCAGGGGGCGTAGTCCCCTGGTGCGGGGTTCAGGGGCCGCACAGGCCCCTGCTTCATTACTCTTCACAGCAAACCTGTTGTTGGCATAAAGACGCAATCCAGTCCAAGGACAATTCCTGTTTGGGCGCAAAATCCGGGGATGCCATATAGTCATAGACGGCCTGCCGCAGCGCTTTTGCTTCGGGGTACTGGTTCAGATGATGCAGGCCCATGGAGGATACCATCAGCTTTCCCCCGCCGCAGCGGCATTCAAACAGCTTTGCCATGGGCCGGAGGAAAGCGTAGGAGTCCATTTCCGCGATGATGGCGTCGCCGCGTTCCGGCAGGATCATGGCCCGGGTGTTCGCCATGGGCCACCACTGCCAGGTGCTGAATTCTTCCGTGGGGAAGCGCCGGAACAGCGGGTGTTTTTCGTCGATCAGCTGGCCCATGCCGCCCGGCTGCGTCGGGAAGGTGCACACCGACCAGAAGTCCGGGCTGAACTGGGTGGGGATGGAACGGGGCAGCGCTGCTTCCGTGGCGTCGGGGGCCAGGAACACGCTGCCGCCCGCGGCCAAGACCCGCTTCGCCGTTTCGTCCAGCGTCCGGCATTCGTACACTTTTTCGGGGCAGACCGGCTGAACGTCGGGATAGACCCAGAGGGAGTATTCGTTCTCCTCGCCGCAGAAGGACAGGGTCAGGGTCAGCTTTTCCGGCCGGTCAAAGCCTGCCAGCGGAACCCGCAGCGCGCCAAGGGATGTGAGCCCGCCCGCGGGCGCGACGGCGATGGGCAGGAAGCCGTCGTCGGAAAACGTTTCTCCCGTCAGTGTCCAGACGCAGCTTCCGGCGAAATTGGTTTTTCCGTAATTCGCCATTTGGATGTCCGCTTCCAGGGTTTCGCCCGCTGTATAAGTGAAGCGGGGCAGCAGCGCCAGGGGCAGCGCGTCCCGGAAGAAGGCGCGGAAACGCTCGGGCCGGGCAAAATCATACGGCTTGGGCCGCAAATGGCTGTTCATCATGCCCACCAGCGCGGTACCCTGGCCGGGGAAATCCTGCAGGCCCAGCAGGGAAATACCGCTGAAATCCTTCGTGCGCAAGGCGGCTTCCACTTCGGCGCGGTAGCACAGCAGCGCGCTTTTCCCCGTGGCCTCCACCCTGCGCTTCCAGTCCTTTTCCAGTCCCTTTTCCCGCACCTTCCTTTGGATGTGCTTCAGGTTTTCCGGGCTGGTGACGCCCTGGAAAGCACCGATCTCCCCAAAGTCCGGCAGCGCTTCATACTGCCCCACCTCAAAGGAAAACACGGGCTGCGGAGAATCCTTCCGGAGCGCGTCCATTTCCCCGTCGAAGTTCCGGCGGGCATTGGGATACTCCTGATTCAGTTTCCCCCGGAATTCCGCCGAAGTCAGGCGAAGCGGCTGTCCTCGGTCATCGGAGGCGGTGAAGAAATCGCTGGACTGATCAGGGCCTAAAGCGCCGTAGTGCGGGTTGGAGCCGTTGGCGTACAGGCGGGTAGAATCGTACTCCTTCGCTTTCTCCAGCAGATGATCCATGAAGGCGTGGCCTGCTTCGTCGGCGTGGAGCTCGTTGCCGAGGGTGAGCATCACGAAGGACGGATGGTTCGCCAGGGTTTTCAGGATTTGCAGCAGTTCCGTTTCATAATAGGCTTTCGCTTCTTCGCTGGCAAAAGCGTCAGCCGGGTTCCAGTGGGACAATTCCGGCTGCATGAGCATCCCCAATTCATCAGCGGCAATAAACGCTGCTTCCGGCGGGCAATGGCTGTGGAAGCGCAGGCAGTTGACGCCATAGGACTGATAACGGCGGATCATGCTTTTCCAGGCTTCCGTGTCCATGGGGATGTACCCCGTTTCCGGGAACACGGCGCAGTTGGCTTCGCCCCGCAGGAAGATTCGCCGCCCGTTCAGGGTCAGCCACCCGTTTTCCGCCCGGAAGTCCCGCGCGCCGAAGGAAACGGTTTTCGGCTCCATGCCGCTCATTTCCACCGTAAGCTGAACCAGATTCCCTTCGCCGATCTCCCATCGGCGGATGTTTTTCCGCATCTTCAAGCCTTGCAGGCGGATTTCATCCTTCC
>CADBCX010000318.1 GCA_902793245.1 uncultured Eubacteriales bacterium | reverse complement strand
GGTACTGAGTTTCCGCAGCCTCAATCGTCGCAACTCGCCTTCATGGCGAGATTGCTCGTTTCGGCTGATCTCAGCCCGGACATGATAACCGCCACAGGCCCCTGCTCCGTTACTCTTCACAACAAGATTGTTAAGAATATAAAAAGAAAAGTATAATGATCGTTCTGCGGCGCTGTTCGTCCGGGATAGATCAGCGAAGAACATACCGACCAAAACCGGCGTCCACAAGGCGGTTCCAAACAGCCCAGATACTGCCAGGGACATCAACAGGCGCTTGATAGCCTTTTTCGGCGTAAACCTTCAAGCGCTGCAGGTCGCCCACCATCAGCTCAATTTCCTGCATGAGCGCCGTTTCATCGGGGGCATATTCTTCAAAAGGAAGAGCGGGCGCGCTCACGCTCCATTCGACTTCCGGCCACTGCCTTGTTCCCGCGGCCCAGGCGCGCTTTGCCATGTAGGGCTTGCAGACCGCGATGCCGGTTTTGATGCTCCTGTCTTGAACAAGGTGTTTGGAGAAAGAGAAATTCTCCCCGGTGTTCGTTGCTTTGTCCTCTATCAGAATGCAGCTTTCTGGCACGCCTTGCTTCACGCACTGTTCCGCAAAGAGTACCCCTTCCGGCTTTGGAAATGTTCCCTCCGTCATTTTTCCGTAGCCGCCGGTACAGAGAATGAAAGGGGCGACGCCCGCCCGAAAAAGGGCTGCGGCATGGTCGGGCACCCGCAGGTCGTGGCTGCCCAGCACAAGCAGAAAATCCGCCCGGGCCGGAGGCGGCGGACAGTCGGACAGGAAATCATACAGGCGTTTCGCGTCCTGGAATACGGCTTCGTCCATCTTCATCTTCCTTTTGAACAAATATCCCCCTGAACGCAAAAGCGCCCAAGGGGAGCAATTTTTTATTGATTCAGCAATTGGGTGATCATCTGGTCGGTCATGCTCAGGCACCGGGGCAGGTGGAAGGGGCCCTTGAAGGTGCTGCCTTTGGTGGAGGGCATGGTGGGCTTTCCGTCCCGGCGGAGATAGCCGTACCATTCGCCGTTCTCCGGGTCGGCGAACACTTCCTTGCAATAGTCCAGGGTCTTGCAGAACCAGGTATAATACGCTTCGTCGCCGGTGTCCCGGTAGGCCATGAGGGAAGAAATGAGGATCTCGTTGTGGGGCCACCACAGCTTCATGTCATGCTCGTAGGCTTCGGGGGGCAGGCCCTTGCAGTCGATGAAGTACAAAAGGCCATTGTATTCCTTGTCCCAGCCCGCGTTGATGGCGTCGTTGAAGATGGCTTCGGCCTGCTTGTGCAGCGCTTTATCGCCCTTGTGGTTGGCGTATTCCATCAGGAACCAGGTACACTCGATGTCGTGGCCGGGGTTCACGATGCGGCCCTCGGTCACGTCGCCGCGGAATTCGCCGTCGGGGCCGACGTTTTCCAGGGTGCAATGCATGTCCGGCTTGCGGTGGTACTTGAAGATTTCCTCCACGCACTGCTGGGAGCGTTCGTCATATTCCGCCGTATGGGCGGGGTCGCAGCGGCGCAGCACGGAGCAAATGTTCAGGTAAATCATGGGATTGCCCAGGGCGCGGCCCGAACGGGTTTCGGGGATGGTCTTAGGACCTATGCCCACCGGGTCTTCCATCAGGCCCTGGTACAGCTTCCAGTACAGGTCATAGGCAAAGCGGGCGCGGTCGAGGTAAACTTGCTCCCCGGTCAGGCCGTAATATTCCGCGTTGGCGATAGCGTAGAAGCTCTCGGAGAAGAAATAGCGGCGTTGGCGCAGGGGCTTCCCGTCGGCGGTGACGGTGAAATACATCCGGTTGCCTTTCTCCCGGTTGATGCAGTGGGCTTCCATGAAGTCCAGGCAGGACTTGGCAAAGGCCATCCACTCGGGCTTTTTGCCGTACAAATGGCACAGCCAGGAATACGTCCAGGCGCAGCGGCCCTGCATCCACACGCTCTTGTCGGTGGAGTAGATGTTGCCCCAGCGGTCCAGGCAGGTGTATACGCCGCCGTGCTCATGATCCCAGCCGTGGGTCAGCCAGAAATCCGCGCAGCGGTTCAGCTCTTCCCGGATCCATTGCTGCTGGGAAGCAAGTAATTCTTTATTCATATCTTTTTCTCTCCTCATGCCATTCATCTTCTAAAATACGAAGAGTGTCTTTCTCAAAGGTGACTATTATACCAACAAAAGGAACGCTGGGGTTTCACCCCAGGCCCTACCAGGGGGATGATCC
The DNA here is from genome assembly GCA_902793245.1 of uncultured Eubacteriales bacterium. Classification (GTDB taxonomy): domain Bacteria; phylum Bacillota; class Clostridia; order Christensenellales; family Aristaeellaceae; genus RUG563. The sequence goes on along the minus strand of CADBCX010000318.1, from coordinate 240 downwards.
CCCTGGACCCGCAACTGGCGAAATTACTTTGGTGGGATAAGCGAACAAGCTCCGCCTGGCGCGCTGGGGTTACGAAAAGTTAGAGAGCTTCTGGCCCAAGAAAGCCTGAGAAAATCCGAGGGGAAAGTAAACTTTCCCCTGCGGATTATTCCCTGGCTTTCCCCGGATGCAAAGCATCCGGGTTGGCGGCGTTCTCCGCAGGCTCAATCGTCGCAAGTCCGCTTCATGCGGACATTGCTC
>CADBCX010000317.1 GCA_902793245.1 uncultured Eubacteriales bacterium | reverse complement strand
CTCATCACCATCGGGCTTTCCTGCCTGTTCGGCCTGCTGTTCGGGCTGCTGATGCTGTCAAAAAAGCGTGTAGCAAAAGTCTTCTGCCGGGTATGGCTGGAGATCGTGCGGTTCATGCCCCAGCTGGTGCTGCTTTATATCGTTTATTTCGGTTTTGCCCGTTTATTCGGCTGGGATCTGGACGGGGAAACCAGCGCCGTGATCGTGTTCACCTTCTGGGGAACGGCGGAGATGGGCGATCTGATTCGCGGGGCCCTCACCTCCATTCCTCTGCATCAAACGGAATCGGCGGCGGCGCTGGGCCTGACAAAAGGCCAGGTCTATCTGTACGTCCTGATCCCGCAAACCCTGCGCCGCCTGCTGCCCCAGGCCATCAACCTGTCCACCCGCATCATCAAAACCACGGCGCTGGTGAAGATGATCAACGTGACGGAGGTATTGAAGGTGGGCCAGCAGATCATCGGCCAGTTTTACCGGCAGCCCGACGCCGCGTTCTGGGTGTATTTTGTGATTTTCCTGCTTTACTTCCTGGTATGCTGGCCGTTTTCTCTTTTGGCGAAGCGGCTGGAAAAACGCTGGGCGTGAAAGGAGAAGTGACAAACATGGCGGATACGATCCTTCGGGTCAACGATATTCACAAGTCCTTTGACGGGACCGGCGTGCTGCGGGGCGTTTCGTTGGAAATCCGGGAGGGTGAAGTGGTGGTGATCGTAGGCCCCAGCGGATGCGGAAAAAGCACGCTGCTCCGCTGCATCAATGGCCTGGAAACCATCGACAAGGGCGAAATCTGGCTGCGGGATGAGAAAATATCAGGCCGCGTGAAGGATTTGCATGTGGTGCGCCAGAAGATCGGCATGGTGTTTCAAAGCTACGATCTGTTCCCCCACATGAAGGTAATGGACAATCTGTTGCTGGGCCCCACCAAAGCCTTGGGAAAACCGAAGCAGGAAGTGGAGCAGGAAGCATTGCAGATGCTTGAACGGGTGGGGCTCAAGGAAAAAGCCCATGTCTATCCACGCACCCTGTCCGGCGGGCAGAAGCAGCGGGTGGCGCTGGTCCGGGCCATGCTGATGCATCCGGAGATCCTGCTGCTGGACGAAATCACAGCGGCGCTTGACCCGGAAATGGTCAGTGAAGTGCTGAACGTCGTGATCGACCTGGCCCGGGGAGGCATGACCATGGCCATCGTGACCCACGAAATGCGCTTTGCCGAGGCCGTGGCGGATCGGGTGCTGTTCCTGGAAGAAGGCGTCGTGCTGGAAGAAGGAACGCCGGAACAGTTTTTCCATTCTCCCGCAACCGAGCGGGCGCAGCGCTTCCTGCAAAGCTTTACCTATGCTTCCAAACGCGACAAAACCGAAGTACAGCCAAAAAACAATTTTGGGGATTGACAATCAAAGCGGTTTGTCATATAATCCAAATAACCCATCAAGTTAGTGGGTAATTCGTCAGAGATGATCTGACTGAGAAAGGAGACGGAACATTATGAAGCGGCAGACGACGATGTGTTGTTGTATGTGCGGCTCTTTGCGTCCGTCTCGCTGGGAGCTCTGTTTGCGGTGAATCCGTATCGGAGCGGTTGATGCTTTCCCAAGGGCCGGACAAAATGCTTCCGGCCCTTTTTCTATACGCAGAAAGGAAGATCGAAGATGTTTCACATAAGCCGTGCCACGGACCGATGTTTCCCCATCCAGAAAAACAGGAAACAGAATCCCCAAACAATGATTTGTGAGAAATGAAAGGAAGGTATTTCTCCATGAAGAAGCTGAACAAGATTTTCGCGCTGACCCTGGCGCTGGCCCTCATTTTCTCCCTGACTGTTTCCGCCTCCGCGGAAGGCTATCGCACCCTGGATGAAATCAAAGCCAGCGGCAAGCTGGTGATCGGCCTGTTCTCCGACAAGAAACCCTTTGGCTACATTGACGAATACGGCGAATACCAGGGATATGACGTGTATCTGGCCCGGCGGCTGGCGGAAGACTTGGGCGTGGAACTGGTGCCCGTTTCTCTGGACGCGCCCAACCGCATTGAATTCCTCCAGTCCTTCAAGGTAGACATCGTCCTGGCGAACTTCACCTATACGGAAGAACGCGCCACCCAGGTGGACTTTGCTCTGCCTTACATGAAGGTAGCTTTGGGCGTGGTCAGCCCCGACAGCGCGCTGATCACTGATGTGGAACAGCTGAACGGAAAAACCCTGATCGTTTCCAAGGGCACCACCGCTGAAACCTTCTTCGAGCAGAATTATCCCGAAGTGAAGCTGGCCAAGTACGACAGCTACACCGAAGCGTATATCGCGCTGCTGGATGGCCGGGGAGACGCCCTTTCCACCGACAACACCGAAGTGCTGGCCTGGGCCATTGAGAATCCCGGCTTCTCCGTGGGCATCGAATCCCTGGGCAGCCTGGATACCATCAATCCCGCCGTATCCCAGGGCAACGAAACGCTGCTTGCCTGGATCAATGA
>CADBCX010000316.1:2639-3578 GCA_902793245.1 uncultured Eubacteriales bacterium | reverse complement strand
CTGCGGCAAATTGCATTCGTTCCGAATGCCGGGCTGCTCACCCTTACGGGTAAGAGCAGCCCCTACGGCGTGTTTGCTGAGTTAAACCGATAACCAGATAAGTAATAAGTAATAAGTAACAGGTAATAAGTATCTTTGACCGTCTGTAAATTGCTGCTTATTACATATTACTTATTTCGTATTACTTTTTCGTTATATTTTTCTCCTTTCCGGGCAAAATACGCTCGGAGGGATGAAATATGTCGAAGAAAAATCACAGAAAAACCCCGGAGATCCCCCAGGTGGGCAACGCCCTGGAGGTTCCCAACTATGTGACTCCCACCACCGATCTGGAATACAAACGGATCAACGACCAGGTGGATCGGCCCGACGCCGACTGGGAGGACTGCAAGCCCGAGCACTGCGGGCATTGACCGAAAAGCTGCCGCCGATCCAAGGATCGGCGGCAGCTGTTTTCCCTGTTTTGCATTCGTGTTGGCTGCAATTTATACTGAACTCCATTAAAATGCTTTAAAAAGCATTTTATAGCGTCGCATGAGACGGATTTTGTGCCGCAGGCACAAAATGGCAGCATGCAGCGCATGGTGCCGCTCCAATAAAATCTAAACATTTTTATTGGAGCTTAGTATTAGAACCTGGGTGGAAAAAACGCCCGGTGCGTTGATCATACCGGGCAATAGGCACCAGGCACCAGGTGAGATTAGGCATCAGGCATCAGGGGACGAGAAGTACGTAGGGACGGCACCCTGCCGTCCGCGTTCCCCCGTAGGGAGCGAACTCGAAGAGTCACGAAGTATGCCCACATCGCTCCGGCGTTCGGCACGAACGCAATTTGCCGCAAGGCAAATCCAAAGCCTTCCCCTTGAGGGGAAGGTGGCACGGCGCAGCCGTGACGGATGAGGTGGTGCGCCTTACGCACCCGCTTGATATACCGCACCC
>CADBCX010000316.1:0-2523 GCA_902793245.1 uncultured Eubacteriales bacterium | reverse complement strand
ATGGGGTGGCCGGTGCGGCCTGCTGGCGGCCACTGGCCGCCCCTACGGTGGGGTGCGTGTGGGGTGGCCGGTGCGGCCTGCTGGCGGCCACTGGCCGCCCCTACGGTGGGGTGCGTGTGGGATGGCCGGCTGATTGCCGGCGCTACAGGCGGTGGCCGGTGACTCTGTGCGAACGGGGAACGGGGCGTCGAGGGCGCCGCCCCCTACAGGCGGTGCCTGATCCCTGATGCCTGTCTTCGTTTCGCCCTGCTTCGCCTTATTTCCGCTTCGCGCTCTCGTTGAGGGTCATCATATCCCGCAGGTCGATGTGCTGGTTCATGGAGGCTCTGGGCTTGGGGAGATAGTGCTCCAGGATGGGCAGCAGGATCAGGGTGGTGATGCCGGCGGTAAAGCCGCCGTTGTAGAGCATCAGCCCGCCGTGGAGGGCGGAGGTGGCAGGGGCCAGGGACGCGCAGAGCATTCCCGCGGCAATGCCGGGCACCACGCCGTAGCTGCCCACCAGGGGGCAAAGGCCGGTGGCGAAGGCCACGCTGTTGATATAGGCCTGGGTGGAGGGCGTCCAGCTCACGTCGCCGCCCACCAGGACGTTAAAGGCATTGGCGAACAGGAACAGCAGCAGATAGCCCGCGTAGATGGGCCAGACGTTCCGGGGGTGCTGGCCCATGGCAGTGAAGGTCAGGGCCGCGAAGATCACCCCGAAGGTGGGGCCGGTGAAGCCCGCGCCGGAGGTGAAACGCTCCGCCAGGCTCACATACAGGAGAAACAGCGCGCCGTAGATGCCCACGTTGATCAGACACAGGGGCATTCCGTATTTCCCCGCGAAGTTGCTCTGAAAGCCGGTGTCGGTGAACAGGAGCGACAGGCCGCGGAAGCTCCGCCCGTTCAGAAACCAGCCCGCAGCCGCGCAGCCGCCGAAGAGCAGCAGGAAGTAGGCGTAGGCGAAGCTCCGGTAGGAGCGCCCGAAGCTCTCGTAGACCGGGTTATCGAAGGCGACTGCCGCCGGGGCGCTGACGCCCACCGTGCGGTAGAGCAGGTTGAACAGGAAGAAGCCCAGCATACCGAAGGCCAGGCCGCCGTTGTAGAGGTTATAGCCCTTGTGCCAGGCCCTTGTGCCGGGCAGGATGGCGGGGGCCACGAAGCCCAGCACCAGGATGAACAGCAGGGTGAGAACGATCCCCGTGCCGGTGAGGGTCGCAGCCCCGGGCGTCCACTCCGCCCCCTGGGTGTAGCGGAACAGCAGCTCGCTGACAAAGGGGCTGAAGCAGGTGCAGAACATACAGATATGCAGGTTTTCGTTGTAATCCAGGCGACGGATCCGCAGATACAGGAAGGGCGCGAGAAAGCAGGGCCACATATTCAGAAAGTTCAGCCCGTAAAACGCGTGGGCGATCACGAGGAAGTAACCCGCGAAGGTGTTGACGTGGGACGGCCCCGGCAGCAGCGCCATAAAGGCCCACATGGCCAGGCCGCAGAGCCCCGCGTTCAAAAAGGCCGCAGGCAGGCTGCCCACGCCGAAATAGTCTGTGATCAAGGGGCCGGGAGAGGTCAGGATGCGGAAAAAATCCGCGAAAAGGGTACCGCCGGTGCCGGTGCAGAGCGCCCCCGCGGCGGAAGCGGCCAGAAGCGACAGGGAGATGCAGAGCACCGTCCCGTCGATGATTTTGCTGTTTCGTTGTTCGGATTCGTTCATGGTTTCTATATACCTGTCAGGGCGGCCTGGTTTCAGGCCGCCCTGCGTGCGTCAATCACGGAAGGTGATGTGATCCGGCTCGGCTTCTTCGATGACGGCCAGGGCGTGGTAGTTGACGCCCATTTCCCGCAGGCGGTCGCCGCCGCCCTGGAAGCCCTTCTCCACGGCGATGCCCACGCCCATCAGCTCCGCGCCGGCCTCGGTGACCAGCTCGCAGAGGCCCCGGGCAGCCTCGCCCCGGGCCATGAAGTCGTCAATGATGAGGACCCGGGTGCCGGGGGTGAGCCACTGCTTGGAGACGATCAGCGTGACCTTTTTCTTGTAGGTGTAGGACATGATCTCGCTCTTGTAGAGGCCGCCCTCGATGTTGTCGGATTTGGCCTTCTTGGCGAAGATCATCGGCTTGCCCCAGCGGTAGGCGCAGATGGAAGCCAGGGCGATGCCGCTGGCCTCGGCCGTGAGGATCAGATCCACCTGGGAGAGGTCGAAGATACGAGCGAACTCGTCCGCCATTTCCCCCAGGAAGCCGCAGTCCACCCGGTGGTTCAGAAAGCCGTCGATTTTCACGATACCGCCGGGAAGCACCTTGCCCTCGGCGAGAATACGCTGCTTCAGCTTATCCATATTTGTCTCCTTTTGTTCAGAGTTTGTAGGGACGGCACTCTGCCGTCCGCGCGCCCGCAGGGCGCTCAGACTTTCAAAGAGCTTCCCGCATTCATTTTTCCCGGATGCAGGCAGAATTGAGAATTGAAAGTTGAAAGTTGAAAATGAAGGTGTTTTTTAAATTGCCATTCTGGTTATCGGCTTTCGTCAGCCGCTGCTTCGTAGGGGCG
>CADBCX010000315.1 GCA_902793245.1 uncultured Eubacteriales bacterium | reverse complement strand
AATGGTCCATTAGCTCAGTTGGCAGAGCACCTGACTTTTAATCAGGGTGTCCCGCGTTCGAGTCGCGGATGGATCACCAAAAATCAGCTCCCGTTCGAACGAACGGGAGTTTTTTTGTTGTGCAAATACAGATTTAATCAGCGTCTCCTTAGTTATTATCGGCAGGCAGATTTTTTGTTTGCCGCAGGCGATGACTGATCCGTTTGTGATAATCCTCACGCATCCTTTTCGTTCATGCTGATAAATTGGGTGGTGTCGTTTTTGAAAAACAAATCAATCTTGCCGGTGGGGCCGTTGCGGTGTTTGGCAACGATTAATTCCGTCAGGTGGCTGGGGGCCGCGCCGGTATTTTTGTAATAATCTTCGCGGTACAAAAACATCACGATATCCGCATCCTGCTCCAGGGAGCCGGATTCCCGCAAATCGGAAAGCATCGGCTTTTTCACCTGCCGTGTTTCCACATTACGGCTTAACTGGGAGAGGGCCAGCACCGGCACATTCAGCTCCCGGGCAATGGCTTTCAGTCCGCGGCTGATTTCGGAAACTTCGTGCTGGCGGTTTTCGGAATTATTTTTGACGTTGGGCGCCTGCATGAGCTGCAGGTAATCAATCACAATTAGATCCAGCCCGGCTTCCGATTTCAGACGGCGCGCTTTGGCCCGCATCTCCTGTATGGTCAGACCGGGCGTATCGTCGATGTACAGGCCGGAGCCGGCCAGTTTATCAGAAGCGATCCAGATGCGGTCCATGATGGAGAGTTTCCGGTTTTCCAGTTCGTCTTCTGTGGCCCCGCTGTGTTTCCCCGGCCGCAGTTCCTGCTTGCTGAGGTTGGCTTCGGTGCAGATCATACGCTGCACCAGCTGTTCCCGGCTCATTTCCAGACTGAAAAAAAGTACGCGTTTCAGCGGTTCGTCATTTTTTGCGCCGCGCAGCGCCACATTTTCCGCAATGTTCAGGGCCAGCGCCGTTTTTCCCATGGAAGGGCGGGCCGCTAAAATATAAAAATCCGAAGGGTGGAGCCCGGCGATCAGTTCATCCAGGTCGGTAAAACCGGTGGGAAGGCCGGTGACCGCTTCATTATTTTCCACCATCCGGCCCAGACGGTCTGCCGTGGTCTCCACCACAGACTGGATGTGCACGTAGTCTGTTCCGATATTGCGGCTGGTGAGACGAAGCAGCCGTTGCTGGGCCGTGTCCACCAGGTTCTGCAAATCCCCTTCGCGGCATGCGTAGCCGAGAGAGGCGAGGGTGGTGCCGCTTTCAATCACTTCCCGCTGCAGCGCCTTTTCTTCCACAATGCGGGCGTGAAATTTAAGATTGGCCGCAGTGGGCACCATGTTGGCCAGCAAGGTAATATAGCTGACATCGCCTACGTCTTTCAGCTTACCCATATTTTTCAGCTCTTCGATTACGGTGATCATGTCGATAGGCTGGTTGTCCGCATGCAGGTTTAACATGGCCCGATACACAATCTGGTGGGCAATCCGGTAAAAATCTTCCGGTTTCAGTTTTCCTGCTACAAGGTTGATGGCGTTTTTATCGATGAACAAAGCGCCGAGCACGCTCTGCTCTGCTTCGATATTTTGAGGGATCAGTTTATCCTGCATACGTTTCATTTCTCCTTTTCGGATATATTTTCAAAGGGCAGCGTCTGCTCCACCGTTTCCGGCAGGCATTCCGCCACCGTGGTTTCATTTGTTTCCGCTTCCGCTTCTTCAAAGGCCAACGCCTGCTGGTCGGCCACGGTTCCACCTTTTACCAGCGCTTCCATTTTCCGTTTCTGCTGCAAATTGCGGCTGCGGCGCGCGCCGGGCATCAGAACGGTATAATTGATGTTGCGCTGCAGCAGGCGGGTGATGGCCATCACCCGTTTGGCGTTGTTGCCTTCTTTGGCAGTCAGTACATCCTGATGGAACGGCGTGGTGATGATAATGGGAATATTGCGAGCCAGGCAGGTGTTGACGATTTGGATGAAAATCTGGTTACAGTACGGCGTCTCCATTTCCGAACCCAGGTCGTCCAGCACCAGTAAATCCTTGTCGCAGATCTGGTTCAGAAAATTGCGCCTGCCTTCAAACCCCATGGTGTTCAGTTCGGTCACAACGGTATTCATGTTGGTGAAGAAACAGCTGTAGCCCCTGTCGGTCAGCTCGTTGACGATTTCCACCGCGGCGTGGCTTTTCCCGGCGCCCGGCCCGCCGTAGATAGTCATACCGATGCCGTCTTCCAGCAGTTCTTCAAAATTGTCCGCATACCGGTACATTTTATCGGTGGCGTCCGGGTTCTGTCCGTTGTCATGGGCAAAGTCGCAGCCGCACCATTTTTGCAGCCCAAAAGCACGGAACCGTTTTTCCTGTTTTATGATCTCCGCTATGGAAAGATGCTGCTCCGTCTGATCCTGCTTCATGCGATCGCCTCCTCATACCCGGGAAGGCCTAACAGCCTGGCCGCTTTAATCTGGGCGGGAGTCGTGGGAATGGACAGCGCCTGCATCGCCCGGTCCGCTTCTTCCGGCGTGAGAATCCCGTCCCGGAC
>CADBCX010000314.1 GCA_902793245.1 uncultured Eubacteriales bacterium | reverse complement strand
AAATCCGGTAAAGAAATCTTTGCCCAAATGTTTGGCTTATACGATTCACAGCATTGAGGTGAAGGACGAAAAACGAACAAGAGGACCGGGGTTTCACCCCAGCCCCCTGCTTCGTTACCCTTCAAATATAGCTGCTAAGAATCATGGAGGCGGAGGAGGAACGCGGCATGATCAACATCGTGATTCTGGAAGACCAGGCGGAGCAGGCGGAACGGCTGGCGAAGATGCTGGAAAAGTACGCTTCCTCCCACCCGGATTTTTCCTATACCCTCAAGCGCTATGACCGCTCCATCCCGCTGCTGACGGAATACAAGTGCGACGCGGACATCCTGTTCCTGGACATCCAGGTGCCGGACATGCTGGGCATGGAGGCGGCGAAGCGCATCCGGGCCATGGACAGCAACGTGATGATTATCTTCATCACCATGCTCACCCAGTACGCCATCGAGGGCTATTCGGTTGGGGCGTTTGATTATGTCCTGAAGCCCATCCGTTACGATGAGTTTTCCACGAAAATGGACCGGGTGTGCCGGATGCTGGCCCACCAGAACACCGCCCAGACCCTGGAACTGCGCACGAAGGAAGAGATTCGCCGGGTCAGCGCGGACGACATCGCGTATATCGAAGTGGCGAACCACGACATTCTCATCCACACGGATGGAGAGGTCATCCGCCAGTGGGGCAACCTGAAAAGCTATGAAGATAAGCTGGCTTCCGCCCATTTTGTGCGGTGCAACGCCTGCTATCTGGTGAACCTGAAATACGTCCGTGGCATCAACGGCGACACCGTGACCGTGGGAAAGGACGAACTGGCTGTCAGCAAAGCCAAGCGCAAGGATTTTCTCATTGCCGTGGCGCAGTACAAGGGGGGAAGCCGGTAACATGGAAAGTATGGCGGAATGGTATAAATTCGCCCGAAGCGCGATCCTGCTGCTGCAATCGGTGATCGGGGTGCTGCTGGTGTCCTACCCGCTGAAAAAGCGGAACGATTTTTTGTTCCGCCTGACTGCCAGTACCTTGATCGGCTGCGGATTGCACCGCCGCCACGGGCTACATGGCCCAGGACATCGCGGGCAGCGTGAAGACGCTTTTCCGGCAAATCGAAGCCATCAACGCTTTTTCCCAGACCCGGTTCGGCATTTTAGCGGTGGACTTCCTCTGCTACGGCCAGGTATACACGCTGATGTTTTTCGCCCTGCGGCCCTTCGTGAAAAACAGGGAAGGCAACTTCGACAACAAGATCAAGGCCGTTTTCTCCGTGGGCGTGCTGATTCTGTGCGTCGGCATGGCCCGCCTGACCCAGGACAACCCCGGCCGGAACCAGCAGGCGGTGATCGCGGAGGCGGTGTTCCAGATCGTCATCGACGTGGTGGTGGTCGCCCTGCAATTCGGCGTGATGGAACAGGCCCGGCTCACCAGCCATGTGGAAACCATGCGGGAGCTGGTGCACCAGCAGCGGGTGCAGTACGAGGCCAGCAAGGAAAGCGCCCAGATCATCAACGAAAAGTATCACGATTTAAAGCATCTGATCAAGTCCTTCCGGGGTACCGTGCCCCAGGAGCAGCTGGATCAGCTGAAAAACTCCATTGCCGCCTACGAGCGCCCCGCCAATTCGGGCAACGAGGTGCTGGACGTGCTGCTGGCGGAGAAAATCGGCGTGTGCCAGCAGCGGAATATTGTGCTGACGTGCAGCCTGGGCCGGACGGACTTTTCCTTCGTGGAGGAATTGGATTTGTATTCCCTGTTCCAGAACGCCCTTTCCAACGCCATCAACGCCGTCTCCGCCCTGCCCCAGGACGCGGAGCGCTTCATTTCCTTATCCGCGGCCCGGGACGGGAACATGCTCACCATCCACATGGAAAACCCCTGCGGGGAGGACATCAGCTTTGTGGACGGCCTGCCGCAAACCAAGAACGACCCCAACTGGCACGGCTTCGGCATGAAGAGCATGAACCGCATTGCGGAAAAGTATAACGGGATGCTCACCGCCGAACAGCGGGGCAGGATGTTTTTCCTGGATATCCTGCTCCTCGCGCCGGACGAAAAGCAGGGGTAAGCAGGTCTATCCAAAAGCCTTCCCCTTGAGGGGAAGGTGGGCCGCGCGGAGCTTAGTATGAGAGAGTGACCAAGCCCATTCGCGCGGCTCGGATGAGGTGGCCTCGTCCCTGTTGTTTCGGTTCGGGGAACACCTCATCCGTCAGGCGCGAATTTGCTCCGGCACATTGAGCCTGCTTGCTTCCGCGCCTGACACCTTCCCCTCAAGGGGAAGGCTTTTGGGAACGGGCGCTTCGGCCCCCTCAAGGGGAAGCCTTTTGGATCGTCTATTGCTTCCTGCTTCGTAATTCCTATTGCCTAATGCCTATTCCCTCATCCCACCTCTCCCATTTACGATGTGAAAAATCCCAGTTACGATGTACGCATTGTGCTGAATCCTCCCGTTTGGTATAGTGAAGCCACAAAGACGACCTGCTGCGGGTTGAGATATGAAGGAGGATTCCCCATGAAAAAGATCGTTGCCCTGCTGGCTGCCCTGATCCTGGCCCTGTCCATGATGAGCATCGCTTCCGCTGAAATCAAGAGCTCCTACAACTTGAGCGACAACAGCTTCATCGAAGCTGTGGGCTGGTACGCCACCAAGGACGCTTCCCTGATCCTGCGCGACGACACCCACTACGAGCTGTTCTATCGTGAATATTACTTCGGCACCACCGATCCCGGCCTGAAGGCCAACAAGCTGATCGTGTACCGCGGCACCTACTCCATCACCGAATCTGCTGACGATGAAGCTTGCCACTTCGATATTACCCTGGACACATGCGAAGGCATCTACTTTGAACAGCATGGCAAGGGCTACGGCCGCACCCCCCTGGGCTTCGCCATGGTGCTGGACACCGACAACTGGACCGATGAAATGAGCGACATCGCTTTCCCCGATGGCACCGATGACGGCGCTGCCGACTTCCTGGCCCATCATACCCTGGAAGGCAAAATGTTCACCGTGGAAGACCTGCGGGAAGACCTGGATGACGTGACCCTGCAGAACATGATTGTTGCCCTGCCCGAAGGCATGGAAACCGTTGAAGCCCTCACCATCACCGAAGGCTGATCAACAATATCCACTGACCTGAAATTCCTTGGGCCGCCGTGCGAAAAGTGCGGCGGCTCTTCTTCACGAAGACGAGAGAACAGAGCGCAGGGCACAGTTTATTCAGATGAAAAATCATACTGCCTTTCTTCACGAAGACGAGAGAACAGAGCGCAGGGCACAGTTTATTCAGATGAAAAATCATACTGCCTGTTCAAGTTAATCAGTAATCCTTGATGATATATTGTCAGAACGATCTCATCTGTACTCTGAACTCTGTACACTGTACTCTCACCTGTAAGCTTCAATCAACGAAAGGAAGAAAACCATGGCCAAGAACAACAAGCCCAAGGGCAAGCTAATATGGAAAATCCTGTGCGGCGTATTCGCGTTTCTGTTCGCGTTCCTGATGATCGCCGGCCCCATCGCCAATAACTACGCCACCATCATCAACATGGTGCTGGGCATCGAGGGCAGCACCGTGGTGGGGCGGAGGATCTGCCGCCCCGCTTCGTATCCGACTTTGAGGACAGCGCGGCCCAGGCTGCCGCCGCCGATCTGGTGTGCGAATCTGTGGTCGCTAACGGCGCTGTGCTGCTGCTGAACCGGGACGGCGCCCTGCCCCTGTCCGGCAATGAAAAGGTCAGCCTGTTCGGCACCTCCTCCGCCAAATTCGTTTACGGCGGCACCGGCTCCGGCGGCATGGACAACAGCAAGGCCATCCTGCTGAAGGACGCCCTGGAACAGGACGGCTTCTCCGTGAACCCCACCCTCTGGGCCTTCTACCGGGAAGGCAAGGGCAAGGATTACGGCCTCAAGGACGCGGGCGGCTCCCTGAACAACTACATCTTCAAGAACGAAGAATTCGCCGTCAATGAAGCGCCCCTGAGCGCCTTCTCTGCCGCGGAATGGGATTCCGTTTCCCAGTACGGCGACGCCGTCATCATGGTCATCGGCCGTGTCTGCGGCGAGGGCAAGGACCTGCCCGTGGTGGGCGCTTCCGACGCGGGCGGCAACATGCTCTCCATCAGCCAGGAAGAACGCGACCTGCTGGCGAAGCTGGCGGAACTCAAAGCCGCCGGCACCGTGAAGAAGATCGTGGTGCTGCTGAACACCGCCAACGCGGTGGAAGTGGACGTGCTGAATCCCGAAGTGTGCGGCGCGGACTACGGCATCGACGCCTGCCTGTGGGTGGGCAACGTGGGCCAGAGCGGCATCCGCGCCATCGGCGACCTGCTGAGCGGCAAGGTCAACCCCTCGGGCCGTCTGGTGGACACTTACTGCTACGACAACACCACCTCTCCCGCCGTGCAGAACGCCTATGTGACCTCCTACACCAACGCGGCGGAAAAGGGCCTGGCCTTCTCCAAGACCAACAACGAGTATTATGTGGTCTACCAGGAAGGCATCTACATCGGCTACCGCTACTATGAAACCCGCTATGAGGACATGGTGCTGGGCAACGCGAACGTGGGCGACTACGACTACGCCAAAACCGTGGCCTTCCCCTTCGGCTATGGCCTGAATTACAGCAGCCTTTCCTACGGCAAGCTGTCCATGAAGGAAAACGGCGACCATTTCGACTTCACCGTGGACGTGACGAATCCTTCCAGCCGCGACGCCCGGGAAGCGGTGCTGATCTACATGCAGAGCCCCTACACCGCCTATGACAAGCAGAACGGCATCGAAAAGGCCGCTGTGGAATTGGTGGGCTACACCAAGATCGACGTGCCCGCGGGCAAGACCGTCACCGCCAGCGTGTCCGTCGCCAAGTCCGAAATGCGGGCCTACGACGCCAACGGCGCGAAGACCTACATCGTGGACGAGGGCAACTATTACTTTGCCACCGGCAACGGCGCGCATGACGCCCTGAACAACATCCTGATGCAGAAAGCCGCCCAGAACGACACGCTGAACGGCACGGTGGACACAGCGAAGATGATCGGCGAGGGCCGGGCCGACCTGGCCGTGGTCTACAAGCAAACCAAGCAGGACACCACGACTTACGCCGCCTCCCGCACCGGCTTCGCCATCACCAACCAGCTGGATCACGGCGACCTGAACAAATTCGATACTGACCCCGCTAACGACGTGAAATACCTGACCCGTTCCGACTGGGCGGGCACCATGCCCCAGGCTGACCTGTCCTCCGGCGTCTACAAGGCCGCCGTGCAGATGGCTGCCAACGATGAGCTGGTGAAGGCCCTGAACACCATCATCGACTCGGAAAAGAAGGGTACGATGCCTACGCTTGGCAAGGAAGGCGAGCTGACACTGGCTCACTTCATCGGCGTGCCCCTGGACGGCTACATCACCCTGCAGAACGGCCAGACCTACACCTGGGACGATCTGATGGATCAGGTGAAGTTCAA
>CADBCX010000313.1 GCA_902793245.1 uncultured Eubacteriales bacterium | reverse complement strand
AATTCCAGCATCCGATAAACGTGCCGGTGCCCAGCAGCACCATGGGTGCTTTGGCGTTGGGCAGGAAGACCGTATGGTAGATGCGGAAACGGGACGCGCCGTCTACCAGCGCCGCTTCTTCCATGGAAAGCGGCACCTGCAGGAAGAACTGCCGGTAAAAGAAGATGCTGCCAGCGCCCGCCAGAGAGGGAATAATGCAAACCCAGAGACTGTCCAGCATTCCCATGTCCTTCACCACAACGAAGGAAGTCAGCAGGATCGCGATGTTCGGAATGAACATGGTAAAAATGGTCGCGCGCCACAGCGGCTTCTTGAAGCGGAAGTCCAGCCGGGCGTAAGCATAGGCCGCCATGGTCTCGATAGCCAGACTGAGGAAGGTGTGCGTGACCGCCACAAACAGTGTGTTGCCCACAGACTGGGCAAAATTGACGCGTTTGGTGGTGAACAGGGTCACGAAGTTATTGGTAATCCATTTCTTGGGGAAGAACGTGAAGGGATAGGCCCATACCTCGCGGTCCAGCTTAAAGGAGGACACGAACATCCAGATCAGCGGGATCGCACACAGCGCCACAATCAGCAGAGAAAAAACTGCCGAGAAGATATTAAAACCATTTTTTCGGATGTAGCTTTTACGCTTATCACTCATGCTCGGTCGCCTCCTTTACTCCAAAGATTTATCAGGCTTGATCAGGAAGAACGAAATGCTCGTCAGCGCTGCGGAGAAGATAGTCATGATAATGGCGCAGGCAAGCATATAGCCCTTCGTCACCGCAGAGTCCGTGAACATGTTGAAAATATACAGCACGGGCGTCAGGGTCGCGTTGTTGGGGCCGCCGTTCGTCATCAGCATCGGCAGCTCCATCATCATCAAAGTGCCCTTGATGCCGTTGACCAGACAGAGCAGGAACATGCCCTTCATGCAGGGAACCGTAATATAGATCATTCTCTGGAAGGCATTGCAGCCGTCCAGCATAGCAGCTTCATAGTAAGAATCGGGAATGTTATTCAGACCCGCCAGCTGGTAGAGGGTGTTATAGCCAAAGCCGCCCCAGAAGCTGGTGAACACGATGGACAGCAGAGCCGAGGTAGGCTTCGCCATAAAGTTGATCCGAGTGCCGCCCAGTGTACGAATAATGTTGTTGATTAGACCACCCTGATAATCCAGAATGAACAGGAAGATCACGGAACTGACAACGCCGCCGATAATGCTGGGAATGTACAGGGCGGTTTTCACCGCCGCGCCGAAGCCGCCTTGCAGCTTTTTGACGCAGTGAGCAAACAGGAATGGCGGAATGATGCCCAGCGGAACGCCGATTGCGATATAGACCAGAATATTCTTGAAGGATTTGAGGAAAACGGGATTGCGGAAGGCAATTTCATAGTTCTTCCAGCCCACATAAGTGGAATTATAGAAATTATAATCGGTAAATGATTTTTCAACCGAAGAGATCAGCGGCCAGATAACGAAAATGGCCAGCAGAGCAATAGAAGGCAGGATCATCAGATAAGCGGTAATATGATCCATGCGGCTCGTCGGTGTGCGCTGCCACTTTTTGGGCTCCGCAACCGGGGCTTTGTTTGCCCTCGACTGTGACATGGAGTACCTCCTCACGCA
Organism: uncultured Eubacteriales bacterium; assembly: GCA_902793245.1. Classification (GTDB taxonomy): domain Bacteria; phylum Bacillota; class Clostridia; order Christensenellales; family Aristaeellaceae; genus RUG563. The sequence goes on along the minus strand of CADBCX010000313.1, from coordinate 980 downwards.
AAAGCGGTGTTGATGAAATCAGGGGAGGCAGGCTTGCACCCGCCTCCCCTGCAATGATTCGATCAGTTAGCCCTGGGGTTCTTGCCGGCCAGATTGTTGTCGGCAATGTACTGATTGATCAGGGCTTCCATGTCGTTGAAAGCGGTATCGATGTCAGTTCCGTTGATGGCGATGTCATCGAAAGCGTTCAGGCCATACTGGAAGATTTCCCAAGCGTAGGTGGGTTCGGCCACAACGTAGGGCATGATGTCAGACTGAATGGTCTGCACGCGCTCGTCGTTAGAAGCGGCGGTGTTGGCCACCAGATAGTCGCTCACGCTCTTACGGGTGGTGAACTTGGAGAAGTTGGCCGCCACGAAGAAGTCGGCAACCTTGGAAGGATCGGAGGTGTCGCCCAGCATGTATTCGATCCACTGGCCAGCCTCAGTGGGATGCTTGGCCTTGGCGTCCACGACCAGGTTCCAGCCGCCGGAGGTGGCGTGCATGGGAGAACCGTCCTTGGTGGGAGCGGCGGCAACGCCGATCACATCGCGCTTTTCGGGATAGTCAGTGTCGATGGCGCCCACGCCCCAGGAGCCGGAGAAAGCGATGGCAGAGCGGCCTTCCAGCACGGCGTACACGCCCACGTTCTGATCCTTCAGAGGAGTCTGAGAGCAGGAGTTGCTGTTGCGGATGGTTTTGTAGAACTCGGCGAACTCCTTCATGGACTCGTTGTTCACGTTGGCGGCAGACCAGTCGTCGGTCAGCATGTACTGATCGTTGTTGTTGGTGTAGAACCAGCCCCAGAAGTTGTAGGAAGCAGCGATGTCCATGCCGAAACGATCTTCGGTGGTCAGCATTTCCGCATACTCGATCAGCTCATCCCAGGTGGTGGGAGGAGATTCGGGGTCCAGGCCGACGGAAGTGAAGGCTTCCTTGTCATAGTACATAACAATGGAGGGCTCCATCATCCACGGATAGGCTACCAGCGCGTCATGGAT
>CADBCX010000312.1 GCA_902793245.1 uncultured Eubacteriales bacterium | reverse complement strand
GCCGCCCGGCCTTCGCTGAAAACAGTCCACCGGACTGTTTTCCGGGCGCTTCGGCCCCTGCGGATTACAATCGAAGGGCTGCGGCCCTTCGATGCATCCCGGGGACTTTGTCGACAGTCTCCAGCCGGAGTCTCCCCCGGCTTTTTTGTATCCGCCGAATATGACCCCAAATAACGGGGAAAGGGCCATTGTGGTTTTTCCAAAATAAGGTTATAATAACAAATGAGATCAAAAGGTATCACCGTTTTTACAACCTGAAAACTGGAAAGGAGCACGCAAATGATTTATTATGTGAACGCCCAGGCTTCCCGGGACGGCAACGGAAGCAAGGAAATGCCCTTCCGCCATATTGACGACGCGGCGCGAATCGTCGTGGCAGGTGACGAAATCCTGGTCTCCCCCGGCATCTACCGCGAATATGTGAACCCTCGGAACGCGGGCACGGAGGACAAGCGCATCGTGTACCGCAGCGTGGAACCCTTAGGCGCGGTGATCACCGGCGCGGAAACGCTGACCGGCTGGGAGAAATACGAGGGCAACGTGTGGAAGGCCGTCGTGGACAACGGCGTGTTCGGGGCGTACAACCCTTACACCACCATGGTCTGCGGCGACTGGTACTTCGCGCCCACCGTGCGGCATACCGGCGCGGTGTTCCTCAACGACCGGATGATGTACGAAACCGTCACCCTGGAAGAATGCTGCGCGGGCGAGGCCGACCCCTGCGCCTGGAAACAGGAAGAATCCACCTATAAGTGGTTCACCCGCCAGGAGGACGGCAAGACCGCCCTGTACGCCAACTTCCAGGGCAAAAACCCCAACAAGGAAAAAGTGGAGATCACGGTGCGGCGCAACTGCTTCATGCCCGACCAGACTGGCATCGGCTACATCACCGTCAGCGGCTTCAAGATCGACAAAGCCGCCACCACCTGGGCCCCGCCCGCCGCGTACCAGGACGGCATGATCGGCCCGCATTGGAGCCGGGGCTGGATCATCGAGGACTGCGAAATCTGCAACAGCAAGTGCTGCGGCATTTCCCTGGGCAAGTACCGCGACCCGGAAAACGACATGTACTTCTACACCAAGCACGTCAAGTCCCCCACCCAGATGGAGCGCGACGCCGTGTGCCGGGGCCAGTATCATGGGTGGCTGAAAGAAAAAGTCGGCGGCCACATCATCCGCCGCTGCGACGTGCACCATTGCGAGCAGACCGGCATCGTGGGCCGCATGGGCGGCGTATTCTCCACCATCGAGGACTGCCACATCCACGACATCTGCAACTCCCAGCAGCTGGGCGGCGCGGAAACCGCGGGCATCAAGCTGCACGCCGCCATCGACGTGACCATCCGCCGCAACCACATCCACCACTGCATCATGGGCGTGTGGTGCGACTGGCAGGCCCAGGGCGCGCGCATCACCCAGAACCTGATGCACGACAACATGAAGCCCGAGGGCATCCAGCACGCCCGGGGCGCCATGTTCAACTGCGACGTGTTCATCGAGGTGGGCCACGGCCCGACGCTGATCGACAACAACGTGCTGCTGTCCAAAACCTCCGTGGTGATTCCCAGCGAGGGCATCGCCTGCGTACACAACCTGATGCTGGGCAATTTTGGTCTGATCAATTCCGGCGTGGACAGCGTGGTGAACGGCCAGCGGGAGCCGCGCTACACGCCTTACCACATCCGCCACCGCACGGAGGTCGCGGGCTTCATGACCATCCTCCACGGGGACGACCGCATCTACAACAATATTTTCGTGCAGCACTACCCCATCACCCATCCTGACCTGACTCCCCAGAACAGCGATTGGCAGGTGGTCGGCACCTCCTGCTTCGACATCTTCCCCACCTACGACGAATGGATTTCCCACTTCATGATGGACCGGGAGCCCGACATGGGCGCGTTGGCGACCTACCATTTCGGCCATCTGCCGGTATGGGTGGAGGGCAACGTTTACCTGAACGGCGCGGAAGTGTGCAAGCATGAGAAGCATTTCCTCAAGCCTGAGAATACCGATGCGGATGTGGAGCTGGTTGAAAAGGACGGCAAGCCCTGTCTGAAAACCAACCTCTACGATTTCATTCAGGACTTCCGGGACGGCATCATCACCAGCGACATTCTGGGACGCGCCTTTGAACCGGAACAGCGCTTTGAGAATCCCGACGGGTCGGAGATCATCTTTGACCGGGATTACTTCGGCAATCACCGGGGCCTTTCTGCCCTGCCCGGCCCCTTCGCTAGCGCGGAAGACGCGGAAAAAGCGCTCTGGTAATCCTCTTCCCTTGTTGACACCTAACACTCTTCTTTTTCCAAATTCTTAATAATCATGTTGCAGAGGGTAACGGAGCAGGGGCCTGTGCGGCCCCTGAACCCCGCACCAGGGGACTTCGCCCCCTGGACCCATTTAGCGGAATCTGCATGACAAGGAAATCCAACTTGGTACCCGCTGATGCTTGAAGAAACGACCAGCTTGACGCCGTTGCGCTTCTGGCCCGGCGGCAAAGCCGCCAATCCGGATGCAAAGCATCCGGGAAAGCAAGGGAAAAGCGCTGGGGAAAAGAAAGCCTTTTGAACGCTCATTCCGCTCGGCTTTACAAGGTA
>CADBCX010000311.1 GCA_902793245.1 uncultured Eubacteriales bacterium | reverse complement strand
GCCGGACAGCGAAGAGGAAATCACGGATTCCAATCTGGATTACACCGCTGCGGCGTTCAGCTTTGACGAAGAAGGGCGTCTTGCCTGGAACGATGAAAAAGAATCCGCGGACGACGGATTACGCTTTGTGCGTCCCATTGGCTGGGGCGAAGCATACATGCCCGCCGAGGCCGCGGCCTTTGAAGGCGTTTGGCAGTGCGATAGGGCGACCATCGCCATGTATTGGGAAGAAGAAGGCTTCAAGGTGCTGATCACCTGGGGCAGCAGCGCCTGGGAGCATACGGAATGGGAATACAGCTGCTTCTATCACGATGAGGACCATACGCTGGTTTCCATGCCCTTTGGCACCCGCACGGAGGTCGTATATGACGAAAACGGCGAACAGACCTCCGCGACTGAAGTCTATAACGATGGGGAAGCCGTTTTCTCCCTGGATGAAGAGGGAAAGCTGATCTGGCTGGATGAAAAGGAAAACGCGGGCGATGGCATGCGGTTTGAAAAGCTGCCTGAGGAACCTGCCGTACTGTCCTTTGCGACCATTGGCGAAGCCATGGCGTCGGAAGGCTTCACGGGCGTGATCGGCGGCGATGATCAGCACTACGTTGTGGCCATGGAGAAGGACGGCGCCTATATCCGCCTGGTGGCCGATCTGGATGATGAAGCCCGCAGGCTGGGGGAAGCCACCCTGGAATATGTGGACGCCGACACTCTGGAAGCCGCTTTCAATGCGTATAACGAATACGTCAAGACGCTGCCCATCGCCTATGAGGAGGAAATCACCGCCGCACCCCTGACCCAGGAGGAATTGGACGCCCTGGCGGGCAAAACCCTGCAGGAATTGGAGGACGCGGGCTATGAGCACGTCTCCTCCGAAATGGGCGAAAACGACGAAGCCACCTATACCGTCAGCCTTGGCCTGTATGAATACAATCTGCTGCTCAATGAAACCTATACGGTGTACCAGCAGCACGATGACAGCGGCTTTATAGGCGTTCTGACGGTCAAGAGCGCCGCTTTCGCCGGGCTGTCCCGCAACGCGGCGGAGCTGCGCTATCACGCGGACGGCACCTACGATGCGGAAAAAGATGGCTGGGCCGAATTCAACGGCATCATGGACCTGATCTCCCAGGCTATGTCCGGCGAAAACCCGGAAGAAGCGATTCAGAAGCTGATCGAAGCCATGCCGGAGCATGCCGAGGAGATCCGGACGTTTGCGGAAATCTTCTCCTCCATAAGCGACCAGAATCAGAAGTAACAAAGGCTGCCATTCCATCAGAATACAGACCGAGGAGAAAACACATGAAGAAACAGATCATTTCCCTTTTGCTCATTGCCGTCATGGCGGCGATGTTCCTTCCCACGGTGGCATTCGCCGATTACTACGGCACCCAATGGGTCTATACGGATAACGGCAAGAGCCTGAACGTCCGCAGTACGCCTTCGACGGGAAACAACATCATCGGTTCCCTGAAATACGGCGAGGAGGTAACGGTTGTCGAAATGTACAGCAATGGCTGGGCCCAGATCCTGTGGCAGCAGAATGCCTACGGCGAATTTGGCGTGGCGTACGTGCAGCGGCGGTTCCTGGTGAATCATAAGCCCACCTCCCAGCCCGCGCAGCCCAGCACAGTCCCCGCCTCTGGCGGCACGGTCGCCACAGCGGATTTGGCCAAGGCGTTTTCCACGATGAACGACGAATTCAGAACGGGCAAGCTGGTTGCCAAACCGTTTATTGTGTACGCCCGTCCTTCCCGGGCCTCCGGCTGGGTGAACCTGCGCTGGGCCCCCTCCACGGAAGCGGAAAGGATCGCCACCTGCCCCCAGGGGAAACAGCTTACGGTTATCGGCGAAACCAGGAATTGGTATCAGGTGCAGGACCCGCAGACAGGCATGATCGGTTTCATCAGCAGGCAGTACGTGTCTGCTCAATAATCGAGAAAAAAGGAGGGCGATACAATGAAAAAGGTGATTTTGATCCTGCTTTGCCTGGCACTGACGCTGAATTTTGCCTCTGCCGTTGCGGAAACCGCGGAAAAGGAAGCCATCGGCGCAATCAGCATGAACGGCGCGTTCGAACTGCGCGGCGTGCTGCCCGAGGGATATCAGCTGACGCCCCTCTCGGAGGAGCCCGGATACTATCTGGCTTCCCTCTCGGCGGAGGACGGCAGGCCGACCATGACCATTTCCATCGCCTACGAGGAGCTGATGTCCGAAGTGGATCGGCTCAATGATCTGGACGACGAGGCGCTGGCCAAAATCGAGGCTACCTTCAAAGCCGAGGACGGCGTAGAAGTAACCTACATGGAAACGGCCCTGGGCACGAAGCTGATGGTGGTCAAGGAAATCGTGGACGGCGTGGACTATGTGGATTTTTACACGATCTACAAGGGCTATGAAATCGAATTTGTGCTGACCCAGCCCCAGGCCAACGCGGGACAGCCGATCACCGACGAGCAGATCCAGACTGCGGTCAAATTCCTGAGCGATCTGGATTTCGTGCCGATGGAGGAGGAAGAGACGTACGGCTTCTATACGGATGAAGCTCCGGAAGCGGCGGCGTATTACAGCACCTGGGTGGCCGAGAACGGAGACTGGCGCATTGAG
>CADBCX010000310.1 GCA_902793245.1 uncultured Eubacteriales bacterium | reverse complement strand
CTGCTGCTTCAGGGTTTCATATTGCAGATACCGCTGAACGGTATACATTTCCACCATGGAGTTAGAGATGGGTGTGCCGGTGGCGAAAACGATGCCTTTGCCATCGGTGATCTCGTCGATATACCGGCATTTCAGGAACATATCGTTGGATTTCTGCGCTTCGGCGGTGGAAAGTCCCGCCACATTGTTCATTTTTGTGTAAACGAACAAATTTTTGAATGCGTGGCTTTCATCAACATACAGCCGGTCTACTCCCAATTGCTCAAAGGTAACCACGTCGTCCTTCTTATGGTCAGCCCGCAGTTTGGCCAAACGCGCCTCCAATCCTTTTTTTGTGCGCTCCATTTGCTTGATGGTAAAACGTTCTCCTTTTTCCGCCTTGACTTCATCAATGCCCTCCATGATCTGCTCGATTTGTTCCTGGAGCATCCGTTCCTGCCGCGCAAAGGAAATAGGGATTTTCTCGAATTGGCTGTGCCCGATGATCACCGCGTCATAATCCCCGGTGGCGATCCTGGCGCAGAATTTCTTACGGTTCTTCTTTTCAAAGTCTTTTTTCGTGGTAACGAGCAGCTTGGCGGTAGGATATAGCCGGAGAAACTCGCTGGACCATTGTTCTGTCAGGTGGTTCGGCACCACCAGGATTGCTTTGCTGCACAGCCCCAAGCGTTTTGATTCCATGATGGCGGCAGCCATTTCAAAGGTTTTCCCTGCCCCTACTTGATGGGCCAGCAGCGTATTTCCACCGTACAGGATATGGGCGATAGCGTTCCTTTGGTGGGGCCGCAGATCGATTTCCGGGTTCATGCCTGCGAAGGAAATATGGGATCCATCGTACTCACGGGGCCGGGTGCTGTTGAAGCGTTCATTGTATTCCCGTACAAGGTCTTCCCGGCGATCCGGATTTTTCCATATCCAATTCCGGAAAGCGTCTTTGATGGCTTGCTGCTTTTGTTGAGCCAGGGTGGTCTGTTTTTGGTTCAATACGCGCTTTTCTTTGCCATCCGCATCCCGGATCGTATCAAAGACACGCACGTCCCGAAGGTTAAGGGTCGCTTCCAGAATCTCATAAGCGTTGACACAGGATGTTCCGAAAGTTGTGTTTGCAGTAACATCGTTATAGGACACATTGCTTTTGTTGCTGATATTCCATTCAGCGGAAACAGCAGAAAAATGAACACCGATTGCGCGACGATTATTCGCGTAAGGATAATCATTCCATTGTTTATAAGCGGGGGTATGGAAGGTTTCATACATAAACTGTTGGATATACTTTCTGTCGATCCACGTAGCGCCGAGGCGCACGTCGATTTCTGATGCGCTCAAGTCTTTGGGCTGAACAGCCTCCAGCGCTTTCACGTTCACCTGGAAGGAAGCGTCGGATTCAGCCCAGGATTGGGCAATCCGCAGTTTTTCCCGCACATTGCCGCTGAGATATTCGTCAGCGGTGACGTAGCGGGAACGGCCATCCTTGCCTGCCGGTTCCGGGAGACGAAAGATCACGCCCGTCAGATCGCTGATGATTTCTTCTTCGGATTTATCAGTGAGGTGTGCCATATAAGGAATATCCACCTTCGCCCGTTCAGAAATGGACAGAGCCAGGGCTTCCACTGCGGTGTCCACATGATCTATCACCCGCTGCTGGCGAATCGTCCTCTTGGAGAACATATCCGCTTTCCGCTCCAGATTGCCGTTTTCGTCCAGCACTTCCAGGGAACAGAGCAGATAGTAGGAGGAATCAGCGGAGAATGCCAGGGCGTTTCCGCGTGAATTGATCAGGCCATACTTGGCGCTAAAAGCATCGTACAGGGTGTTCAGACGGGCTTGCAGCTTTTTTATTTCCGCCTCCTCCTCATCGTTCAGCTGCGCGTTCATCAATTCATGTACGCAATTCCGCAATTCCACCATGCCCGCCGTGCGTTCCTGGGCTTTCCACCATGCCCGCCGTGCGTTCCTGGGCTGTCTGGCTCAGTTTGGGCCGCACCATCCGGGAGTTCTCCCGATAATATACATTCCCGTTGACCACTGTATAGGAGAAATTGGGTACAGCAGGGTCGGCGGGAATAGAATCGTCGATTTCTTCCCCTTCGGCCAGCTCCGGCAGTTCCGCTTCCTGGTAGGTGCCGGTAATCCGCTGAACGGCTTCGGAAAGCTGCTGCCCAAGGTCCGCGTCGGGGATGGGCTGGCAGGCGGTTTCTTTTTCGTAGCCATACATTTTGTCCTCCCATACCATGGTGCCCAGCACCATATCGGGATGTTCTACATAATAGCTGTTGATGGGAATGCCGTCCGCTGTCTCGCCCAAGTGTACCCAATCCGGTTCTACCTCAATGGGCCGGTCACGCTTTTGCAGGAAGATGATGTCCGTGGTGACTTCGGTGCCCGCGTTAGCGGAAAAAGCGTTGCTGGGAAGGCGAATCGCTCCCAGCAATTCGGCGCGCTGTGCCAGGTACTTTCGCACTTCGGGGGATTTGGCGTCCATGGTATAGCGGGACGTGACGAAAGCCACGATGCCGCCGGGACGCACCTGATCCAGCGCTTTGGCGAAGAAATAGTTGTGTATATTAAAACCGAGCTTGTTGTAAGCCCGATCATTGACTTTGTAATTACCGAAAGGCACGTTGCCCACGGCCACGTCGAAGAAGTCCCGGCGGTCCGTGGTTTCAAAGCCCGCTACGGTAATGTCCGCCTGGGGATACAGCTGCTTGGCGATCCTGCCGGTGACGCTGTCCAGCTCCACGCCGTACAACTTGCTGCTCCGCATTTCTTCCGGCAGCATTCCGAAAAAATTGCCCACGCCCATGGCAGGTTCCAGGATATTGCCCGTTTTGAAGCCCATATTGCCCAGGGCTTCATAGATGGCCCGGATCACGGTAGGTGAGGTATAGTGCGCGTTCAGGGTAGAGGCACGGGCGGCGGTATATTCTTCCGGGGTCAGCGCTTCTTTCAGTTCAGCGTATTCTTTTGACCAATCCTGCTTGGTTTCGTCAAAGGCGTTTGCCAGCCCGCCCCAGCCCACGTATTTCGACATGACCTCCTGTTCTTCGTGCGTGGCAGGACGCCCTTCCGCTTCCAGAGCTTTCATGGTATAGATGGCCGCCATGTTATTTCTAAACTTGGTTTTGGCCCCGCCCTCGCCTAAGTAATCGTCGGTGATGCGGAAATTTTCGGCGGAAGGCTGCTGGCTTGTTCCCTGGTCCGTGTTTTCAGGAGCTTCTCGGATAGGGGATGAATCAAGTGATTTCTCTTGCTGTAAAAAAGGCTCATAATCCCCAACATACTCAAAAAGTTCATGATCTCCCGGCATATAGAGTTTGCCGGTCTCCAGGCACCGGAATACATCAGCCTTCACATCATGGGCGGCTTCATAGAACCTTGTATGAGAGTAAGGATGCAGCGCATCAGGCGCATCCGACATATTCAATTCTGTATGCGATACTGTTCCCCTGGAAATATCGGAAAACGACATCTCTTGAGAGAAAACGCCTACGGGTTCAAAATGATAGCCCTGAAACTCAAACACGTCATTTTGCTGGCTGATCTTCTGCTGCGCAGTTTTTTGTTTCCAGGAATCAATCACCTGCTGCCGCTGTTCCAGGGTGGATGTACGGAGGAGGTGGCTGTTCCGATCATCCTGCGCCAGCAGCGTTTCCAGGCGTTCCATGCTCTCCACGCGGGCGACAGGGTATATGTTTTCTGTTTCAAGCGGCTGGAAAGTAACATCAAACAGGCCGATTTTCTCCACCTGATACGCCTGTCCGTCCAGATAGGCAATATCATGGAACATGCAGTCGTATTGATATTCCCGTACCGGCCTGGTTTCTGTTACCTGATAGCCCTGGTCCGTCAGTTCCACCACCGTTTCCATCATGCGAGGAGCGGGCGGTTCCTGCGATTTTTCCGGCATCGTTTCTTCTCGGGTGGGTGCGGGAATATTGATTTCCGTTTTAGTTTCCTCAGAAACAGGAATCAGGGGTTCTTCTTCCAGGAAGGAGCGCACATAGTCCGTGGATTCTTCCAGGGTCGGCGGAAAACGGGGATCTCCGTCGCCGGTTATATCCAGCAGACGAACGCTGTCCCTGTCAAAATCCACCCGGTCGATGCGGTATGCCCGCTCACGGATATGCACCACAGCATTGACGGGCAGAAAGTCACGCGCATATAGGAATTTGGTCTCTTCATGGGTGCCGTCCGCCTTTTCTCCTGCCAGGTACACATCATTTCCCTTCCGCCACAATTGACGGAAAAAGGACTGCCACCGGTCAGCGGGAAAGCCCGTCACAGAAACATGCCCGCCCGGTATGTCTTTTGTCAGCATTTTTGCGTGGAGAATCTGTGCCGCTCTTTCCGCGTCCTCGCCATAAAACTCAAAAATACCATGCTGTTCAAAGCCGATCAGGGCATTGGGATAGCGGGCTTTCAGGTCGTTATACTCCGCCGCCGCTTCCGGGGACAGAGGCAGGGAAACAGTTTCTTCGGCTGTAAGCGGCGCGGCTTCCTGTGCTGCATGGGGTGTGGGTTCAGTGTCCGGTATGATTTCTTCCTCTTGGCCCTGCGCAAGAACAGGAGTAAACCGTCCATTA
>CADBCX010000309.1 GCA_902793245.1 uncultured Eubacteriales bacterium | reverse complement strand
CATGGCGAGATTGCTCGTTTCGGCTGATCTCAGCCCGGACATGATAACCGCCACAGGCGGTTGTCCGGGCTTCGTCCCTGGACCCGCACCTGGCGAAATTACGCCGTTGGAATAAACCGACAGCCTCCGCCTGACGCGCTGGGATTATGAGAAGTATGAAGCTTCTGGCCCAAGAAAGCGAGGGAAAAGCGCTGGGGAAAGGAAAACCTCAACCAAGTTTTCCCCAGCGCTTTTTCCTTGCTTTCCCGGATGCTTTGCATCCGGAGTGGCGGCTCTTTCCGCAGGCTCAATCGTCGCAAGTCCGCACAGCGGACATTGGTCGTTTCGCCTGATCTCACCGCCGATGAGATTCCCGCCACTGGCGGTCATCGGCGGTTCGTCCGACGGGCCAGAAGCACAACGCAACCAAGTCAATCTTCCGCGTTCCTGCCCGCAGCAGCGGGAACCAAGCCGATTCATGAAGTCAAGCAGATTCCGTTCATGCGGGTCCAGGGACGAAGCCCGGACAACCGCCTGTGGCGGTTATCATGTCCGGGCTGAGATCGACCGAAACAAGCAATGTCCGCATGAAGCGGACTTGCGCTGATTGAGGTCGCGGACACTCACCGCCCTGGTGCAGGGTTCAGGGGCCGCATAGGCCCCTGCTCCGTTACCCTTCACAACAAGGCTGCTAAGATTTTAGAAAAAGTTATGAAAAGAACCCGCCAGGCATTCGGCAGGTCCTTTTTAAGATTCAGCATACGGTTACAGTATAATCAGCAGCCGCCCGCAGGTTTCGCATTCCACCAGCTCGCCCGCCTTCACCTTCCTGGAAATAGAGGAAGGAAGCGACATATTGCAGCCCTGGCACTGGTCGCCGTTGAGCGCGGCCAGCGGCGGCACGCTGTGGCGCTTGATTTCCCGGTAACGGTCCATATATTCCCGCTCGATGGGCTTGGCCTTTTCAGCCGCAACGGCCCTCAGCGCATCCAGCTCGCTGTCGTTGGAACGCTTTTCTTCGTCATAGACCAGCTTGAGCTTGTCAAATTCGCTTTTGGCCTTCGCAGCGCGCACGCGAACGTCGTGCTGCTGGCGTTCACGGTCCGCCGCATCCTTGCGGATGCGCTTCACTTCCTGCTCATAAGCCGCCAGATTATTCATGAAGCGTTTTGCGTCGTTCATATACTGCTGCACTTCCGCGGCGGTCTTGGGCTCTTCGCTTTCCATTTTTGCGTGCAGTGCGTGCACCTGTTCGTTGGTCATCCGGATCGCGTCCTTGAGCGCTTCCAGACGATCCTGCATGGCGGCTACTTCGCTTTCGATATGCTTCATGGCATTCTGCTGTTCCGCGTACAGTTCCTTGTATTTTATCAGCTTTTGCCTGACAGGAGAGCGTCTGATGGAAGCCTCCAGCTTATCCACTTCCACGTCTGCTTTCTGAAATTCCCACAAAAGATGCAATTGATCCATCCTTGTGCCCTCCTTCTACTGTTTAGACGCTGCCAAAGGGCGCGCATTGAGACGGGAAAACCCGTACATTATATTGTACATCATTCAGGCGGTTTTGTAAATACTCTGCGAGAAATGGCGTCAGAGGCGCTTCCGTGCCGTAATGTCCGCCGTCGAACAGGACAAAATCGCTCATGGACGCCGCCAGTGCGTTGTGATGGCGCACCTCGCCGGTCAGCAGCGCCTGGGCGCCCAGCGCTTTTGCCGCCGTCCAGTCGCCGTCGTCCGCGCCGCCCGCGATGGCAAGGGTGGAAATCATCAGATTGCCGTCGCCATAGCAGCGGACTGGAAAAGAGAGGACGGATGAAATTTTCTTTTCCAGTTCTGCGGCTTTCATGGGCGTTTCCAGTTCGCCCAGGAACAGGTAGTTGGTTTCCCTGCGAATGTTGTTCAGCCCCAGCAGCTTCGCGCAGGCGGCGCTGCCGCTGTATTCCGTCTGGTCGAGATTGGTGTGGGCGGAAACCAGGGAAAGATTGTTCCGAATCATTTCGCACAGGATGCGGCCCTCCGCGTCTTCCTCCAGCAGATTCTTCCGCGCGTGGAACAGCAGCGGATGATGGGAAACGATCAATTCCGCGCCGAGGGTTTCCGCTTCCTTGACCACGTCCCAGGTGCAGTCCAGCGCCACCAGGATTTTGGTCACCTTCGCGTCCCTGCGGCCCACCAGCGCGCCGACATTGTCATAGCTTTCCGCGGTCTCCATGGGAGCCAGTTCATTCAGCATATCTTCAATGGTTTTCACTGTCGCGCACACGTTCTTCTTCCTCCTTCAGCCAGATGAGTTCCTGCCTGCCCTGATCCGATTGCTTCTTCTGCGCCAGGCCGATGCGCCATCGCAGGTATTCAAGGTAATGCGCCGGAACCGATTCCATCAGGCGCGGGCCGAGCAACAGTTGTTTTTCCGTTAAAGCTTCCTCCCCGGGAACCGCCCGGAGCAGGCAATAGAAACGATTCGCGGCGTAAGCGATTTCTTCCGTTTCGATTTTATACTTCAGCTCCGCCAGCGTTTGCCTCACCAGCTGCATATCGGTATGGGCGGAGAGAATCAGCGCCGCGCCGCGCAGTTGATCCCGTCCGTTCTCCAAAATGCCGCACAGCGTATGCCCGCCCATGCCCAGGATGGCAATGGCGTCGGCAGGCTGCTCCAGCACGCGCAGGCCGTCGCCCACCCGGAAATCCGCCTTTTCTGACAACCCCCGGGACGCCAGCAGCCCTTCCGCTTTTTTCAGCGAATCCGCGCTGATATCCGCCACGCACATTCTTTCGGCTTTTCCCGATTCCAGCAGAAAACAAGACAACCGCCCGTGATCGGCGCCGATATCGGCGCCGTATGCACAGGCGGGAAAAAGCGCTGCCGCGCGGGAAAGCCGGTCGTCCAGTTCAGGG
>CADBCX010000308.1 GCA_902793245.1 uncultured Eubacteriales bacterium | reverse complement strand
GGAGGTTTTCAGATACATCAGCGCGTCGGAGAAGCCGTTCCAGCGGCCCACGGCGTAGAACAGGCTCAGCGTGGCGATGACCGGCAGGCTCAGGGGCAGGTACACCTGAACCAGCGTGCGGATGGGGCCCGCGCCGTCGATCTCCGCGGCTTCCCGCAGGCTGTCGGGCACGCCGAAGAAGAAGGAACGCATGATGATCACGTTGAACACGCTGATGCAGTTGGGGATGATCAGCGCGTAGGGCGTGTTCAGCATGCCCAGGCGGCTGAGCAGCAGGTAATGGGGGATGGTGCCGGCGCTGAAATACATGGTAAAGAGGATGATGAAATTGATGAACCGGCCGCCCTTGAGGTTCGTATAGATCAGGGGATAGGCGGTGCAGATGGTCAGCGTGATGGAAAGCAGCGTGCAGATGATGGTCAGGATGGCGGTCCAGCCCAGGGAACGCACGTATTTTTCGGTGGTCAGCACGGTTTTGTAGGCTTCCGTATTCCAGCCCTTGGGCCAGATGAACACTTCGTTTTTGACCAGGTATTCCGCGGAAGACAGGCTGCACGCCAGCACATGCAGCATCGGCAGCAGGCACAGGAGCATCAGCAGGAAGCAGATGACCGCGATGATCATATCGCCCACTTTGGTTTTCCGGGATTTGATCATGCCGTCGTGGAGATGCTTGGAGGACAGGCCGTTCGCCTGATTGACTACGCTCATACTGCCGCCTCCTTTACCAGATTCCGCGCTCGCCGAACTTCTTTGCCAGGGAGTTCGACAGCAGCAGGAAGATGACGCATACGACGCTCTGGAACAGGCCGACGGCAGTGCTCAGGGCGTACTGCTGGCCCATGATGCCGCGCTCGTACACGAAGATGGAAATGGTTTTGCTGGCTCCTTCCACCAGCTTATTGCTCAGGGTGAAGGGACGGTCGAATTCAGAGCCCAGGATGTGGCCCAGGTTCATGATGAGCAGCACGATAATGGTGGGCCGGATGCCGGGCAGCGTCACATGCCAGATCTTGCGCCACCGCCCCGCGCCGTCCACCTCGGCGGCTTCGTACAGCTCAGGGCTGATGCTGGTCAGCGCGGCTAAATAAATGATGGTATTCCAGCCGCATTCCTTCCAGATGCCCAGGAAAATGTAGGTCGCCCGCCAGTTGCCCTCCGTTCCGACGAAGGGGATCGACGTGCCCAGCAGCTTGTTGATGATACCGTCGTTGGTGGCGAAGAGGCGCAGGGTGATGCTGGAAATAATAACCCAGCTCAGGAAGTGGGGCAGGTACAGCACCGTCTGGGTAATGCGCTTATATTTCGGGAAGGCCAGCTCGTTCAGCAGGATGGCCATCAGGATGGGCATCGGCATGCCGATGAACAGGTCAAGCAGGTTCAGGAAAATGGTATTGTAGAGGGAGGTTTTGAATCCCCTGTCCTTGAACGCCTTGATAAACCAGTCGAAGCCGTTGTTCTTCACCCACTCCACCTGCCACGGGGGAACCAGGATGTTGTTCTTTTTGAACGCCAGCAGGATATAGGTCATCGGCGCGTATCTGAACACAACGAAGAAAGCCACGGGAATCACCAGCAGGAGATACAGCGTCCAATATCTTTTCAGGTAAGTCTTCCAGGAGAAGCCCATTTTTCTGTTTCTTTTCCTGTACGCCTTGACCTGCTCCGAGGTCATAATATTACTCAAAACCAATCCCTTCCTTTCCTGGCTCCGGGGAAAATGAGGAACAAAACCATCGCGGCGCATGACGCTTGTCCTTTGTTGCGTTCCGGTTGCTTTGCGTTTCAAAACTGGCTTCGTTTTAACCTTTTTACCAATTTACGCATATATTTTATCAAAACTCATTTTAGAAAATCTACATATTTTTTGCTTGATTTTATATAAATTCTGCATTATTATATAAAGTGCATAGAAAGGAGGGCCAGAGATTGTCAAAAATGGATTCGGTTCAGTTTGACCAGTACAGCAGCATGGGCAATAACCAGACGGATTTTGAGGCCTGCTATACCCATGACAGCGAGCTTTTCCGCCACGTCAGCCATTGCCATGATTTCTACGAATTATATTTCCACCTCCACGGCGGGCAGATGATCGATATTGACCAGTATTATTACGAAATGCAGCCCAACCAGCTTTATGTCATTCCGCCCTTTTCCATGCATGGGGTGACGGTGCCTCCCCTGGCGGATTATGAACGGGCCTTTTTGTATATCACCTCCGACACGCTGAAAATATGCGGCTGCGGCCAGATGGATCTGGAAGCCTATTTGCAGGCCAAGGTGTCCAACGGGCACCACCAGTTCCCGCTGACGGCGGAGGAAACGCGGAAATGCAAGGAAATGCTCCTTTCCCTCCGGGAAAACCAGACGAAAGAAGAGCCGCTGTCCCGGTTCCGGGATTACTGCCTGCTGCTGCCCATTCTGGGGATCGTGTGCGAATCCATGCGGCGGGCGGAGCCCTCGCCCAGCACGGAAACCGGCTTTTCGGCCATTCATGACATTCTGGTGTACGTGAACAAGAATTATATGAAGCCGCTGAGTGTGGAAGCGCTGGCCCAGCAGTTCGGGGTGAGCGTGTCCTACCTGGCGCATGAATTCAAAAAGTACACCAGCCGGAGCGTATACGATTATGTGCTGTACCGGCGCGTGATGCTGGGCTTCT
>CADBCX010000307.1 GCA_902793245.1 uncultured Eubacteriales bacterium | reverse complement strand
GATGACAGTGTTAGTTTTCTTTCACAATTGCCATTCTATTATAAAGAGAGAATAGATTAATCGTCTCCCAGCGCTTCGGTCTGGCGCACGGTGACCTTTACGTTGTAGCAGGAGAAGGCGTCTTCCACCAGCGCTTTATCCGGCGCTTTGGTGACAAAGCTCACCAGCGGCACGATCACCAGCCCGGCCAGCATGCAGAACGCGCCCGCGTTGATGGGGGACTGGAGAATGGGCGGGAAGCTGGGGCGAACCAGCATGTTGGCGATCATGACCACCGTGGAGAACACGAAGCTGACCCAGCAGGCGAGCTTGGTGGTACGCTTCCAGTAGAGGCCGTAGAGGAAGGGGGCCAGGAACGCGCCCGCCAGTGCGCCCCAGCTGACGCCCATGAGCTGGGCGATGAAGGTGACGTTGGAGGTATACTGGATGATGGCGATGACCACGGAGATGGCGATGAAGGCCACGATCAGGCCCCGCATCCACTTGACCTGCTTCTTTTCGTCCATGTCCTTGATGATGTTGCCCTTGAGGAAGTCCAGCGTCAGCGTGGAGGAGGAGGCCAGCACCAGGGAGGACAGGGTGCTCATGGAGGCGGACAGCACCAGGATAACCACCACGGCGATGAGAATATCCGGCAGGCCCGCCAGCATCCCGGGAACCACGGCGTCGAAGCCGCCGACCGGCGTACCCGCTTCGGTGACGCCAATCGCCTCGGAGAACAGCCGGCCAAAGCCGCCCAGGAAGTAGCAGCCGCCCGCCACGATGAAAGCAAAAACAGTCGAGATAATCATGCCTTTGTTGATAGCGCCTTCGCTCTTGATGGCGTAGAACTTCTGCACCATTTGCGGCAGGCCCCAGGTGCCCAGGGAGGTCAGGATGACCACGCCCAGCAGGTTCAGCGGGTCGGGGCCAAAGAAGGAGTTGAACACGCCGGGGGAAGCGGACACCGCTTCATCCTTCACCTGGGCCAGGCCGTTCAGCGCTTCTAAGAAGCCGCCCTTGCTGTTGAGCACCGCGGCGATGACGGCCACGATGCCGAACACCATGATGATGCCCTGGATGAAATCGTTGATGGCGGTGGCCATGTAGCCGCCGGCGATGACGTAAATGCCGGTGAGAATGGCCATCACGATCACGCAGATGGAATAGTCGATGTTGAACGCCATGCCGAACAGGCGGCTCAGGCCGTTATACAGGCTGGCGGTGTAGGGGATGAGGAAAATAAAGATGATGGCCGAAGCGGAGATTTTCAGGCTCTTGCTGTTGAAGCGCTTGCCGAAAAATTCCGGCATGGTGGCGCTCTTTAAGTGCTGGGTCATGATGCGGGTGCGGCGGCCCAGCACGCCCCAGGCCATCAGCGACCCGATCAAGGCGTTGCCGATGCCCACCCAGGTGGCGGCGATGCCGTACTTCCAGCCAAACTGCCCGGCGTAACCCACAAAAATAACGGCGGAAAAATAAGAGGTTCCGTAAGCAAAAGCGGTCAGCCAGGGGCCCACGTTGCGCCCGCCCAGCACAAAGCCGTCCACATTGGTGGCGTGCTTGCGGCAGTATAAGCCGATGCCCACCATGACACCGAAAAAGATGACCAGCAGCAGTGATTTGATCAGCATATGTTTCCTTCCTTTCTGTCCGGTCTGTTTCAGAGACCGGCATTTCCTCCTTTTCTTTATCGCTTTAAAGTGTAACGCATAAAAGCGTTAAAGTCAAGATGCTTTCAAAAATTTTTTTGAGGAATTGAAGTTTTGTAAATAACCATTGGAAATGATTGCGCCGGAACGGAAAAATGTGATACAATAAACCCGCTGAAAAGGGGGATGCGTATTGCGGAAGAAAGCATTATGGATCTTGATCATTGTTTTGCTGTTCGGCTTTTCAAACGGCGGCTTTGCCGAAGACAGCTATGTTGTCATCGACGATGAAGATGAAAACACGCCCGACCCGTATTATCAGGCAACCGTAATGATGCGGCGCATGAGCGATTATGAAAAAATTTGCCAGCTTTTCATTGTTTCGCCGGAAGCGTTAACGGGGGAGAAGCGGGCGGTTTCCCTTCCCGCCGACAATTGTTTTTTGACCCGTCCCGTCGGCGGGGTGATGTTATTCGGGCAAAATATCGAATCCGAGCCGCAGATCCGTCAGTTCACGGAACAGATGCGCAGCCAGGCGGCATCCGCCAAAATGATTCCGCTGTTCATCGCGGTGGATGAAGAAGGCGGGCTCGTTTCCCGGGTCGCTAACAAGCTGGGCTATGATCTGGCGCCGTCGCCGAATGAAATCGGAAAAGTCCGCGACGAAAGCATGGCCTATGCCGCAGGGCAGTACATATCAGGCTATCTTTCTCCCCTGGGAATCAATCTGTGCTTTGCGCCGCCCGCCGATACCGCGCTGGATGATTACGTGGAGGGAATGCAGCTTTACAGCGAAGATCCCGTGACGGTGATGCGGCTGGCTTCCGCAATGGCAAAAGGGCTTCGGGAAGGCGGCGTAGCGCCGTGCTACACGCATTTTCCAGGCCGCGGCTCCTTTGAAGGCGTTACGCTGAAAAGACTGTCCATCAAGCGGACAGTGGAGGAAATGCGCGTTTGGGAATGGATTCCGTTCCGGGACGCTGTTGCGGGCAATATCGAAATGATCATGGTTTCTCACGGCCTGATGCGCCT
>CADBCX010000306.1 GCA_902793245.1 uncultured Eubacteriales bacterium | reverse complement strand
TGGCGCGAAAACGTCAGGGGATTATGATTTTATGGAAGCTTATTCTCCCAGGAAAGCCTGCTTATTCAGCGGAATCAGCGCGGCCTTGCGTCCGGAGAAGACCTTTTCAAAGACCTTGAACCCGGTGTCCACCTGCACCACGCCGGTGCCGCGGACGACCTCGCCCAGCATGGCCATGTTGGCCACCTTGTCGTTGCCGAGTTTCGCGCAGCGGGCGGCCAGATCGACGGCGACGGACTTGATGTCGTCCCGGGCGGGCTTGCGGTCGATGATGGATTCGTTGTAGAACATGAACCCGCCTTTTTTCACCATGGGCTCAAACTTGTCCATGGAGGGGCGGTTCATCACCACGGCGATGTCCGCTTCATAAATCAGCGGGGAGGACACGGGCTTGTCGCTGACGACCACCGTGCAGTTGGCGGTGCCGCCGCGCATTTCGGGGCCGTAGGAGGGAAGGAACGTGGCTTCCTTGCCTTCCAGCATGGCGGCGTAGGTGATGATCTGGCCCATCAGCAGCACGCCCTGGCCGCCGGAACCGGCGAAAAACATTTTGTAGGTACTCATGCCTGTTCCTCCTCCTTCGGCTCCTTGATCACGCCCAGGGGATAATACGCCATCACGTTGTTCCGCACCCATTCCAGCGCCTTGACGGGCGGCAGGCCCCAGTTGGTGGGGCAGGTGGAGAGGAATTCAACCAACGTAAAGCCCAGGCCCTTTTTCTGAATCTCAAAGGCCCGGCGCACGGCTTTTTTCGCCTGGCGGATGTGGGCGGGGCTGTCCAGCGCCACGCGCTCCACGTAGGCCGCGCCGTCGATGGAGGCCAGCATTTCGCTCATTTTCACGGGCATACCGTTCAGTTCCTTCTTGCGGCCGTCCTGGCTGGTGGTGCTCTTCTGGCCGATCAGGGTGGTGGGGGCCATCTGGCCGCCGGTCATGCCATAAATGCCGTTGTTGATGAAGAAGGTGGAGAACTTTTCCCCGCGCACGGCGGCGTGGACGATTTCGCCGGTGCCGATGGAGGCCAGGTCGCCGTCGCCCTGGTAGGTGAAGACCACCTTATCGGGATGCACGCGGCGGATGCCGCTGGCGACAGCGGGGGCGCGGCCGTGGGCGGCCTCGCACATATCCACGTTCATGTACTCATGGGCGGTGACGGAGCAGCCGATGGGGGCCACGCCGATGGTGTTGCCCAGTTCGCCCATTTCTTCCAGCACTTCCATGATGATGCGGTGGGCGATGCCATGGGTGCAGCCGGGGCAGTAATGGGTGGGCACGTCGGTCATGCCCTTGGTATATTCAAAGATGGGCTTCATTTCAATCCCTCCAATACAGCCTTGGCCCGGGCGGCCACTTCCAGGGAGGTGGGCACCATACCGCCGGTGCGGTGGGCCAGGAATACGGGCAGACGTCCGTTCAGCGCCAGCTGCACGTCGGAAATCATCTGGCCCATGGACAGCTCCACGGAAACGACGGCCTTGGTCGCGCCGAAGTCGATTTCGTCAAAGGCTTTGTTGGGGAAGGGCCACAGGCTGATGGGCCGGATGAGGCCCGCCTTGACGCCCTGCTCCGCCAGCACTTCGCAGGCTTCGCGGCAGATGCGGGCGGTGGTGCCGAAGGCAACCAGCACAACTTCCGCGCCTTTTAGGTTTTCAGTTTCGTAGCGGCACAGCTCTTTTTCGGCCCGGGCGTATTTCTCGAACAGCTTTTCCACGTGCTTTTCCAAATCCTCGGGCTTCATGCGCAGGGACTTGACCACGCGGCGGTTCTGATCTCCGCCCCGGTCGTTGTAGCCGGTGCAGGCCCAGTCGCGGATGCCCGCGATTTCGTTGGGCTTGGGAACGGGCTTGAATTCCGGCAGGCGCACGGGCTCCATCATCTGGCCGATCATGCCGTCGGCTAAAATCATGATGGGATTGCGCCACTGCTGGGCCAGCTCGGTGCCTTCGTAGAGCAGGTCAACGGCCTCCTGAATGGAGCTGGGGGCGAACACGGGAATGCGATAATCGCCGTTGCCGCCGCCGCGGGTGACCTGGTAATAGTCCGCCTGGCCGGGCTGGATGCCGCCGATGCCGGGGCCGCCGCGGCTGACGTTCATGGCCAGCAGGGGCACCTCGGCGGAGCAGAGGAAGCTCATGCCCTCCTGCATCAGGGCGATGCCGGGAGAGGAAGAGGAAATGAACACGGTGCCGCCCGCGGCGCCCGCGCCGTAGGCCATGTTAATGGCGCCCAGCTCGCTTTCCGCCTGGACGAAATAGCCGCCGTGCTTGGGCAGTTCCCGGCTCATATATTCGGGTACTTCGCTCTGGGGCGTGATGGGATAGCCGAAATACATCCGGGCGCCGCCGCGGATGGCGGCTTCGGCAAAGGCTTCGTTGCCTTTCATGAGCACTTTATCGGTGGTCATTGGTCGCCCTCCTCCTTCTCATAGATGGCGATGGCCCCGTCAGGGCACATCAGCGCGCAGCTCTGGCAGCCGATGCAGGCTTCCTGGTTGACCGCGCAGGCGGGGTGGTAGCCCTTGGCGTTGACCTGGCTGGACATGCCGATGACGCCCTTGGGGCAGGCATTCAGGCACAGTTCGCACCCCTTGCACCTTTCCGGGCGGAAAACAAGTTGGAACGAGCGCATGGTTCTTTCTCCTCCGATTTGTTAGAATTGGGTGTAAGTCATTTAT
>CADBCX010000305.1 GCA_902793245.1 uncultured Eubacteriales bacterium | reverse complement strand
CAGGTGCGGATCTGGATCTCGAAGGGGAAGGGGATTTTGCGCCCGCCGATGACGGTGGTGTGCAGGGACTGATACATGTTGTTTTTGGGGACGGAGATATAATCCTTGAACCGCCCGGGCACCTGGGTCCACAGGGTGTGGCACACACCCAGCACGGCGTAGCAATCCGGAATGGTGTCCACCAGCACGCGAATGGCGATGAGGTCGAAGATCTGGTCGAAGGGCTTGTTCTGGATCACCATTTTGCGGTAGATGCTGTACAGGTGCTTGGGCCGCCCGGCCACCTCGTAGTGGATGCCCATGGCGTTGAGCTTTTGAGAAAGCTCCTCGATGACCAGCTTGATGTTTTCCTCGCGCTCCACCCGCTTCATGCCCACTTTTTTCACCACGTCGGCATAGCCCTCGGGATCGATGTAGCGCAGGCTCAGGTCCTCCAGTTCGGCCTTGATGCGGTACACGCCCAGGCGGTGGGCCAGAGGGGCGTAAATATCCAGGGTTTCCCGGGCGATGGCCACCTGGCGGTCCGGCTCCTTGTATTTCAGGGTGCGCATGTTATGCAGCCGGTCAGCCAGCTTGATCAGCACCACCCGGATATCCTTGCTCATGGCCAGGATCATTTTGCGAAGGCTTTCGGCCTGCTGTTCCTCCCGGTCGGCGAAGTTCAGCTTGGCCAGCTTCGTCACGCCGTCCACCAGCCGGGCCACTTCCTCGCCGAACAGTTCCTGAATCTGCGGCCTTGTGGCGCCGGTATCCTCTACCGTGTCATGCAGCAGCGCGGCGGCAATGGTGGGCGGGTCGATCATCAGCTCGGTGATAATGCTGGCTACATACAGAGGATGGATAATATAGGGCTCGCCGCTTTTACGCCGCTGATCCTTGTGCGCATCAGCGGCAAAATCATATGCCTGCTGAACCAGGGCGACCCCTTTGCCGTCCGTATCAACCTTTTTTACTCTTGCCAGGATCTCATCCAATGTCATCGGTTCATATGCAGTGTAAGCCATTTGCGCACCTCCGATCTTTAGAAAAAAGTGAGGGGATTGAATCATGTGCGGCGCAGGGAACAAGAAGCGGTCTTTCCGGTTTGGTCAGGTGATGAAAACAGCGCTATGCCCCAACGGTTTGCCGCGCCAGCCGGAAGAGCCCGCTTTCTTCCGGGCTGCGTTTTTTCATGGGAAGAAGCGCGGCATGAAAGGGAGAGAGGGAAGCGTCGGCCAAATCGATCTCCCGCAGGACGGCCAGGGCGAAAGCAGCCTGGGGGAGGGTCAGCGAGCAGGCGGCGGCAAAGCCGTACAAGTCGTGGAAGGACTGCGCCCTCAGCTGAATGAAGCAGTTCCGCAGCCCATCCTTGTCCACAAAGGATGCGGCCAGCAGGTTTTTCAGCGGTTCGGAGAGGGGCAATGCCAGCACTTCCGCTTGGGGGCAGGCGGAGCGGTAAGTGTCCGCCTCGCCCAGATTTCCGTCACAGAGCACGATCGTTCGGAAAGCGGGAGAAAGGGCTTTTGCGCTGCCATAGAGCAGGATGGCGTTGAACGCCCGGCTGTCCGCCGCTTCATCGAGGCGGAAATCCGCGTCGGGAAACAGAGCCCGCAATGCCAGCGCTGTTTTCAGGCACCGGCAGAGAAGCAGCGTTCCCTGTCCCGCCGCCATCAGGGCGGGCAATCCGACGGGGGCCAGGGAGCCCGCGGCGGCGCCGGGTCCGGTTTCGGAAAAAGCGGTCACAGCTTCCCGGGCCGCATCCTCCGGCAGGGATTCCGGAATCCTTTGCAGGGCGAAGATCCGGCATTCCGCGCTGACATTTCCGCGATACTCGTTCAGCGTGGGGGAGAAGGCGAACCGGAAACGCCCTTCGGTTTTCCCGGCCCAGGCGCCGCCGCCGAAGAAAATACCGTCCCGCTGCGCGCCGTTTTGCAGGAAGCCGCATTTCAGGTGCCGCCCTTCCGCGCCGACAGCGCGGAGCGACAGGGGCTGCGCCCCGCCGCACAGGAACCGCGGCGCGGGATTGCCCATACCGAAGGGCTCCAGCTTTTGCAGCCATCGCACCGTTTCCTCTGTCACCTCGCTGAGGGAAAGCTCTCCGTCGCAGAGGATCGCGGGGATGACCGGCCTGCCGCCCGTCTGCTCTGCCACCGCCTGGGACAGGCGGGAGGCGAATGCTTCCAGACGCTCCTTTTTCAGGGTCAGGCCTGCCGCCTGCTTATGCCCGCCAAAGCGCTCGAACAGGTCGGCGCACCGGCTCAGGGCTTGGTAGATGTCGATGTCCCCGGCGCTTCGGGCGCTGCCGACGCAGGTGTCGCCCTCCACCGCCAGGGCTACCGTGGGATAGGAAAACTGCTCCGCCACGCGGCCCGCTGCCAGGCCCACCACGCCGCTGTTCCAGCCCTCGCCCCAGACCACAATGGCGTGGTTTTCCACCAAATCCATCCGTGCTGCCTGCGCCAGTGCCGCGTCCAGCACCTTGGCTTCCTGGTTCTTCCGTTCCTGGTTCAGCGCTTCCATTTGCAGGGCCAGCGCTTCGGCCTCCGCTTTGCTCCGGGTGGTGAGCATGTCGAAGGCGATGCGGGCGGAAGCCATGCGTCCGCAGGCGTTTATCCGCGGGGCGATCTGGAAGCTCACCTGGTCGCTGCTTACGCTGCCCTGAATCCCCGCCCGATCCATTACCGCCCGCAGGCCGGGGCGCTTCGTATGCGCCAGCTG
>CADBCX010000304.1 GCA_902793245.1 uncultured Eubacteriales bacterium | reverse complement strand
AAAAGCCGTCGCCGATGCCGTCAAAGCGGCTGTAAGGCCGCACGGAATCCTTGAGGCCGCCCGTTTCATGCACGATGGGCACCGTACCGCAACGCATAGCCATCATCTGGCTCAAGCCGCAGGGCTCAAACCGGGAGGGCATCAGATAGAAATCCGCACCGGCGAAGATTTCGCTGGCCATCTGCTCCGTGTAATCCGATGAAAAGCCCAATTGTCCCGGATAGCGGGCTGCGCATTGACGAAAGTATTGGGTATACGTTTCATCGCCCTGGCCAAAGATGATCAGCTGTACCCCCATGTCCATGAGATCGGGCAGGATTTCTCTGATCAGGTCAATGCCCTTCTGCTCCACCAGCCGGGCTACCACAGCGAGCAGCGGCCAGCGCGGTTCGGGTGTCAGGCCAAATTTTTCTTGAATGCTGGCCTTGCACGTTTCTTTTCCGGACAGATCATCGGCGGAAAAATGCCGTGGCAAACGGGGATCGGAAGCGGGATCGTAGTGCTCCATATCAATGCCGTTGAGGATGCCATAGAGCTTATTGTCCACCAGATCCACCACACCCTGCAAGCCGCAGCCGAATTCCGCGCGGTGCAGTTCCCTGGCGTAGGTTGGCGACACTGTGGACACGGCGTCCGCCATCAGCATGGCCCCCTTCATCAGGTTCACATCCTGCCGGCCTTCGTACACGTAGCCCAGACCGCCATCGTACCAGCCCCAAGGCAGGCCGAAGGTGTCCGCCAGCTCATTAGCTCCGAACTGGCCCTGATAGGCGATGTTGTGAATGGTGTAAACTGTTTTGATGCCATTCAAATCTTTGCGCCAGGCCTGGTCGTTTTTAAGGTACAGGATGGCCAGCGCCGTTTCCCAATCGTTGCAGTGAAGGATCTGAGGCACGAAATCCAGTTGGAACAGGACTTCAATCACCGCTCGGCAGAACCAGGCGAAACGCTTTTTATCGTCGTCATAGCCGTACAGCCGAGGCCGATGGAAGAACGCTTCGTTTTCCACAAACCAAACGATGACGCCGTTCAGCTCTGTCCAATACAGGCCGCAGGGATACGCAGCGCCGTTGAGCCAAACGGAAAGCTCCGTTTTTTTGTTCAGCTGCTCCCCGAAACGCTCCTGAACGCATGGATACAGCGGTGTGATCACGGCGATCTCATGCCCCAGTTTTTTCAGCTGCGGCGGCAGAGAAAAGGCCACATCCGCCAGTCCGCCGGATTTGGAAAATGGAGCGCACTCACTGGTGACAAACAGGATATTCATGCGCTTCTCCTTTGCTTTATCTATGGCTTACGTAGTCGATCACAGCCTGGGCCGCCTTTTCGCAGCCGCCTTCGCTGCGCATTTCCCGGGACATAGCCTGGGCGTTTTGCCTGTAAACCGGGTTCTGGATCAGCTCGATCAGGGCGGTACGCAGCGTCTTTTCAGTCACCTCCTGCTTGAGCAGCACGGCGCTGGCTCCTCCCAACTCCTTGAGCCGATGGGAGGTCAGCACCTGCTCGTCCATCTGAGGAATGCACATGCAGGGCACACCGAAATACAGCGCTTCCATTACACTGCCGATGCCGGCGTGGGTGATGAAATAATCGGTATGAGCAAGCACTTCCAATTGGGGGGTGAAAGGCATTACGGTGACGTTTTCGGGAATCTCGCCCAAATCTTCCTTCTGGATGGTTTTGCCAATGGAGCAAAGCACGTTCACATCCAGATCCTTTACCACCGGGAACAGCATCTGATAGAACTCAGGCCAGTTGTTGAACAAGGATCCAAGAGAAGTGTACAAAAGAGGCTTGCCATTATCCGGCGCTTTCCAGCTTCCATCCCCGGCCCGCGGCGCAATCTGAGCGCCGGCAAAGAAGAAATCCTCGCCGAAATCCTGGCCGCCGGGCTGGAAGCTTTTTGTCAAGGTGCACAGGTTGAAATCTCCGGTGCCTTCAAAGATTTCCTGGGGCGTGAGCAGCCTTCCTCCATATTGAAGATGGAAGGCCTTGGCCATTTCTTCCGCTGCTGCCCGGGCGGGGCTGCCGGGATATTCCGGGAAGGTACGGAAGATGGAAAAGCTTTTGCCCGGTGCGTAACTGGTAAACATCATCACCAGCGGCAGATTCAGCTTCCAGGCCGCCAGGCGGCCCGCCAGGGCCAGGGCGTCGGAGATAATCACGTCGGGCCGGTCTGCTGTTAAGCCTTTCATGATGTCATCGATGGCTTCTTTGGCCTGGCCCAGGAATACCAGCGGGATCACCGCCAGGAAATCCTCCCGGCCCATGAAGGGGCCGGAATAACGCTCGGTTACTTCAGGAAAAGGAACGTGTTTCGCCCCGGTCAATTCCACCTGGGCCTTGAAGGAGGGCGGTGCGTAATAGGATACCTCCACGCCTTTTTTGACCAGTTCCGCGATCATGGGAAGAGATGCCAGAATGTGTCCGCCCGCGCCAACGGGAATGTAAGCAGCTTTCATGTTATTTCCTCCGTTCTGACAATCATTGATAGAATTTATCGCTTTGTTTCGACAGGTATCACGTTTCCTTCGGCAATGCCGGATTCATTGAAGCTGTCCACCCGCAACCATACGGGCTGCCCCTGCATCAGCGCGCCGATGCGCTGCCGATCCCGGCCCAGTACCATATAGCTGTGATACAGCTTATCCGGGGCAGATCCCCACAGAATGTTATGGCCCACGGTGTCATCCGGATGCCAG
>CADBCX010000303.1 GCA_902793245.1 uncultured Eubacteriales bacterium | reverse complement strand
ACGCCGTCGGTATAGGCCACGATGCGGGTACCCGCTTCAAGCTCAATATGTTCTTCCTCGTAAAGAATATCTTCCATGAGGCCGGCCGCCAGATTGCTCTTGACGGGCAAAAAGAAGGGCTTGCCCTCCCGCGGAACAATGACGGGCGGGTTGTGACCGGCATTGCAGTAATCCATCCGCATGGTTTTCAAATTGACGCGGCCGATGAACAGGGTGACGAACATGTCGCTGCTGTTGGAGTCGGCAATACTGTTGTTGATGCGGCTCATCGACTCATTCAGCGGCAAGTCCAGGGTGGCCACGAAATGGAGCATGGCCCGGGTGATGGACATGACCAGCGAGGCCGGGACGCCCTTGCCGCTGACATCGCCCACGGCAAAATGGAGCGTGTCTCCCTTGAGGATAAAATCGTACAGGTCTCCTCCCACCTGCTTGGCCGGGATGAGCAGGGCGTGAAGCTGCGGCGGAAAATGGGTGTTCAGCATGCCCATCTGGATGGTACGGGCCACGTTGAGCTCCGACTCCATGCGCTCGTTGTCGCTCCGGGTGGTTTTCAGCTCGCCGATATAATCCGAAATGGAGTTCTGCATATAGACAAAGCTGTTCCTCAGGCGCAGCATTTCATCCTTGCTGGTAATTTCTGGCAGCTGTGCCTTGAAATTACCCTTGCCCATATTCAGGGCCGATACCGAAAGCTCCGTAATGGGGCGCGTCATCCGGCGGATTTCCTTATGGCACAGGAAGTACAGGACAATCAGCGCCACAACACCCACAATCACCAGATTCGAGCCCAGAATCAGTGCGACGGAAACATCTTCCGCATGGGAAATGGCATACTGGGATATAAGCCCGATCGCGATGAACGAGACAAAGAAAATGATGGCGGCTATGCCGATGATTCTCCAGCTCAGCCTGTTTGAAAATGATTTGTTGTTCATGGCTTCATGCCTGCTTGATTCGCTTTATAAGCGGCGACGCGCTTGGCCACATTGGCCTTGATGTTGCCGTAAAAGAGCGCATAATCCTCTCCGTGGCGGCCGTCGGGGCCGAAGAAATAAGTGGCCACTTCGGCCTTTTCCCCACTCATGGGCTCGCCCTTGGCATGCGTCACCACCACGCCGCGGTCCGGGAATACCTGCGCATCGGCGCCGACGTCTCCCATCTTCACCTCGCCGGTTTTCTCGTCCAGGTAAAGGGAGCCCAGGTTCAGGCTGGCCGGAGCATAGGTGCCGTCCAGCTTCCAGTTGAGCGGATTGATGCTCATGGAACCCGGCTGCAACACGCAGGTATCGGCATTCACCTCCCTGTTCCGGGGACCTTCGGTATTCCAGGTGACAACAACGCCCGTGTCGCATTCTCCGGTGGCGAACTTCATGTGCGGGTAGGCTTCGAATTCGGCCTTGGTGAAAGCGTAGCCTATGGGGTAGGCCGCAATCATGCGCTTGTAGTACTCAGGATGCTCCTTGAAGTAGTTTTTGAGCACCATCTTGACGATGGCCGATCCCTGGCTGTGCCCGGCAATGATGAACGGGCGGCCGCCATTGAAGTGCTCGAAGTAGTAGTCCAGCGCTGCGGTGATGTCTCCATAGGGCATACCGGCAATGGAGGCGTCGAAGATGCCGTCCCGCTTCCAGACCTCGCCGGCATGGCGCAGGCCCACCTGACGGTAGTACGGCATGAACACGTTGGTGACATCCGCATAGGCGGTTGCATGCAGCTCGTATTCTCCCTTGGCGCCTTCCAGCATCTCCTCGTTGTCCAGATCCGCATAATCGGGAGCGCCCGGGGCCATGCTGCCCAGGATGTACTCGGTGGCATATACGTAAAACGTGTCGAATTCCTTGGTGATTTCAGGAATCTTGCACCAATGGGCCTTGTTGGAATAATCCAGTGGCAAAGTCTTGTTCATCTTTTATGGTAATTTTAGTTAGTTTATTTTCTTTCCTTCAAAATACACTTCTGCCGGCATGTTGTAGCTGAAGCCTTCCTGCTCAGCCGTGAGGAGGTCTTTGTCGAATACCAGGAAATTGGCATCCTTTCCGGGGGTGATGGAGCCCTTGGCGGCCTCCACGCCCAGCTGCTTGGCTCCGTTGATGGTATAACCCAGGATCATTTCCTCTATGTTCATCCTCTCGCTCCCGGGAGGGAAAGCCGCAACGGTTCTGCTGGCTTCCTCGAAGCGGGTTTTCTCGTTAATCCAACGCGTCATGCCAATCTCCATGGCAAGATAGGGGCTCCAGTTCTTGAAATCGCCATAGAAGACCTCATCGCTGGACCAGGTCACCAGCGCACCGCTGTCCCACATGGTTTTGCAGCGGAACATGGAATGTGCACGTTTTTCTCCGATGAACGTGGGCCAGTACGCAATGGGGTTGCCTCCCACGTTGCCGCTGTGCCACCACGGGGTAAAATTGGCGATTACGCCCAGTTTTGCAAAGCGCTCCAAATCGGCGTCGTCCTGCACCCACAGGTGAGCGCAGGTAACCTTCACGCGGAAACGGTCTCCCAGCTCCTTCCGGGCCATCTCTACGCCGTCCAGCACCACGCGGGATGAAGCCTCGCCCACCGTGTGGACATGCAGGTCCAGTCCGGCCTCATTGAGTTCTTTCAAAATTTCCGACACTTGCTCTGCGTCAAAAGCCGTAGCACCTGTCAGGCCGGTATCCACGTAAGGCGTTACCATGGCCGCCGTTTCAATCTTCAAGGTGCCGTCCA
>CADBCX010000302.1 GCA_902793245.1 uncultured Eubacteriales bacterium | reverse complement strand
CTTCTTCCTCAATAGTCGATATAAACTCTATCGCAATGTCTTCGTCTGACAGTTGCTGCTGAATGTCCTTCCACGTTATCTTCATGCGATTAGCATCATTCTGAATATCAGCATCTAATAATAGACTTTTTGAAAACAGTACATAATTGTACAATTTTGATAAAAGTACATCATCCCTGTTGGATTTCTCTACAATGTATCTATACAGAAGAAAGTTATGTTCGTATTTACTCCAAAGGCGTTGTTTTTGTTCCGAGGTTCAGCCGTTGCCGGTGTAGTAGTCGATCACCCGGAGTTCGGGCTTGACCAGGAGCACGAAGGTTTTGCCGGTGTCTTCGCTGTACGGCGCTTCCACCTGAACGTAGATTTTGCCGTCCGCGTTGATATAGCAGGTAAAATACATGCCGTTAAAGTTGTTGCTTTCGCCGGGCTCCAGCTGTTCGGTCAGGTTATAGCAGTAGTTTTTGATTTCGTATTGTTCTTCCTCGGTCAGAACGTCAGAGATGGTCTGAAACGGTTCATAGGTCGCCATGTAGTCTTCCGCGTAATAGGGATCGAAGCCGTTGGTCACGCACCACGCGCCGCTGCCGTTCACGGCGATGCTGACCCGGATTTCCGGGCCGTTTCCTTTTTTCCCCGTGACTACGTAGCACATCTTTCCCCACGCGCCGTTTTCATAGCCCACTTGCCATTGAATGCTGTCGTCAATGTCCATCTTGAATTCCGGCCCGCTGAGGATGTCCTTGGCAATTTGGAGCGCCTCCTCCTCGGTCCTGACGGCGTCATCACTTGTCAGGGCTTGCTCCATGGTTTGGATATCATAGGTGGCGCCAGGTGCGGTGTCGACGCTGTTGTTCCAGATGTCCGGCTGCTCCCCGTAGGCGGCGGTGCCGAAGGCGAACACCAGCAGCAGGGAGGCCAGGGCGGCAAAGGTCAGGGCGAAGGCTTTTTTCCGCCTGCCGCCCCACAGGATGCTGCCCACCCGGGTTTTCAGCTTGCGGCCCGTCATGCTCATGCCGGTGGCTAAGACCGGCAGGCCGGGAATGGCGCGGCGGGTGACAGACTGAATCAGCGTGCCCGCGTACAGCTTGCGGCCTTCCTCGTCCATGCCGCGGGTCACGCTGTCGTCGCAGCGCAGCTCCCGGTCCATGCGGCTCATGGCGGCGGCCCACACCAGGGGATTGAACCAGTGAACGACGCAGCAGATGAGGGTCAGCAGCGTCCAGTAATGGTCTTTGGCTTTGTAATGGCACAGCTCGTGGGCCAGCATCTGCTTAGCCTGGTCGGTGTTCGCCGCCAGGGGCAGGGCGATGTACGGGCGTACCGCGCCGACTAAGCACGCGCTGGACAGCGGATCGACGAAGTACACCGGCAGGGGCTTCACCTGGTACTGCTCGCATAGGCCCTGATAGTAAGCCAGCAGTTCCCCTCCCAGCAGGGCGATCCGGTTCTTTTTCAGTTTGCGCCGGAAGCGGACGTTGGTCACGATGAACCATCCCGTCACCGCTGCCGCGCCAGCCACATACACCATCATGACCCGCCTGGCCCCGTAGCCAAATTCCAGGTCGTTGGCCATGAATAACAGCGTTTTGTAGTCTTTCTTCTGGATGGCCTCGTTGAAAGAAATGCTCTCCTTGTCCATGTGGCTCTTCAGATTCTGATAGGACAGATCGGTCAGGGCGTCCTGCATCCGAATCTTCACCTGCGCCGCGATGGGGCGGATCACTTCGGGTTCCATATTGTAGGGCGTCACGATCTCGTTGATGAGCGGATTGGGCAGGCTCAGCGGGCACAGCAGCCGCACCGCCACCAGCAGCCAGGCGAAGCACAGCGCCCTGTTGCCCAATTACTTCCGAAAGAATTTCCGCACCGGGATCATCAGCAGAACGGCGATCCCGGCGATGATGGTCGCTTCGATCAGGAAATTGTAAATCAATGCGGTTCGCATTCGTATCCCTCCTCATTTCTTCCCGTTCTTCCGCATCATGTCCATCAGTTCGTCCATTTCTTTGAGGGTGATTTCCCCGGAATCCACCAGGTGGTTGATGAGCAGCGAGGCTTTCCCGGAGAATACGTGGCTCAGGAATTTTTTCGTTTCCTGGGAAGACGCTTCCTCCTGGCTCAGCAGCGGGGAGTAGCGCTTCACGTCGCCGGATTCATCCACCGCCACCGTGCCCTTTTCCTGCATCCGTTTCAGCAGCGTAATGACGGTGTGCCGCGTCCAGCCGGTGGCAGGCTCCAGGGCTTTGGTGATTTCGCTCATGGTGCGGGGCGCGCTTTCCCACAGCACCTCCATGATTTTCCATTCCGCCTCTGTACAGCGGTCAGGCATTGCGTTCACGCTCCTTTCAAAAGATGGTAGACAGCTGTTTACCTATAGTATACAGATGTCTACCATCTTTGTCAAGGGGGGAATTGTAACAATCTTGGGACGGCGCGATAAATTGAAAAAGCCCCTCCGTCCAAAGGGACGAAGGGGCCGGGTGTCGCCCACGCTCACGCATGAATGAAAAAAGTATGAAGGGGGAAGCCTTTTGGGTCGTCCTCCGTTTCTTCGTAACAATTTGTTTTTCGTGCGTAAACCGTGGGATGTCGCCGTTCAGCCGTTGAACAGTTCTTTCACTTTGTCCAGGAAGCTCTTGCGGGTTTCGTATTCCTTGCCGGAGGAAATGTCCTCGAACTGGCGAAGCAGTTCTTTCTGCTTTTCCGTCATGCGGCGGGGGATTTCCACC
>CADBCX010000301.1:2745-3617 GCA_902793245.1 uncultured Eubacteriales bacterium | reverse complement strand
CATGGCCATGGCTGCCATTGCCTGGCAGACTCCGAAGGGAGTGAAGCACTGCCCGTGGGCTTTGCTTCCCATGTTCAGCTCCATGTACATCCCGCCGAGGAAGTCCTGGAACGGATTGCGTTCCAGACTCTCCACCAGCAGGCAGAACACTTCGCCGAACCGGCTGAATTCATCGGGCTTGTACCGGTCGCGGATCCGGATGTAATCCTTCTCCCGCTTTTCCCGGTTGTTCAGATCCACGGTGTTGGCCAGCTCGTTGGCAAACACCGCGAAGAACTCGGAGCCGAAGGGATAATTGAGCTCGGCGTTGTCCAGGCGCGGGCTGATGAACAGGGATTCCTCGCAGTACTTCCTCATTCGCCCGTTCCGCGGCCCAGCGGGCGGCCAGCCCTTCCAGGCGCAGGCGAATCTCGCAAATATCCGAAATATCCTCCCGGTTGATGCCGACCACCTTCATGCCCTTGCTGGTTGGCTCGATGATATGTTCCTGCTCCAGACGGCGAAGGGCCTCCCGGATGGGCGTGCGGCTGACGTGCAGTTGTTCGCTCAGCTTCATTTCCGTCAAAATTTCGTCCCGTTCATAAATGCCGGAGAGAATGTCCCGTTCCAGTTCTTCAAACACCTGATCGGCAATGGAGATCATTTTATGTTCCATATTCTTCCCACTCCTTTCTTACAGCCTGCGCAGCCGTCCGCCCGTCAGTTCTTCGATCTTCGTTTCCATTTCGTTGTTGGACAGGGATGCCTGCCGCCCAGCGTCAAACTGCTCGTCAATCCACTCTTTCAGCGCCAGCACCAGCGGGTCTTGCTTGGTAATGGCTTCGTTGGCGGAAAGCTGGTAGTTTTCGTTGATCCAGTAGGCGATGCCCGCC
>CADBCX010000301.1:0-2732 GCA_902793245.1 uncultured Eubacteriales bacterium | reverse complement strand
CAGTAGGCGATGCCGGCCAGGCCCGAGGTCTTGGAAATCATCACGGAGGCGGGGCGGTTCAGCAGCTTTTTGGTGTTGAAGATGTTGTAAATTTCTTCATCCTTCAGCAGGCCGTCGGCGTGGATGCCCGCCCGTGTCACGTTGAAGTTGCGGCCCACGAAGGGGGTCATGGGCGGGATCTTGTAGCCCATTTCCTTGGAGAAATACTGGGCGATTTCGGTAATGACCGTGGGATCCATGCCGTCCAGGGAGCCGCGCAGGGAGCCGTACTCGAACACCATGGCTTCCAGCGGGATGTTGCCCGTGCGTTCGCCGATGCCAAGCAAGGAGCAGTTCACCGCGCACGCGCCGTACAGCCAGGCGGTGGAGGCGTTGGCGACGGCCTTGTAGAAGTCGTTGTGGCCGTGCCATTCCAGGTATTCGCTCTGCACGTCGGAGTAGTGCTGCAGGCCATAGATGATGCCCGGCACGCTGCGGGGCAGCGCCACTTCGGGATAGGGCACGCCGTAGCCCATGGTGTCGCAGGCGCGGATGCGGACGGGGATGCCCGCGTCCTGGCTCATCTTCATCAGCTCGTTCACGAAGGGCACCACGAAGCCATAGAAGTCGGCGCGGGTGATGTCCTCCAGGTGGCAGCGGGGCATCACGCCCGCCTCAAAGGCCAGGGCCACGGTTTCCAGATATTTCTTCATGGCCTCGCCGCGGGTCAGCTTCATTTTCTTGAAGATGTGGTAGTCGCTGCTGGACACTAAGATGCCCGTTTCCCGGATGCCCAAATCCTTGACCAGCTTGAAGTCCTCTTTCGTGGCGCGGATCCAGGTGGTGATCTCCGGGAATTTCAGCCCTAAATCCTGGCACCGGGCCACGGCCTCCCGATCTTTCTTGCTGTAAATAAAAAATTCTGTCTGCCGGATGATGCCGTACGGCCCGCCCAGCTTGCTCATGAGCTTATACAGGTTCACGATCTGGTCGACCGTGTAAGGGTCTACAGACTGCTGTCCGTCGCGGAAGGACGTGTCCGAGATCCAAATTTCCTCGGGCATGCCCATGGGCACGCGGCGATGGTTAAAAGGCACCTTCGGGACGCTTTCATAATCATAAATATCCCGATAAAGATTGGGCTGCGCCACATCCTGCAAAGCATAACGATAGTTTTTCTGCTCCAGCAGATTCGTCTTTGGAGAAATTTCCAGCATGATTCTCCATCTCCTTTCCGGATTCATGTATACAATTGTACTCGAAGATTGGTATTCTGTAAAGCACTATACAGAAAAAGTACAAAAGCAGTTTGCTTTTATGCATACAAAAACCGGGAGTGAAAATGCTCCCGGTTTCAGGATAGCAAGGATGAGGTTCAGCGATGCACAACCACCTTGGGCAGCACCGCATCGATATCCACATAGAATGCCTTTTCGTTCATCCGGTCGATGTACACCGGCACCTCGTCGGCAGTGAGCATGTCCGTAGGGTCGAAATACAGATAGCGGCTGAAAAACACATGGGTCTCCCCCGTGTCGGGGTTCGTCCAATGGCACTCGACCACCGAAGGATGCGTGCCGCCCATGTTCACGTTCGTCCGCTTTTGCACCCCGGCGATCTTCGCCATCACATAATCCCCGCTGTCAACGGCGCGGCGCATGGCGCTCCTGCGGTGAAGATCCACGGACAGAAAGCCCAGGCCCACCAAAAGAAAAATCACCCCCATGCCGCCGAACACACACAGAAACATCAGCGGGTCATCCGGTTCGTTGCCCGCGCCCACAGAATAGAGCACCACGCCCAGCGCCAGAAAGAAAGCGCCAAGGGGTGCAAAAATGAATCCAAGAATGCCCTTATCCGTCCATCCGTATTTTCTGTCCACGCCGCGTCCTCCTTCCTGCTTTTTCGCCGTGAGAATAGGATAGCATATACCGCTGAAAAAGAAAACATATATCAGCTGAGTTGTCGGTTTTCCCGGCTGAAATGTCGTTCCGGCCCATTCGGTCAATCATTGCTTTGCGGGCGCTGTAAGCCGCGAACCCCTAAGCCTTCCCCTTGAGGGGAAGGTGGGCCGCGCGGAACCATGCCGGAGAGAGCAGCCAACCCACTTCGCGCGGCTCGGATGAGGTGTCCTCGCGAATCGTTGCGGAGCAGCTTGAGAATAGCCTGGCTTTCCACCTCATCCGGCGCTGACGCGCCACCTTCCCCTCAAGGGGAAGGCTTTTGGATCGTCACGTAAAGTGTGGTTGAAACACCATTGGCTGAACAGATACGAAGGTTTAAAGAATTTTTTCCATGCCGTATTTCTGCATGGTCAAGCCCTGGTTCTGATAGAATTTCAGCGCGCTGTCGTTGCCCGCCCACACGTTCAGGGTGACGTTGTAGCAATGGTTCGCCCGCGCGAAGTCCAGCACGTGGCTGTACAGGGCTTTGCCGATGCCTTTCCCCCGATGTTTCTCGTCCACGCACAGGTCGTCGATGTACAGGGTTTTCACATCGGTCAGGATATTGTGGCCTATGTGCTGCTGAAAAATGCAGAAGGAATGGCCCTGTATCCTTTCCTCATCGTCCACGCAGACGAATACCGGCGTCTTTTCATCGGCAATGATGGCTTTCAGTTCATCGGGGGTGTACTTGGCAGCCGGGCCGTTGAACAGGTCGGGCCGAATGGCATGGTGCACCATGTCCACCTGCAACAAAAGCGCCATGATACCGGGAACATCCCGTTCCGCCGCGCGGCGGATGGTATATCC
>CADBCX010000300.1 GCA_902793245.1 uncultured Eubacteriales bacterium | reverse complement strand
CAATAAATAACATATAACGAATCTGTCATTCCGCAAAAGAAACTGATTGAAAAAAGGCGGTTTTTCCTGTAAAATAGCAAACAGGGACTAACCAGAACGAAAAAGAGGTGCTCGCCATGCGTTATGAGATCGATCTGAAAAATTGCCGTCCCGCTTCGGTATATGCCTTGGGCGGGGACTTTGCCGGTTCCTCCGTGCGGGGGGACGTGATTTCGTTCAACAACTTTTACATGGAGAAAAACGGCAGGCCCTTCTTTGCCGTGTCGGGAGAATTCCATTACAGCCGCATGGACGACGCCCGGTGGGAGGACGAGATCATCAAGATGCGCATGGGTGGGGTAAACATCGTGTCCACCTACCTGTTCTGGAACCACATCGAGGAAGAGGAAGGCGTGTTCGATTTTACCGGGCGGCGGGATCTGCGGAAGTTTGTGGAGCTTTGCGGCAGGCACGGGATGTACGTGATTCTCCGGGTCGGCCCCTTCGATCACGGCGAGGTGCGCAACGGCGGGCTGCCGGACTGGCTGTACGGCAAGCCCTTTGAGGTACGAACCACGAACCCGGCGTTTTTATCTTATGTCCGCCGCCTGTACGCCAGGATCGGCGAGCAGGTCAAAGGTCTGTTCTTCCGGGACGACGGCCCCATCATCGGCGTGCAGCTGGACAACGAATACATGCACTCCTCCGCCGCCTGGGAAATCACCACCGGCATCTCCGACGAGTGGATTTTCAGGGGCGACGAGGGCGAAGCGTATATATTAGCCCTTCGCCGGCTGGCCCTGGAATGCGGCCTGACCCCCGCGTTCTTTACCGGCACCGCCTGGGGCGGGGCGGCGTATTCTCCCCGAGTCATGCCGCTGTGGGGCGGGTACGCCTACCGGCCCTGGATCTTCTACTCCCACAAGGGCGAGCATCCCGCCACCGAGGAATACATCTATCAGGATTATCACCGGGACGGCGTCACCTGCACCGACGATTTTGAGCCCGCCTATCCCCCCTCCCAGCGTCCCTACGCCTGCTGCGAGATGGGCGGCGGCATGATGTGCTGCTACTATTACCGCTTCATTTATCCCTACAAGAGCGTGGATGCCTTGGCCAATATCAAGCTGGGCTCCGGCTGCAACTTCATCGGCTATTACATGTTCCAGGGCGGCACCAATCCCCTGGGGAAGCATGGTCAATACATGAACGAGGCCCAGGTGCCCAAGCGCTCCTACGATTACCAGGCGGCCCTGGGCGAGTTCGGGCAGGTGCGGGAGAGCTACAGCCGGTTAAGGGCCATCCACTATTTCCTGGATTCTTTCGGCGGCAGGCTGGCCCCCATGGAAACGGTACTGCTTGCGGGCGCAAGCCAAATCAGCCCCGAGGATTTGAATACTCTGCGCTTCGCCGTGCGCACGGACGGAACGGGCGGCTTCCTGTTCATCAACAATTTCCAGGATCACCGGGTCATGAAGCCAAAGAAAAACGAGCAGGTCATGATCGAAACGGCGAAAGAAACCCTGACATTCGACGTCAGCATCGCCACCGATGAAAACGCCATCCTGCCCTTCCATTTCGATATGGACGGCATCCTGCTGAAACAAGCGACCGCCCAGCCCGTGCTGCGGACGGAAATCAACGGGCGCGCCACCTATGTGTTCATGGTTCCCGACGGCATGGACGGTGCATTCCGCTTTGAGGAAAGAGCACAAATTACAGGGAACAAATCTTTCTTTACGGTATGCAAAGATTGCCTTTCCGTGGATGTGATGGTCATATCCCGCGCAGAAGCCAACCGCCTGTTCCGGCTGCGGGACGGCAGCCTGGTTTTCACCGACACGGCGCTGCTGGAGGATGAAGCGGGCGGTCTGCGGCTGGAAACCACCGAGGCCGAAAACACGGTATTAACCTATCCCGCCGAACGCCTGAACAACAGCGCCGCCGTTCGCCTGCCCGACCGGGGCATTTTCGGCGCGTATCAGGTGAAGGCCGAGAAGCGCGAAATTCCCGTGGAGGCGCTGCCCGCCGCGCCCCACCGCTGGACGGTGAAGGTTCCGGAAAACGCCCTGGACGGTCTCAAGGACGCCCGGCTGCAAATCAGCTATCGCGGCGATATCGGCACGCTATGGCTGGACAATGAAATGATCAGCGACAACTTCTGCAATGAAGACACCTGGGAAGTGGGCCTGCTGGAGCACAAAGACCGGCTGGACACTCCCATGACGCTGTATATCGCGCCCATCCGGGAAGGGGCCAACGTGAACGTGGAATCCGCCATGGCTGCGCGGAACGAAGAAGTGAAAGCGCTGATCGCGGAATTGAAAGGCGTCTCCTTGAAGCCTGTATACGAATTGCGTTTATAACAAACCTGAACGGGTTGACTGTCAACGGTCAGGGGAATAAAAACCGGCAGCAAAAAAGCCTTGAAATCCAGTGATTTCAAGGCTTTTAAGGGTATGGAGCATACCGGAGTCGAACCGGTGGCCTCTACAATGCGAATGTAGCGCACTACCAACTGTGCCAATGCCCCTTCTCATCATGCGCCGATTCTTCGCTGGGAGGAAACCGTCCGCAAAGCTCCTGAGCGCTCAATTATCTTATCACTAACGGGGAAAAAAAGCAAGCTTTTTTTATAATTTCCTGCAATATTTTTGATTCAGTGAATTCCCAAAGTAAGTTCCACAGTGGAAGTAAGAGATGGAATTTACCTTAGGAAGAGGAAGAGGGTAGAATTAAGTCTGGGAAAGGAGGCCCA
>CADBCX010000299.1 GCA_902793245.1 uncultured Eubacteriales bacterium | reverse complement strand
ATGATCTCCCGCGCCACCGGCCTGGAGCAGCCCAAGGCCCAGACCGCCGAGGAGCGCGTGCTGGAAGACTGGGAAGCCGCCGTGCTGGACGCCGAAGAAATCTATAAGCCCTACATGGACGAAGAAGGCCAGCCCTGGTACGTGGCCGAAGTGCCCGCCGAATGGACCCAGGGCGCTCCCACCGACGTGACCCTGGCCGACCTGGCCGGTCTCCCCTACACCCCGCCCACGGTGGAGGACGGCGTGGCGACCATCGCCACCGACGAAGCCTCCCAGAAGTGGGAATCCTACATGAACAGCCTGAGCTGGCAGGATCTGGTCAACCTGTTCCTGGGCTCCGACGGCGGCCAGGACGGCCCCGTGCAGTTCGGCGGCACCTGCTGGGCTTCTACTCCCATCGCGGCCGCTACCTGGAACATCGACCTGCTCACCGAACAGGGCATCATGTACGGCAACCAGGCCCTGCTGCTGGGCCGCTTCGCCTGGCGCGGCCCCGGCACCAACATCCATCGTTCTCCCTTCAACGGCCGCGTATTTGAATACTATTCCGAAGACCCGTTCCTGACCGCCTCCATGGCTGCCGTCATCTGCGCGGGCGCGCAGAGCAAGGGCGTGTCCTGCTTCGCCAAGCACATGTTCGCCAACGTGCAGGAGCACAACCGCGCCGACTACGGCGGCGTGTGCACCTTCGCCACCGAGCAGACCTTCCGCGAAATCTACATGCGCTCCTTTGAATGGATGGTCAAGTACGGCCACACCAACGGCATGATGACCTCCTTCAACCGCATCGGCTATGTGGTCAACTCCAACAACTGGGCCGTGCACGAGCAGGTGCTCCGCGACGAGTGGGGCTTCCAGGGCGCGACCGTCAACGACGCCTGGGCCAAGGACTTCTCCTCCGCCGACCTGATGATCCGCGCTGGCGACGACACCTTCATGTCCGGCGACGCCTCCTTCACCAAGACCTACCTGACCATCGGCGAATGGGATCCCTCCCTGCGCGACGGCAAGGGCGACGTGCTGGTGCCCAATGAGGACGGCGACGGCACCTTCGAGTCCACCACCCATTACTTCGCCATGCGCAAGTCCGCCCAGCGCACCCAGATGGCCAAGGTCAACAGCAACCAGTACAAGAACTTCGCCACCGACTACGCCCTGACCGCCACCGTGTACTACGGCGTGGGCAACGCGGCGCAGATCCAGTGCGCAGACACCTCCGACTTCATCGTGACCCTGGTGGAAGGCCAGGAGCTGCCGCAGGGCCTCTCCGCCAGCGGCTTCGTGGTGGACTACGCGCAGCCCATCCTGGGCCAGTATCAGCCCGGCGACCCCAACTACAAGCAGGGCTGGGGCGTGGATAACAACATCTACGGCGAGTATGTGCCTCAGGGCACCTACACCGTGCTGGTCAACATGGAATGCGACGGCTACATCAAGGTGGAAAACGTGACCCTGACCATCAACGTGGTTTCTCCTTACCAGGTGAACGGTGAAATCATCTCCGGCAAGGACGGCGCTGATCCGGTCGTGCACATGAAGGCGGGCGAGGAAATCATCATCGACTCCAAGCCCTTCGCTTACCAGGCCTTCCTGTCCACCGCTGGCATGGGCAAGGAAATCACCAACTGGTACGTGGTCAACGGCGCGCGCTACCTGCGCAACGAGGAAAAGACCCACGCCGACGGCCCCACCATCGCCTATGAAACCGCCGAAGAAAAGCATGAAGTGACCTACACCGTGGAAGGCGCGGACGGCCTGAACGTGGAATACCTCACCGGCACCGCCTACGGCCTGCGCACCAACAAGCCCTTCATCGTCAACACCGGCGTGAAGCTGGTCGCTCCCGCCGCCGGCACCTACAACATCGTCGTTAAGCAGAACGTGCCCTGGGCTCCCGCGCTGGCCGGTATCTGGCTGATGCCCGCCATGGGCGGTGAAGAAACCTTCACCCAGGCCATCACCCTGGTCGTTGAATAAAACGGCTGAAACCCCATGATTTTCAGGGCTCCGATTGGGCGACTGATCGGAGCCCCTGCGGTTTCCTCACAGAGGCAGATTAACCAATCCGGAAAAAGAACAGTCAAAGGCGCAACGGTATAATTGGACGCTGTGCTGGGAAAATGTATACGCTATTAAGGATGATGTTTCTGTTATCGGCACAGACGATAATGGCATATTCTTTAATGAAGCCTGGGGAAAGTCCTGTTTTGAGATGGGCAAGGCGGACCATGTAGGATACGCACTTTTTGGTGAACCTGTAAAGGAAACGGAGAAAGCTATCCAGTACCGATTAAAATTCTGGAATCTGCGAAAGGCTCACCGTTATGTCACTGATGCACCTATTGAAAATAAATGGCTTACATGGATTCCTAAATCCGTGTTGTTATAAGAAAGGAGAAAATTATGAGGAATATCAAAATCGTGGTTAAGCGGGATAATTATATAGTGGTCATCGCCGATACATTCCGCTTTGGTAAGAATGAAGTAATGTTTGAGGGAAATACCTTTAATCAATGCTTTGATTATGTGAAACGGGAAACCGGACGAAAAAAACTGTGGCTCACATCGTCTTTCCTGTTTGAAGCATATACAGACCGTGAAGGTCAAAGTTTTCCTTGGTTTATGGAGGTGAAAGCATGAAAATGACAGTTAGAGAGTTCATTGAACTCTGGGCAGACGGCACACATGAGGACATTGATGTGTATGATAACGTGTGTGAGGAACTTGGTATTGCATACGT
>CADBCX010000298.1 GCA_902793245.1 uncultured Eubacteriales bacterium | reverse complement strand
CCGCCGAATCATATCCTCTGTATTCCAGCCGCTTAAGCCCGTCCAGCAAAATCGGCGCAGCCTGGTTTTCTCCCGTATAGCCTACGATTCCGCACATGGCCCCCTTGCCTCCTCACTGCGGTTTTGCCGCGAAATAATGAAAAATTATGCTGCCCAGGCCGCAAAAAGTCAATTCGTCCACTGTTCAAAAACCGTTTTTCTTATGGGAGGAACGCATGAATCTCTTTGGCCGCGGCCCTTCCGTCCGCTAAGGATCGCACCACCAGGGACTGGCCGCTCCGCATATCGCCGGCGGAAAACAGTTTGCCCTCCAGGTGATGGGAGCCGTCCTTGGGCAGCACCCGGCCCCGCGCATCCGCAGAAAGGGAAAAGCGGGACAGCGTTTCTTCTTCACAGCCGATGAAGCCCGCCGCAATCAGCAATAGATCGCAGGGCAGTGTTTGTTCCGTCCCTGGAACGGGCGTCAGCTTGCCATCGGGCTGCTTTTGCAACCGCACCGTTTCCAGGGCGGTGATCCTGTTTTCAGCATTCATCCGAATGCTTTTGACGGTGGTTTCATAAACGCGCGGATCGCTGCCCTGCAAGGAGATGGCTTCCAGCTGGCCGTAATCGGTGTGCAGGGTGCGGGGCCACGTTGGCCACGGGTTTCCGGCCGGTCTGTTTTCCGGGGCTTTGGGCATCATTTCCAACTGTACAATGCTTTGGCAGCCTTGGCGCAGGGCGGTGCCTACACAATCGTTGCCCGTATCTCCGCCGCCTACCACAACGACATGCTTCCCCTGGGCAGTGATCCCAGGCGCAGTTCCTGACAATACGCTCTGGGTAGCAGCGGTGAGATAATCCACGGCAAAATATATACCATCAGCATCCATGTGGTCCACTTGCAGGGAACGGGGCTTCCGGGAACCGCAGCAAAGGAGCACTGCGTCATAAGCGTTCAGCAAATCGGGCGTTGCGGAGGCGTTCAGCAGGAAGGAAACGCCTTCCGCCTCCATCAGGCGGATGCGCCGATCAACGATCTCCTTGGGCAACTTCATGTTGGGGATGCCGTACATGAGCAGTCCGCCAGGACGGTCTGCCCGCTCGATCACAGTGACAGTATGTCCCAGCTGATTCAATAAATCCGCCGCTGCCAATCCCGCGGGGCCGCTGCCCACCACGGCGATCTTTTTCCCGGTGCGCACAGCGGGAATCCGGGGCTGTATCCAGCCCTTGGCAAAGCCCGTTTCAATGAGAAACAGCTCGTTGTCCCGGTTGGTCACGCCGTTATCCGCCAGGTTGCAGGCTTTCTCGCACAGCGCCGGGCACACCCGCCCCGTGAATTCCGGGAAGGGAGCCGTCAGCAGCAGCCGCACCAGCGCTTCCTTTTCCTGGCCCTGATACAATAAATCATTCCATTCGGGGATCAGGTTGTGTAAGGGACACCCGAAATCCGACTGGCAGAAGGGCACGCCGCAGTCCATGCAGCGCCCCGCCTGGCAGCGCCGTGCGTCTGCGGGTTGGGCGGTATGCAGATCGTCAAAATCCCGCAGCCGCTCCCGCGCGTCCCGGTACGGGTTTTCCGTCCGGGAATATTCCATAAATCCTGTAGCCTTGCCCATACCGTCACGCCCCTTTCAGGAAGGATAAGTATTCATCGGAAATCACCGCTTTGAATTTGGGCAGATAGGCGTCAAAATGTGCCAGGATTTCCTTGGCTTTTTTCGAGCCCGTGGCCCGCTGGTGCAGCTGCAACAGCCGCTGCAATTCACCTACCTGATTAGGCGCGACGGCGTAGATTTTCACGTGGCCCGGGTTCATATGATCCTTTAATGTATCCTTTTCATCCAGCACCCAGGCGATGCCGCCGCTCATGCCTGCGGCAAAGTTATCGCCCACGGTTCCCAGCACCGCCACCCGGCCTCCGGTCATGTATTCGCAGCCGTGATCGCCAACGCCCTCCACCACGGCCCAGACCCCGGAATTGCGCACAGCGAAGCGCTCGCCTGCCATCCCGGCAATGAAAGCCTGGCCAGAAGTAGCTCCATACAGGGCTACGTTGCCGATCAGGGTGTCTTCCGGCTTCCACACGCTGTCCACCGGCGGGCAGACGGCAATCGTGCCGCCGGATAAGCCCTTGCCCAGGTAATCGTTGGCCACGCCGTACAGGGTGATCTGCTGGCCCTCTGGCAAAAACGCCCCGAAGGATTGCCCGCCGCAGCCCTGGGCCTGGATGTGCCGATCGCCCTTCAGCATCGTGCCGAAAGCCCGGTCGGTGGTCATGAGGTGCACGTGATCCTGGAAAAGCCGGGCATCGGTGCGCTCACTCAGGTGGAAATCATGCTTGGCATCGGACTGGTAATGGGTGTTCCGGGCAAAGCCGATCAGGTCGGACAGATCCAGTTTTGCGTCCGGCTTCATTTTCAGCAGGTCGCTGCGTCCCACCAGCTCGTTCACGGTACGCGCGCCAAGCTTCGCCATGATGCGCCGCAACTGCTCCGCGATGAACAGCATGAACCGCTCCACATATTCCGGCTTGCCGATAAAGCGTTTTTTCAGTTCCGGGTTCTGTGTGGCGATGCCGAAGGGGCAGGTGCCCAGATGGCAGACCCGCATCATTCGGCAGCCCATGGTGATCAGCGGCGCGGTGGCAAAGCCGAATTCCTCCGCCCCCAACAGCAGCGCCACCATCACATCGTGGCCGGTCATCAGCTTGCCGTCCGTTTCCAGCGTCACCTTCTGGCGAAGGCGGTTGCGGCACAGCACCTGATGCGCCTCC
The DNA here is from genome assembly GCA_902793245.1 of uncultured Eubacteriales bacterium. GTDB lineage: Bacteria > Bacillota > Clostridia > Christensenellales > Aristaeellaceae > RUG563. The sequence continues at coordinate 17 of CADBCX010000298.1, read as the reverse complement.
GCCAGGCCGATTTCCCA
>CADBCX010000297.1 GCA_902793245.1 uncultured Eubacteriales bacterium | reverse complement strand
CTGGTTTTCGATATAGCGCTGATACGAGAAGTGGAACAGATCCGAGCGGTTGACAAAGAACACGAATGTCGGCGGCTGGGTATCGCACTGGGTGGCATAATAGATTTTCAGCGCGTCCACCGAGAACAGGTAAAACCAGTAGATCCGCGCCAGGAAGCACACGAAAAACGCCATGTTCAGCACATTGACCGTGGCGACGGACAATTCGGCGTAGCGCTCGCACGCCCTGCTGGAAAGATAGTCCGTGATGATGGTAAATATATCCAGCAGCAAAATACCCAGAAATGTTTTGTTCAGCCGCAGGGACAGCCGCGGCCTGCTGAAATAGTAAAAAAGGATGATAATCAATACCAGGAGACTGGGGAGAACGTAATTATAATTCCACATGCGTCCTGTTCCCTTCGGGCCTCATGCCCCGCGCGTTTCTTCCGGCCTGGCGTATGCTGGCATAATCCATACGCTTGCGATTGCCTTCATCCTCATTGTATCGGAAAAGACTGGGAAAAGCAAGAGGTTTTTTGATATTCGCCGCGTCTCATTCCGTTCTTCTTCTAAAATCTTAACAGCCTTGTTGTAAAGGACGAATATCCAACAAAAGGTTACGCTGGGGTTTCACCCCAGACCCCACCAGGGTACTGAGTACCCTGGACCCGCAATAGCGGATTAGACAAAATTTGTAGAATCGGCTTGGTTTCCGCTGTTGCAGGCTGGAACGCGGACGATTTGCTTGACGCCGTTGTGCTTCTGGCCCGGCGGCGTAGCCGCCAATCCGGATGCAAAGCATCCGGGAAAGCAAGGGAAAAGNNNAGCGCTGGGGAAAAGAAAGCCTTTTGAACGCTCATTCCGCTCGGCTTTACAAGGTAAAGCCGAAGCGGGAACCAACTGGGCTGAGGCTTTCCTTTCCCCGGCGCTTTTCCCTCGCTTTCTTGGGCCAGAAGCTTCATACTTCTCGTAACCCCAGCGCGTCAGGCGGAGGTTGTCGGTTTCCTCCAACGGCGTTATTTCGCCAGGTGCGGGTCCAGGGTACTCAGTACCCTGGTGGGGCCTGGGGTGAAACCCCAGCGTAACCTCTTGTTGGATTTTCGTTCTTTATGGCTGTTAAGAATTTAGAAAAAGAGAAGGAAAAAAGCCTTCCCTGTCGCAGGGGAGACTTTTTCGGCGTTTGGGATATGGTTTCCGGCATGCTCATCGCCGCCTATACATTCTGTAAAGCCATCAGTCCCAAACAAATTACGAACTCCCCAACCGTCATCGCAACAAAATAAACAGGCCACTTCCCGCCTTTGTTAAACCCATAGAAATCCTCCCAGCGTTTTTCGGCAGGCGCAAGGACGACCCGGTACAAATACCAGAGCCCATAAACGATGGACGGCAGCATGCCCAGCAGGGATTCAGCGAAACGCATGCCCCGCTTCTCAAACACACTAAAGGACACGATGGCTGCCAGCGGCGTGATGAGGTGCATAAACAGATCGGACCCTTTGAGCAGCTTCCCATATCCCATGTTCGGCCCCAGGAAAAGAAACACCGTCAGCAGGGTCACGGTCACCGCGGCGGTTCCCATGTATTTGAAAAGCCACGCCCGGTGCGACGCCGGGAACAGGCAGATCAGCAAGGCGGACAGCCCGCACAGGACGTTGCTTTGCACGGTAAAGTACCGGAAGGCGGTTCTCCCGCGTTCCACATCCAGCATTCCGTCCTTCCAAAAGAAACGCAGGGTAATGATTGCAGTTACAATGAAAATAAACAGATTGCAGATCAAAGATGCTGTGTTCATAACGGATTCACCTCAATCCTTAAACTTCTCTTGCGCTTCCAGGATCTGATCATGCGCCGCGACAAACGCATCCACCACCTGTGGATCAAACTGGGTTCCCCGGCCCTTCACGATTTCCTGATAAGCGTCTTCCTCCTTCCAGGCGTTTTTGTAGCTGCGTTTGCTGGTCAGCGCGTCGTACACATCCGCGACAGCCACAATCCTTCCCTCCAGGCTGATTGCATCGCTGCGCATCTGCCCCGGATATCCCTTTCCGTCATACCGTTCGTGGTGCTGGAGGGCAATCGTTCGGGACAATCGCATTTCTTCCCCTTCCACGTTTTTCAGAAGCTCACCGCCCATGGTCGTGTGTGTTTTGATGGTGGCGTATTCTTCATCGGTCAGTCTGCCCGGCTTTTCCAGAATCTCGGAAGGAATCAGAATCTTTCCCACATCGTGCATGGTGGAAGCGATGCGGATTTCTTCCACTCTTTCCGGCGGCAGGGAAAGCTGCTGGGCCAGAATACGGGAATACTCGGAAACCCGCTTGATGTGCTGGCCTGTCTGCCCGGATTTATTTTCAGTGATTTCCGCGAACGACATGATCATTTCTTCCTGGATGCGGTTCGTCTCGTCGGCCTGCTCCTGAATATAGCCGCCGTACTCCATGATATAGGAAAACAGCAGGGTCAGGCCGAAAGCAATCAGCCCAAGCGGAATATTATACAGCAGAAACAGCAACATCACCCAGGCATATTTCCGCATTTTTCGGGCGGCTTCCAGATTGAACGGTCTATCGCCTGCCGCAAGACGACGAAACATGGTATAGGCAAAATGGACGAACGGCAAAAGCGAGGCAGGCGTAATGACCGCAATGAAACAGCCGATTGCCGCCACGTGAATAGGCTTGAGGCTGCTCTCTTCGATAAAGTGGGATAGGGTTTGAAAAATGGCGTTATCCTCGTAAATCTCACGGGCCACGCTCTGCGCATCGGGGCTGAAAAAAACGGCAATAAGCAGTCCTGTGTTGATTGCCACACTGGCAATCAGGATGATTATGGCAATTTTACAGGCAATGGACAGAACCCGTCCGCCGCGGGTGATTTGTTTCTGCACGGCTGTTAACGTTTTGCTGTTTCTTCCATTTGTGCTCATGGTGTTTTTCCTTCCCTGTCAATTGAGTCGTCGCATATCCGGCGCGTCGTTTATCTCAGCATATAGCTCGTCCGGGAACCTCTCATCCGCCCATGACAGCGCGATGGCCGGGCCCGAGATCATAGAGACATTTATGAACATTATTCGGCTGCGTCTTCAAATGTATTTCCGCCTTTTCTTTTCGGTATACAGTGTTTTCAGGGCCATCAGACTGGCTTTTCTCCGAATGAGGCGTTCATTATCGGCTCGAGCCATCTCTTCGATTTCTTCCTTCAATCGGGTGTCATGCTTATTATATCAGGAAAAACAGTTCAACGAAAGCACCAAAAATGTGTTTTCTCCTTTACCGCTTTTATTCTCCATACTTTTTCTTTTTGATATGACTTATTTTTTTAATTCTTAACAGCTATGTTGCGAAGGATAAAAAGAAGGAGAACGGCGGGGCGTTGCCCCGCACCCCACCAGGGTACTGAGTTTCCGCAGCCTCAATCGTCGCAACTCGCCTTCATGGCGAGTTGCGACGATTGAGGCTGCGGACGATCATCCCCCTGGTGGGGGTCTGGGGCGCATAGCCCCAGCGTAACCTCTTGTTGGATTTTTGTCCTTTAGAACAAGGCTGTTAAGAATTTAGAAAAAGAAAAGTATCAAAACACGGTTTCCAGGAAACGTTTCAAACCTGCTTGACCAG
>CADBCX010000296.1 GCA_902793245.1 uncultured Eubacteriales bacterium | reverse complement strand
GCCTGTTTTTTCCAAAGTCAAGAGGGCGGATTGTATTCCTGCTGTATTTCGTGCGCCGCTGTTTTTTGGCTGTATTCTATCTTGACAAAGCCCATTTCCCGGTGCTACAATGCCCGCAAATTTCACAAATCAAAGCGTTGCGGAAGCAAAGTACCCGGGTTTCGCGGCATTGAAAGAGAGCGGTAGTTGGTGAAAATCCCGCATGAGCGCCCCGGCGAAGAACCCTTCCAAGTCCAAACCGAAAGCAAAAGCAAGTAGGGGCGGCGGGATGGACGGCCCGTTACAGCCGTCAGGGCTTAGCGGGAGCAAAGGGGCTTCCAAGAGCCTAGCAAAGAAGCAAATCAGGTGGCACCACGGAGCGGCGGCCTTCGTCCTGAAATATCAGAGCGATAGCCGACCACAAACGGAGGTGCCATTTATGTGTTCCATTTTCGGCGTGACCAGCAAAGAAATCCCGGAAGAAACCCTGAAAGCCTGCTTTGACCGCACCATTTCAAGAGGCCCGGACATGAGCCGCTTTGAGGAAATCCCCGTAGGCTTTCTGGGCTTCCACCGCCTGGCCATCATGGGCTTGGACGAGCGGGGCATGCAGCCTTTTCATCTGGATGGCGACAGGGTGGTGTGCAATGGGGAATTGTACGGCTTCCGGCCCCTCAGGGATCGGCTGCTTGCCAAGTACGAATTGCAAAGCCAATCCGACTGCGAGATCCTGCTTCCCCTGTATCATGAGTACGGAGTGGAAATGTTCAAGACCCTGGACGCAGAGTTTTCCCTGATCCTGTGGGATGATGCCCAGCAAAAGCTGATCGCCGCCCGCGACCCCATCGGCATCCGGCCTTTGTATTACGGCAGGCTGTCAGATGGGGAATGGGCTTTTGCCAGCGAGCCAAAGAACCTGATGGGGCTGTGCGAAACCATCCTGCCCTTCCCGCCGGGCCATTACTGGCTGGACGGGCGGTTTATCCAGTATGCCGATCCCGCATACGTTGGGTATTTCACCATGAAAACTGAAGAAGAGGTTTGCGCAAAACTCCGCCGCCTGCTCATGGACGGGGTGGAAAAACGCCTGGATGCCGACGCCCCGGTGGGCTTCCTGCTCTCCGGCGGGCTGGATTCCTCGCTGGTCTGTGCCATTGCCCAAAGGATACTGAAAAAGCCCATCCGCACCTTCGCCATCGGCATGGACGTGGACGCCATCGACCTGAAATATGCCCGGATTGTCGCCGATTACATTGGCAGCGACCACACGGAAGTCATCATTTCCGAAAAGGATGTGCTTGACGCCCTGTCCACGGTGGTGGAACTGCTGGGCACCTGGGACATCACCACCATCCGCGCCTCCATCGGCATGTACCTGGTGTGCAAATGGATTCACGAGCATACGGATGTGCGGGTGCTGCTGACCGGCGAAATTTCCGATGAGCTGTTCGGCTACAAGTACACGGACTTCGCTCCCTCTGCTGCCGCCTTCCAGGAGGAGGCGGAAAAGCGCATCCGAGAATTGCATGTGTATGACGTGCTGCGGGCGGACCGCTGCATTTCCGTCAACAGCCTGGAGGCTCGGGTACCCTTTGGGGATCTGAAATTCGTGCGCTACGCCATGAGCATTGACCCCGAACTGAAAATGAACACCCACAGCATGGGTAAATATCTGATCCGCAAAGCCTTTGCCGACGATCATATCCTGCCGGATGAAATCCTGTGGCGGCAGAAGGCGGCCTTCTCCGACGCTGTGGGCCACTCCATGGTCAACGACCTGAAAGCCCTGGCGGAAAGAACCTACACCGACAATGAATTTTTGGAAAAAGCAGTGAAATATGATTATTGCCGTCCTTTCACCAAGGAAAGCCTGCTTTACCGGGACCTGTTTGAATCCTTCTATCCCGGCCAGGCACGGATGATCCCCGACTTCTGGATGCCCAACAAAACCTGGCCCGGCTGCGACGTGGACGATCCGTCGGCGCGGGTGCTGAGCAACTATGGGGCGAGTGGGTTATAAAGACAAGGAGGCTGCAAAATGGCTGACCATCAGAAAATCCTCATCCTGGATTTCGCCGGGCAATACACCCAACTGATTGCCCGGCGGGTGCGGGAAAATCATGTGTATTCCGAGGTGGTGCCCTGGAGCATTTCTGCGTCGGAGATCGCCGCCCGTCAGCCCGTGGGCATCATCCTGTCCGGCGGGCAGCTTCCGTCTGTGACCTGGACGCGCCCCATTGCGACCCGGCCGCTTATGATCTGGGCGTGCCGGTGCTGGGTATCTGCTACGGCATGCAGCTAACGGCACAGCTGCTGGGCGGCCAGGTGGAAAAAGCAAAAGAGCGGGAATACGGCCGGGTCAACGTGCGAATGAAGGAACAAACGGGCCTGCTGGAGGGCATGAGCCCGTCCTCCTCCTGCTGGATGAGCCACACCTGGCAGGTGTCGGAGTGTCCGCCCGGGTTCCATCCCATCGTCTAAACGGACAACTGCCCCATCGCCGCCATGGCGAATGAGGGCAAGCACATTTACGGTGTACAGTTTCACCCAGAAGTGACTCACACAGAGGAAGGCAAAACCCTGCTGCACAATTTCCTCTATGACATCTGCCATTGCACCGGGGACTGGAGCATGAGCGCTTACGCCGAAACGGCCATCCGGCAAATCCGTGAAGAAGTCTGAGAAAGCGGAACGGTCCTGCTGGCCTTGTCCGGCGGGGTGGATTCCTCCGTGGCCGCGGCGCTGATCTATCGGGCCATCGGAAATCGCCTTACCTGCGTGTTTGTGGATCACGGTCTGCTGCGCAAGGGCGAAAGCGACCAGGTATGCCATG
>CADBCX010000295.1 GCA_902793245.1 uncultured Eubacteriales bacterium | reverse complement strand
AGGTAACGACAATGCCCGCAAAGAAAAAGGTTTCGGAAGCTGTCAAAGAGGAAGCGAAGAAGGTAACCGCAAAAGCGAAGAGCACGGCCAAGAAGATTGATGACAAGGCTGTGGCTGAAGCTGTGGAAGCGAAAAAGACGGTTCGCGCCAAGGCCAGGGACACGAAAGCGAAGGTCGGCCAGGCTGTGAAAAAGACCAGTGCCCGCGCCCAAAAGGCAGCAGAGGATGCGGCGGAAATCAAAACTGCCGTTGTGAATGAAGCAAAGGATGCCGCCGCGGCTGTGGAAATCGGCGTGAAGAAGAATGTCGCCAAAGCGAAGCGCACCGTGAAGGAAAAAGTGGCCGCGCCCGCGGAAAAGGCCGCCGGCGATCTGAAGGCCGCAGCGGATAAAGTGAAGCTGGCGGATGAGATGGCTGCCGGAAAGAGCGCGGCGAAGCGGTCGAGAAAGCAGGCGGAAGGAAAAGCCAAGGTTGAAACGGCCAAGGAAGCAGCCAGGAAACCCGGCAGGAAGGTGGCTGCAGCCAAGCTGAACATCAACATCCAGTCCCCGATGGGCGGAGTCATTACGCCGGAAGAGATCGCGGCCAAGGTGCCGAAGGATGCGACGGATGTTTATGTCCGGATTGACGAGAACAGGATTTATTGGGTCGGCCCGAAGGGCGTCGGCAATGTGGAAATCTGGTAAAACCCGGTCCGGAGCAGGCGATGAGCCTGCTCCGCTTTGATTCATCTGAGCATATTCTGCGCTGGGCAACGGCATCTATGCCGTGGATGACGACGGCAGCCTGAGCTCCGATTCCAGAGCCTTTACTTCCGGCGGACTGACGGTGGTTGTGGAACGCGAGAGGGACGATGAAGGGGACGAGATTGAGATCACCTATCTGGACATGACCGCCGACTGGCCGAGATTCGGAGCTATATGAACGGATGATCATTCAGGAAACCGGGGAAGAAAAAGGCACGGCAGGCCGCTGAGATGAAAGTACCACCACTTGACGATGTTCTTTTTAAGCAAACGATGGAGAAAGCTGATGGACGGAAGGGAGGGAAAATAGGCGTGAGCCTGGATTTTGGCACCTTGGCAGTGCTTTTTCCCTTGCTTCTCTTGCTGTTCGGTCTGGGGTTTACTGTAACGATTGATCCCTACATTCAGCGGGAGCATCGACGCATCATGCTTGTCATCGTGGTGCTTTGCCTGAGTCTGATTGCCCAGAATCTATGGGATAACGAGCTTTTCATCCGCCATAAGGATCTGGCTTGGAAGAAATTTTTAGCTGCCTACGGTTACTCCGTTCGACCGGTGATCCTGGTTTTGTTCCTTTATATCATACTGCCGGAGGGCCGCAAGTGGCCACAATGGCTGCTGGTGGGGATCAATGCCGCGTTCTATTTTTCCTCGCCTTACACAAAGCTGTGTTTTGAAATCAGAGATTTCGACTTTGCAATGCTGCGCGGCCCGCTTTATCCTGCCTGCTTTGTGGTCAGCGGCATTCTGCTGTTGAGATTGCTGATCTATACCTTGCTGCGCTTTCGGGAAACGAGAAAAAAAGAACAGCTCATCCCGGTTTCCATCGTGCTGAGCATCATTGTTTCCGTTGTGATCGACGTCCATATGAGCATGGAATCACTTTCCGTTTCCTTCCTGACTATTGCCACTGTGGTGGGCAGCGTGTTTTATTATATCTGGCTGCATCTGCAATTTGTGCGGGAACACGAGCGTGACCTGATGGCAGCCCAACGAGTCCAGATCATGATGACGCAGATCCAGCCCCACTTCCTGTTCAACGCCCTGAACACCATCCGCGCGCTGTACGCAAAGAACCCTCCCTTGGCGGATAAAACGCTGGAGGATTTCAGCACCTATCTGCGGCAGAACCTGGAATCCTTGAGTCAAAGCGATCTGATCCCCGTTTCCAAGGAGCTGGAGCATACCCGGCTGTATGCGGAGATCGAAATGCTGCGGTTTCCAAGCATCCGCATCGAATACCAGATCCAGGATGACCGCTTTGATATCCCGGCCCTGACCATCCAGCCATTGGTGGAAAACGCCATCCGCCACGGCGTGCGCGGGAAAAAGGACGGCCTGGTGACGGTCTCTTCCGTTCGGGAAGCAAACCTTCACCGGATTACGGTATCTGATAACGGCAAAGGCTTCGATCCGGAAAAAACGCTGGACGGAACCCATATTGGCCTGCGGAATGTAAAAGAACGGGTGGAACAAATGTGCGGCGGCAAGCTGATCCTGCGAAGCGAGATCGGAAAGGGCACCTGCATCACATTGCTGATCCCGGAGGGCAGGAAGGAGCAAAAGCCATGAACGTGATCTGTGTGGACGACGAACCCCTGGCCGTGGAATACACGCTGAAGCAATGCGGACAGCTGCCTGAAATCGACAGGGCGGAAGGTTTTACGGACGCGGAATCCGCCCTGACCTACCTGCGGGAGCATTCGGCGGATATTGTCCTGCTGGATATCAATATGCCTGATATTGACGGTATTACCCTGGCCGCGCAGATCAAGCAGCTGCATCCCCAGACGGCCATTCTTTTCCTGACGGCCTATAAGCAGTACGCTTTTGACGCCTATGCGGTGCACCCGGCAGGCTATCTGCTCAAACCTGTTTCCCTGGAAAAGCTGGCGGAAGAAGTCGCGTACATTCATGGAGCCCGGCACAGCGCCGCCTTATCGCACATTCATGTAAAAACGTTTGGGTACTTCGACGTATACGTGGGCGACAAGCCCATCAGCTTCAGGCTGGCCAAGAGCAAAGAGATCCTGGCCTATCTGGTGGACAAGCAGGGAAACGGCGTCACCCGGCC
>CADBCX010000294.1 GCA_902793245.1 uncultured Eubacteriales bacterium | reverse complement strand
TGATCATCAAGAATCTCAAAACCAACAAGGTGCTGCAGATCGCCAAGGAGATCGGCCGCCAGCCGGTGCTCTCCTTCGGCAACAGCTCCGGCGACGTGAGCATGCACAACTACGTGCTCTATAACAACCGCTACCGCAGCGCCTCGTTCCAGCTGATTGCCGACGACGGCGTGCGCGACTACGGCAGCGCCGAAAAAGGCGCGGCGCTGCGGGAAAAGTGGGAAGGCATGGGCTTCAACGTGATTTCCATGGCCAACGACTGGAAAACCATTTACGGCGATGACGTGGTCAAGACCGGTGTGTTCCACTGGCTGGAGGATTTGGCTGAGCCAGAGGAAAAGGGTTCAACGCAAGAATATACGCTAAACCGCGTAGTGGCGCTGAGCCGCCACAACATTCGCTCTCCCCTGTCGGGCAGCGGCTCGCTGCTGGGCGACATCACGCCGCATCCATGGTTTGACTGGACAAGCAATCCCAGCGAGCTTTCGCTGCGCGGCGCGATGCTGGAAACCTTGATGGGCCAGTATTTCCGCCTGTGGCTGGAGGACGAGGGACTGTTCCCGGAGAACTACCGGCCCGAGGAAGGCGCGGTGCGCTTCTATGCCAACGCGAAGCAGCGAACCCTGGCCACGGCCCGCTACTTCTCCGCCGGGCTGCTGCCCGTGGCGGTGGTGCCGGTCGAGAGCCACGCGGAATATGACACGATGGACCCGACCTTTAGCCCTGTGCTGACCTTCGTTTCCGACGAGTACGCCAAGGACGCCGTCGCCCAGATTGCCGAATCGGGCGGCGTGGCCGGGCTGGAGGGGATTCACGCCGGACTGCTGGACGCCATCGAACTGCTGATGGATGTCGCCGACATGGATCAGAGCGAAGCCTATCAATCGGGCAAGTTCGGCGACCTGCTGACAGATGAAACGGCCATTAAGCTGGAAGCCGGCAAGGAACCGGGCATGACCAGCCCCATCAAGACCGCGACCTCGGTGGCGGATGCCCTCACATTCCAGTTCTATGAAATGGCCGACGACAAGGCGGCCGCTTTCGGCCACGATCTGACCCGGGACGACTGGCTGAAGATTCACAACATTGTGGATACATATACCGGGATGCTGTTTGAAGCGCCGCTGGTTTCCGTGAACGTGGCGCATCCGCTGCTCCAGGAAATCCGTTCCGAGCTGACGGCGGATGGCCGGAAGTTCAGCTTCCTGTGCGGGCATGATTCCAACGTCGCCAGCGTGCTGTCCGCGCTGGGCGCAGAGGAGTACACGCTGCCCGACACGGTGGAACCCAGGACGCCCATCGGCGTGAAGCTGGTATTTGAAGAGTGGTCTGCGGAGGACGGCGAATCCTATGCCCGGGTGCGCCTGGTCTACCAGAGCACCGAACAGCTGCGGGGGATGATCGCGCTTTCACTGGACAATCCTCCTGTATCCTTTGACATTGAGCTTCCCGGACTGGAGCGGAACGCGGACGGATATTACCGCCTGGATGACGTATTGGAGCGCCTCCAGAACGCCATCGACGCATACGACACGCTGGTTGAAACGTATGGCGGCGAGGACGCTGCAATGGATGACGCTGCGTAAAAGCGGCATCTCCATGGAATACAATCGAGGAGGGTAATATCTGACATTGAGCCCTTGACAAACATTCAGCCTCGCGGCAGTAAAGGCAGACCTTTGCATTGCCGCGGGGCTGATGATTTAAGTTTTGACTGGAGAAAACAAAATGAATGTCTACGATTTTGACAAATGATCGTGCAGGGGATTGGGCATGACAACGCCATCCGCACGTCGGACAAAAATATCCGATGTCACGAAATCCTCTCCGGCGACGTACCGCCCCTCCACAACGCGGGGGAACCACTTCCGGTATGGTGTCCTGATCCCCAGCGCCTGATGCAGCATCAAGCCGGAGATCATCGGTCGGTTGTTCTCGTCACACCGATACTGAAACTCAATCAGATCGTTCATACATTTTTCGTGCCTCCTGTTCGGAAAATAAAAAAGCGACCAGAAGAATCAACGAGTTTCTCTGATCGCCTTCATTGTTCAGCACTGTGCGCTGAATGATTATTCTTTTGTGTTCTCTTTCCCCAAAAAGGTGCCAGGATAGATTGTATCCAAGCACCTATGCCACTTATTATGCGTCCATTTTGCCCCTGTTTTCGCTCATTTTTTGTGTTGGCGTAACAACTCTCCTTTCCGGGGCTATTTTTTTGCTGCTGTTTCAGAGCTGGAAAGGGACTGATTTCGCAGCGGTAAACGGCTCAAATCCTTGTGAAATAAGGACTTCTCCGTTTTTTCTTCATATACCATAAGGGCATTCGTGCGTAAGCCCTGGTGCATACCCGCGCCGTTCTTGCATTATGCAAAGCAACGTGATAGAATAAACAATGAGAATAAGGACAGCAATATTGTGCCTGACGGCTCTGCCCAGCCGGGAGATACGCCCGGGAAAGCGGGAGTTCATCGGCTGATCATTCCATTTCGACGGGAGAAGAACACATATGCAGCAATCTCAGGAAAGCGCTCCGGCGCGCCACAACAGAAAATTCAAAGTGGTAAACTTTGGAAACGCGCCAGACAGCGTCTGGAAAAGTGATTGGCTGTGGTTCAATGCATTTTGGTACAGAAAGCGCAGGGCTGAAAGGAGAAAACACAGATGAAAAAATGCCCATTCTGCGGAGAGGAAGCGCACTACAGTAAAAAGAAAGGCTGTTGGGTGTGCCTGGAATGTGACAAAACCTTTGCCGACGATGAAAAAACGGCGGAGCAGACGGACGAAGCCCTGCTTTCCACCAAGATCAGCGATATCCGCAATGC
>CADBCX010000293.1 GCA_902793245.1 uncultured Eubacteriales bacterium | reverse complement strand
CCTCGCCTCCCCTTTCAGGAGTGGTGCCCTGCAGGGGTGGAGAGGTTGCCTTTCAAGCCTCGCCTCCCCTTTCAGGAGTGGTGCCCTGCAGGGGTGGAGAGGTTGCCTTTCGAGCCTCGCCTCCCCTTTCAGGGGAGGTGCCCCATAGGGGCAGAGAGGTTGCTTTTCAAGTCTCACCTCCCCTTTCAGGGGGCCGGGCAAAGAAGTAAGGCCGGCGCAGTCTTCCTGCGCCGGCCTTTGCTGTTCTCTTTTTGGGGCAAATCCCCGTTACTTCCCGGAATAGAATTCCGTGGTCGTCTCGTTCGCCTGAATGAGCACGGAGCTCTGGTTGAACGCCCGGATGAGGTCGTCCGCCGCGGCGTGCACCTTCTCGGCCGTCGTGTCGCTCAGCAGGATCACCACCGTGTATTCGTGGCTGACCGTGCCGTCTTCGTTTGTCCAGCCGCCATTTGCTTCCTGAATCGTGAAGCCTTCAAAATGGCGGGTGAGCACCTCGTCCACCTTCGCTTTCACCGCGTCCGGTTCTCCATAGGGCTCGTAACTGTCCTTGTCGTTCGTGCCGAGATACATCACGTACTGGATGTCCTTTTCGGGGGCGGGCTTGGGCGCACCCGCCAGATTGAAAACCGAAAGGCCGAACGCCGCCAGCGCAAGCGCAAGGGCAATGGCGCTGATCTTTTGGGTCATGTAAGATTCCTCCTGTGCTTTTTGTGTCTCCGTTATAGCGCATCGCCGCCCGGACGTCAAGGTGGTCAGATCCCGAACAGCTCCGGATGGCGCATGATCGCCGCCTGCCGCTCGGAAGCGTCTGCCATGGCCAGGATGGAAGCGCGCGTCACCACGCGTCCGCCCTCCGGCGGCGTCTCCACCTTCTGACCCCTCGTGTACGTCCTGCCGATGAAATCCTGCCATTCCCGGCGAATGTCCCCGCAGAGCGCCTCCTCGTCTGCCAGCGCGCCGTCCTGCAGGCGCAGGCAGGAAAAGTCCGTCACGCGCATCACGGCATCCAGCCGGCGCTCGTCCACGCCCTCCCGCTGCAGCAGCGCCCGGTACAGGCGCTTTTTTCTTCCTCGCAGGCGCGCGCCTTTTTTTCCTCCTCGCGCGCCTCCAGCACGGCGGACGCCTGCTCCGGCGTCAGCCCCAGGCTCAAAAGCGAACCTTCGTCAAGCTTCATTTCTTTTCCTCCTTAAAATCGTCGCAACTTCGTCCTTGGTGATGTTGGGCAGCTTTAAAAGCAGCGTCTCCTCGTCCAGATGGGGCGCCTCCAGCAGCACCAGCTGCGCCTGCTCCAGCTGATTGGTCATGCGGTTTCGCTTGAAGGCCGGCGTATCCTCGATGCCGATCATGCCATGTATTACCTAAACAGCCTTGTAAATGCCCATATTTTGGAACGCGGCTTAAGAACCAAAGGCGGAAGGGTTTATGATCTGATTGTGGAACTGTAATGGTTAGTATTAACGAGGTGCATCGCCGAAACGTGATGCACCTATTTCATCTTAAGTGATAGTAGCTAATTTGCTTTTCAATAATGACAGGCGAAAAAGTTAGCACTCACCTATTGACAGTGCTAACAATCGTGCTAAAATATGTGCCGAACAAAGGAACAGCGATCCAATAAACCACCGTCCCTGTGCTCGATGAGACATCACCACCGGATGGGCGGCAGATCGCTGGATCATGCAGAATGCGTTACGGCCCGTCATGGATACATGGTGGGCCTTTTCCTATGAAAGGATGCGATCAATGCCTATGCAAACGCTTCTGCTGATTGCGGTTGCCCTTTTCTCCGGATTGCTGATGACCCGTCTGTTTGATAAAATCCGCCTGCCGGACGTTACCGCCTTCCTGGTGACCGGCGTGCTGATCGGTCCCTGCGTCCTGGGACGGCTGGGAATTCCGTGCCTGGGTTTCAATACCTTTGAGCAGGTGGATTCCCTTTCGATGATCCAGGATGTGGCCCTGGGCTTCATTGCCTTTGCCATCGGCCATGAATTCCGCCTTTCCGCCCTGAAGCAGACGGGCAGGCAGGCGACGGTCATCGGGATCATCCAGGCCTGCTTTGCTACCCTGTGTGTGGACGCGGCGCTGATTGCCCTGCACTTTATCATGCCGGACCTGCTGTCTTTGCCCGTGGCTGTGACCCTGGGCGCGATCGCGGCGGCCACCGCCCCGGCCGCGACCCTGATGGTGGTCCGCCAGTACAAGGCCAGGGGGCCGGTGACGGACGTGCTGCTGCCGGTGGTTGCCCTGGACGACGCGGTAGGCCTGGTCATCTTTGCCGTTTCCTTCGGCGTCGCGCAGTCCCTGAAAAGCGGAGATACCGATCTCGCCGCCCTGATCCTGGAGCCGCTCATGGAGGTACTCCTGTCCCTTGCCCTCGGCGGACTGGTGGGCCTGGCGCTCACCTGGCTGGAGCGCTTTTTCCATTCCCACCGGAACCGGAACGCCCTCATTGTCGGCAGCGTCATCCTGACGGTTGCCGTCAGCCAGCTGAAGATCCCGGTCGGTTCCTTCACCTTCGGTTTTTCGTCCCTGCTGGTCTGCATGATGCTGGGCACGGTGTTCTGCAATTTCTGCCCCCTCAGCGAGGAACTGATGCTGCAGGCGGACCGCTGGTCCGGCCCGGCCGTTACCCTGTTCTTTGTGCTCAGCGGCGCGGCGCTGAAGTTTGATGTCTTCGGCGATCCCGCCGTGCTCCTGGCCGGCGTGGTATATATCGTTGCCCGGTCGCTGGGGAAATACCTGGGCGCAGGCATGTCCTCCTCCCTGGTCCGCAGCCCCGAACCGGTCCGGAAATACCTGGGGATCACGCTGCTGCCCCAGGCCGGCGTGGCCCTGGGCATG
>CADBCX010000292.1 GCA_902793245.1 uncultured Eubacteriales bacterium | reverse complement strand
CCAGGAAGCCCTGAAGCTGATCGAGCTCATGAACACCGATCCCTGGTATCGTGAGACCGCCCGCTACGGCATCGAAGGCAAGCACTACACCCGCAACGAAGACGGCACCGTGACCCGCACCGAGCTGGGCAGCTCCAACATGGGCGTTCAGGCTTATGCGCAGGGCCACTACACCGTTGGCGCGCTGGAAGCTTCTCCCTTCCCCGAAGTGCCCACCGATCTGCATCAGTGGGAAACCACGATGAAGAACTATGAGACGGCCACCCTGTCCGCCGCCATGGGCTTCACCCCCGACCTGGCTCCCGTGGAAACCCAGTGCCTGGCCATCAAGCAGATCATCGAAGAATACCGCGCTGAACTGTACACCGGCACCTCTGATCCCGAAGTGGTCATCCCCGAGATGCTGGCTCGTATGGAAGAAGTCGGCCTCCGCGATGTCATTGCCGAAGTGCAGGCTCAGCTGAACGCTTTCCTCGGCAAATAAGCTGACATAGCTTCATAATCTCCGGGCCCGTTTCCCTGCGGAAACGGGCCCTTTTCCAAGGATGGCTGACAATGAAAAGAATTCTGTCCGGCCTGGACAGGCTGGAATTGGCTGACTCCATATTAAAGGAAAAACGAATCGGCTTGATGACCAACCAAACAGGCATCGACCACCGCTTCCGTAGCGGGATTGACTTGCTCCACAGCCGGTACAATCTGACCGCCCTGTTCGCCGTGGAGCACGGCATCCGGGGCGACGTGCAGGCAGGTGCGGCGTATGAAACCCAGCCCGACCCGGTAACGGGGGTTCCGGTGTACGCGGTGTACGGCAAAACGCACCGGCTGACGGAAGAAATGCTGGATGCCTTCGACGTGTTCTGCTTCGACATGCAGGACGTGGGGGCGCGGTTCTATACCTACCTGTACGCCCTGTCCTTCGCCATGGAGGAATGCGCCGAAGCCGGAAAGCCCGTGATCGTCTTTGACCGGGTGAATCCCCTGGGCGGAGAAAAGATCGAAGGCACCGTGCTGGATACGCGGTTTGCTTCCTATGTGGGCATGTACCCACTGCCCACCCGGTACGGCCTGACCATCGGGGAATACGCCCTGTGGGCGAGAGACCACTTGAAGCTGAACCTGGACCTGACGGTGATTCCGCTGGCGGGGTGGAGCCGAAGCAATTATCTGGATGATTTGGACATTCCCTGGGTGGCCCCGTCCCCCAACTGCGCCACGTTCCACGCCGCGCTGGCCTACATTGGCACCTGCATTTTTGAGGGAACCAACGTGTCCGAGGGCCGGGGAACCACCCTGCCCTTTGAGTATATCGGCGCGCCCTGGATCGACGCGCAAACGCTGGAAAAGCGCATGGCGGCCCATGACTTGCCGGGACTCCATTTCCGCGCGGCGTATTTTACGCCCACCTTCTCCAAGCACGCGGGCCAGCCCTGCGCCGGGGTGCAGGTGCATATCACGGACCGCCGTGCAGCCAACGCGGTGGAAGGCGCGCTGACCCTGCTGGACGAGATTCGGGCGCTGTATCCCGACCAGCTGGAATGGGTTTCCAATACCCCGGACACTTTCTTTATCGACAAGCTGCTGGGCACCGACGCTTACCGGCTGGGCCGCTATGACGCCCACGCGCTGATGGAAGCCCACGCGCCCGCGAGGCAGGCGTTCCTGGAACAGCGCAGACATTTCCTGCTTTATGAATAAGGAGATTTTGCAATGACCGAAGACATGAGAATCAAGATCGGGCAGCGCCTGGTGGTGGGCTTCGACGGGCTGGAAGTACCGCCGGAGTACGTGGAACTGGTGAAGCGATACAAGGTTGGCAACGCGCTGCTGTTCCGCCGCAACGTAAAAAGCTATACGCAGCTCAAAGCCCTGTGCGCGTCCCTGCGGGAGTTGATCGTGAAGGAGACTGGCATTGAGCCCTTCATCATGATCGACGAAGAATGCGGCAGCGTGTCCCGCCTGGCGGATATCGCCGCCGAAACGCCCTGCGCCCTGGGCATCGGCGCGACGGGCGACCCGGAAAACGCTTATCAGATCGGCAGGCTGATTGGCGAGGAACTTCGCGCCGTGGGCATCAACTTCAACCTGGCCCCGGTGATGGACTGCCTCACCAATCCCGCCAGCGCCCTGGGCAACCGGGCGTTCTCTGACCGGCCGGAGAAAGTGGCTGAGTACGGCACGGCCTACATGCGCGGCGTGCAGGAAACGGGCGTGTTCGCCTGCGCCAAGCATTTCTTCGGCCTGGGGGACTCGGCCACGGATTCCCACCTGGGCCTGCCTGTGCTGAACAAAACCGCCGAAGAAATTGAAAACTGTGAGCTGGTCAGCTTCCGGGCCGCGATTGACGCGGGCATCAAGGGCGTCATGTCGGCGCATTTGGTCTGCCCTGCCTTTGAACCGGAACGCATTCCCGGCACCGTGTCCCGCAAAATCATGACCGGCCTGCTGCGGGAGAAGCTGGGCTTCCGGGGCATCAGCCTCACCGACGGCATGGAAATGAACGCGGTCATGGATTTGTACGGCATCGAGGAGGGCACCCGCCGCGCCCTGGCAGCGGGCGTGGATATGGCGCTGATTTGCCATTCCGAGGAGCAGGCTACCGCCGCCTGCGAGCACATCTACCAGGCCATCGAAAACGGGCGGATGGACAGGGACGAGATCGATACCCGGTTCGCGCACATCGTGGACATGAAAAAAGGCATCGCCATCCGCCTGCGCAACTTCTCCGACAGCGCCATCGACATGCAGGTCCTGCTGTATGCCGCCGTCGAAGTCCATTATTCCTTTGCCGCAGCGGCCAAGGAAGCAAAAGAGAAGGCACTATCTAATATGTTAGATAGAATAATAAGTATGAACCC
>CADBCX010000291.1 GCA_902793245.1 uncultured Eubacteriales bacterium | reverse complement strand
CGGAAATGAAATCCGGCTCTTCCACCCGGAGGCGCACGTACCCCAGCAGCACGTTCCAATTGGTCTGGGTCTCGTCGGAGGCGGCGGAGGAATACACGATGGCGTCCCGGGGCCAGCCGGGATAGCTGTTGTCGGAAAGAAACACAAATTCATCCCGACCCGTCGCCATGCCCGTCACCTCGAACACGTAAGGCGCGGACAGGCAGGCGGGCGAAAACAGCGGCGCTTCCTTTCCATTGACCAGCAGGCGCAGATGCCGGGCGCGTTCGCACTCCAGGAACACCCGCTTGCCCGCCGGAACATTCCATTGAAACAATCGGGAAATCTTCGCCTGGCCTTCAAAGGTATGCTTCCGGGTCAGGCGCGTCACGATGGGGTCGCCGGGCTGCCAGAAGCCGATGCGCGCCACCTCGTCCACCTTCCACTGGTTTTTCGGGTCGTCGGGAAAGCCGATGCCGCTTTCATCCAAAGTCCCCGGCAGGCGGATTTCGCCGCGCATGCCGGGGATTTCGCAAGACCACGATCCGGATAGATCGAAATATTTCATTCTGCTTTCTCCTTACCGATGCCTGATCGGCGCGTTGCCGTGATAGGCCGCGTCCATGATGCGGGTGGTTTCCAGAGCGTCCGCGGAAGTGACAAAGGCGGGTTTTCCCGCCGCCAGCCGGGCATAGAAATCCGTGATAAACTGATCATGGCCCGCGCCCCAGTAATCCTTCCCCACGCCCTTGCCGGCGGAATAGTCCTCCACCCGCGCGCCGTCCTCCGTCAGGAGCGTCAGCCGCGCGCCGTCCATGTGCATTTCGCCCTTCTCCAGCATCAGGTGGATATAGATATTTTCGTTGGCGGAAGCGCAGTTGGTGCAGTAGAAGACGAAACGGTTCCCCGCGCTGTTTTCCAGCAGCATGTCGCAGGTGTCTTCCGTTTCGATCACGTCGGCCAGGCGCTTGGCGGTCATGGTGGCGGATTTCAGTGTCAGCCCGCCCGCCAGCCAGCGCAGGAGGTCGAGGGTGTGGATGGACTGGTTGATGAGCAGGGAGCCGCCCTCCGTTTTCCAGGTTCCGCGCCAGGGGCAGGAAGCATAGTAAGCCTCGTCCCTATCCCAGCACACGAAGGCGCTGCCGCCGATGACCCGGCCCAGCGTTCCCCCGTCGATGATTTCCTTCATCCGCAGGGACGCGCCGTTGTAGCGGTTCTGGAAGCAGATGGTCAGCGTCTTTCCGGATGCCTCCGCCGCCCGCTGCATGGCCTCCGCTTCCTGAATCGTCATGCCCATGGGCTTTTCGCACAGCACGTGCTTGCCAGCTTTCAGGGCGGCGATGCTGATAGGCGCGTGCAGGTAATGGGGCACGCAGATGTGCACCGCGTCAATGTCCGGGCGGGCCAGGAGATCATGATAATCCGCGTATCCCTCCACGCCCTGCGCCGTCCTGGCCTTTTGCAGCCTCGCTTCGTCAATGTCGCACACCGCCCGCAGGGCCGCATTCTCCGCCTTTCCAATCGCGTGAAAATGATTGCCGGAAATCGCCCCGCAGCCAATCACGCCAACGCCGAATCGGTTCATGTTTGTCACCTCAATCAATTGCCGCCGATTGCATTCAACCAGCGATAGCCTTTAAAACTGTCCCAAGTACTGCGTGACATACCATTCTTTTCCGTCCGTTTCCATCACGATCCTGCCGAAGCCCTGGGTCACATAGATCATGTTCCGCCGCTCCACCTGGTTCGCGGCGGGCTGCGTATTGCTGAGCCAGTTGGTGGCAAACACCAGCTGGGGGCTGACGGTTTCCAGAAAATCAATTTCCATGATGCTGTAAGCGTGATGCGGGAATTTCAGGATATCCGCTTTCAGCCATTCATGGGGCACCTGGTTCAGGATGCCCATCTGCGCGATGCTCTCCGCGTCGGCGGTCAGCAGCAGCGAAGCGTCGCCGAAGGTAACGCTGGTGCAGCAGCTCAGTTCGTTGGGGCCGCCGCCCTCCGCCCACCAGAAAAAGCGCAGGGCCGCGCCGCCCAGGTTCATCTCCTCGTTCTGCTCCAGCCGGTGGATGGGGATTTCCCGCCCGCGAAACTCCTTCAGCGCGGTGCGCAGCATGCTGTTTTTATAAGTATCGGGGAAGCTGGTGATGAATTCATCGGTGGTCACGCCCCGCCGGATCAGGCGGTAAATACCCTTCAAATGGTCCTCGTGGGGGTGGGTATTGAATATATGAGGAATATGCACGTGCCCGTCCTCGGCGGTCAGGCCTATTTCTTCAAAAGCCTCGATCAGCTTGCTGGCCCATTTGTCCATGGCCCCGTCCACCAGCATGGCGTCCCCGCCGCATTGCAGCAGCATGCAGTCGTTCACCATGGTTTTGAACACGGTCAGCCGCAGCAAGTCCCGCTGCTGCCAGTCCTCGGGCGGGGTTTCGTTGAAGTGCACCGGCGCGTCGGCCAAGGCGCAGGCCGGAAGCAGGCAGAGAAGAAAAACACAGCAAAGGCTGATGATCCGTTTCCTCAATTCCGTCCTCCTGTTTATAACTTAAATCGCTTGAGTTTTTCCTTCTGTTCCGCGGAAATCCGATAGCTCTCCACGGCCTTCTGGATGGTCTTGTTCTGCACCCAGGGCGTCAGGCGCTTTTCCGCAATGTAAGGCAAAACGGTGTTATACTGCTTGGCCAAGGCGGTGGCGAAGTACCAGGCGATCATCATGTTCACGTAGTATTCTTCCGATTGAATGGACGCCACGAGCGCGGGATACGCCGGGTCAAAGGCGTCGTCCAGATAATGCTGCATCAGCATCCCGATGGCAAAACGAGCGGTGTAGGTCTTTCCGCTTTCTATCCATCTGCGGATATAAGGCAGCAATTCCGCCCGGTGTTTTTTGAACGCTTTCG
>CADBCX010000290.1 GCA_902793245.1 uncultured Eubacteriales bacterium | reverse complement strand
GAGGCTTCTGGCCCAAGAAAGCCGGGAAAATCCCAGGGGGAAAGTTCACTTTCCCCTGAGGATTATTCCCAGGCTTTCCCCGGATGCGAAGCATCCGGGCTGGCGGCTTCGCCGCCGGGCCAGAAGCAAAACGACACCAAGCCTGACTTCCGCGTTCCTTCAAGCAACAGCGGGAACCAAGATTGTATTTCCCTTCAAGCAGCATCCGCTATTGCGGGTCCAGGGCGGTCACCGCTCTGGTGGGGTCCGGGGCAAAGCCCCGCCGTTCCTTTTCGTGACTTAAAGCGTTCTTTATTTCACTCCTGCCCCTTCGTCACCAGCCTGTCCTTGCA
This sequence comes from uncultured Eubacteriales bacterium, assembly GCA_902793245.1. Taxonomy (GTDB): domain Bacteria; phylum Bacillota; class Clostridia; order Christensenellales; family Aristaeellaceae; genus RUG563. The sequence goes on along the minus strand of CADBCX010000290.1, from coordinate 2,560 downwards.
GCGTTTGAGCCAGCCGCCTTTGAGGTAATAGACGATGAACAGGGTGGAAGCCACGATCCAGGTGACGGGGTAGCTGATCATGGTCAGGGTAATGGAAGGATTGCGGGACACAAAGCCCAGCAGCCACACCAGCCGCAGCACGCACACGCCGAAGAAGGTAAACAGCGTGGGCATCAGGGATTCCCCCGCCCCGCGCAGCGCGCCGGACAAAATCTCCACAAACACATAGGTCACAAAGAACGGCGAAATCAGGCGCAGAATCTCCATGCCCCGCTGAATCACCTCTTCTTCATTGGCAAAGAGATGATAAATCCGCTCGCCCAGCAGCAGCATCAGCGCGGTGCAGAGTCCGGCGGCGGCAAGGGCCATCACCAGGCACTGCCGCACGCCCTGCTTCACCCGGTCAAACTTCATGGCCCCGAAGTTCTGGCCTACAAAGGTGGTGATGGATATGCCGAAGGCGTTCAGGATCATCCAGTACAGCCCGTCCATGCGGCCCCAGGCGCTCCAGGCGGCGGACACGTCGGTGCCAAAACCGTTCACAAAGGTCTGGATGATCACGTTGGAAATAGAATACATCACCGACTGCAGGCCCGCGGGCAGGCCGATGCGTACGATGCGGGCCAGCAGGTCGCCATGGAAGCGGATTTTCCGCACGTCCAGATGATATGCCATCGGCGAACGCACCAGCACCACGATCACCAGCACGGCGCTGACGGTCTGGCTCAGGATGGTGGCCCAGGCCGCGCCCGCCACGCCCATGTCCAGGCCCATGACCAGGAACAGGTCCAGCACGATGTTGGTCATGCAGGCGGCAATGAGGAAGTACAGCGGCCGCCGGGAATCGCCCACCGCCCGCAGGATGCCGCTGCCCACGTTGTAAATCAGGGAGGGCACCATGCCGAGAAAGTAAATGCGGATGTAGGTGACGGCGGGTTCCATCACGTCCTCCGGCGTGCGCATGAGGCGCAGCAGCGTGGGGGAGAGGAAATAGCCGAACAGCGTCAGCGCCAGGCCGCCGGTCAGGGCCAGCGCCAGGGCGGTGTGCACCGTGCGGGACACCTGGCTGTTTTGTCGCGCGCCGAAAAACTGGGAAATGATCACTGTCGCGCCGGAAGACAGGCCCACAAAAAAGCCCACGATCAGGTTGATCAGGTTGCCCGTGGAACCGCCCACCGCCGCCAGCGCCTGCTTGCCCACGTACTTGCCCACGATCATGGCATCGGCGGTGTTGTACAGCTGCTGGAAAAACGTACCCAGCAAAATAGGAAAGAAGAATAAAAGGATCTGCTGCCAGATCACGCCGTCCACAATGCCGTAACCCGCGTCGGGCTTCGCTCTCTTGTTCATACCGCCGCTCCTTTGCGCTGCTTGAAATTGGAAATGGGCCAATGCAATCATAATGTTTTTGCTCCGCCCGGTCAAGAGGAAACTGAAAAAAGATGCGATTTAGGTTTTTTCCGGGGAACCGCCGCCCGCTGCCTGGCTGAAAAAATCCATCATCATATAGAAAAACCTGTTGAAAATGAGTGGAAAAAGCAAATAAAGTATGGTCTCATATCCATGACTGTGTGTTGAATTTGTAGCAACCGAGGATGAGCAAGTTATTCATGCCAGGCGAATGAAAGGGGAAGCATGATGACTGAAATCATACTGGAACTTGCGGCGTTGCTGCTTTCGCTCATCAACGATATCCTGGACATGAGCCGCATTGAATCCGGGCGGATGACGCTCAAAAACGACCAATTCTCTTTCCGTGAATTCCTGAACCAGATCAGGATCATCATCAATGGGCAATGCGAGGATAAAGGGCTGCGCTTCGTTTGCAATCTGGCGGAGCCGCTGGATGAGTTTTTCATCGGTGACGATCTGAAGCTGAAGCAGGTACTGATCAATATCCTGGGCAATTCCGTGAAGTTCACCGATCCGCCCCAGCGTGATCACCTTCACCGTCGAGCAGGCGGAAGGCCCGGACGACGATACCGCCCTCCTGCGCTTTACCATGGAGGATACCGGCATCGGCATGGACAAGGATTTCATCCCCAGGCTGTTTGAAGCCTTCTCCCAGGAGGATGCGGGCAACACCAACCGCTACGGCGGCAGCGGCCTGGGCATGGCGATCACCAAGAGCATTGTGGAAATGATGGGCGGCGATCCTGATGGATATGCGCATGCCTGTGATGGACGGGTTGAGCGCTACCCAAACGATCCGGAAACTGTCCCGCCCCGATGCGGCGGCGATCCCCATCATCGCCCTGACCGCCAACGCTTTTGAGGAGGATGTGAAGCAATGCCTCCAGGCCGGCATGAACGCGCACCTTTCGAAGCCTGTTGATATGGAACTGCTGAAAGCGACGCTGATAAAGCTGCTCGCGCCAAAAGCCTCAGCGTAAGCGGATGAACAGGATGCTGTCGGGGGAAATGGCGGGATTCAGGCTTTCCTCAGGGAATACCTGATTCACGTGAATTCCCAAAGTAAGTTCCACAGTGAAAAAGAGTGGAAATAAGTCAGGGAAATCAACGGAAGTAAGTAAGAGAAAAAGGGGCGAGAACAGGGGAA
>CADBCX010000289.1 GCA_902793245.1 uncultured Eubacteriales bacterium | reverse complement strand
ACCGTCAAGCTGTTCCTCAACGGCGTGAACATTCACAACGAGACCGGCCCCGCAATCCTGATTGGCGCCGGGATGAGCCGCGTCACCCTCTCCCTGGTGGATCTGATGGAAAACACCCTTTCCAACGGCGAAAACCTGGAGTTTACGGAAAAAGACAAAGAACCCAGCGGCGTGATCTTCAGCCGCAGCGACCTGACCATCACCGGCACCGGCAGCCTGACCGTCAAGGCGGGTGCCCTGAGCGGCATCGTGTCCAAGGACGACCTGCGCATCAAGGGCGGCAAAGTGACTGTGGAGGCCCCCAATCACGGTATCCACGGCAAGGATTATGTGGAAATCAGCAACGCCGCCGTGAACATTCGCGCCGGCAAGGACGGCCTGCGCACCACCGCCGACGACCGGGAGGATCGCGGCTACATCTCCATTGTGAATTCCACCGTGGAAATTGCATGCGGGGACGACGCTTTCTCCTATGTCACCCGGCTGAACATCGAACAATCCGTGATCAACTGCTCCGTCGCTGACGACGATTGATTTCTTCGCCCCCGCGCAGGGGGCGTTGTCCTATCTTTGATTCATCAGCACGCCCATCGCAGACGATGGGCGGCTTCTTGCATAGCAGACAGAGGCAGAACTGGCCGAAAGGAAACACCATTGAAAGCATTTTTTTCGATTCCATGCCGATTTGCCGTCACGGGGCTGTTGATTCTGGCAGCCCTTGGTTTGTTTTCCTCTGCTTCTGCGTCTCTTTCAACGCATCTGGAGATCAGCGAAATCTGTTCTTCCAATAAAACGGTATATCTTACGGAAACCGGCGAATCCCCGGACTGGATCGAACTGAAATGCGCCGGCGGGGACGGCGCGTCCCTGGAAGGATGGTACCTTTCCAACGACGAGGACGAACCGCGGCTTGTGAGCCTGGCGGATTTTCAGCTCAATGAAAATGACTGCCTGATTTTGAAAGCGGATCGCGAAGAACTGCCCTTTAAGCTCTCCTCCTCCGGCGGTTCCCTGTACCTGACGGACGGCGAAGGAAACACCCAAACCGTTTCCTATCCTCCGCTGGCGGGCGACCAGACCTATTCCCTCCAGCCTGACGGGGAATGGCACGTGACCGAAGCCACTCCCGGAGAAGAAAACGCCGTGGGCGAGCCTTACGTGGAGCCGCCCTTCGTGGCTCCGCCCAAGTTTTCCCACGCGGCGGGCTTTTTTGACGAGCCCTTCGACCTGTCCCTCAGCGGCTATGGCGATGTTAAAATATATTTCACCACCGACGGTTCAACGCCGGATGAAAACGCAACCCTCTACACCTCCCCCATCCATATCGAAAACAGAAGCAGTGAACCCAACGTGTGGAGCGCAAGGGAGGATATCCAGCTGACGGATCTTGCCAGCGCGCCGCCGGACTTTCTGGTGGACAAATGCAGCATGATCCGCGCTGTGGCTGTGGACGCGGCAGGGAACAAAAGCGAAACAATCACCAATACTTATTTTGTGGATTTGAAATATGATAATATTGACGTGCTGTCCATCGTAGCCACCCCGCACGATCTTTTTGACAAGGACGACGGTATATATGTACGGGGTAAAATCTATACGGACTGGGTGAACGATCCCAATCAGGATCACGCTGTTTCTGATTTCTATATTCCCACAAACTTTGGCAAAACCAACCCTCTTTCCAGCCGGGAGCGGGAAATTCCGGCGGATTTCCAATTGTTTGATGCATCCGGCAATCTGCTGCTGAATCAAACGTTAGCCGCCCGCATTCAGGGGAATTACTCCCGGATGCGTCCCCAGAAGTCCTTTACGGCTACAGCCCGGAAGGAAGTCAGCGGAGACGGCAAGATTGCTGTTCGGCTGTGGGATGATCTGCCAAAGTTGAAACAGATCCAGGTTCGTGCTGACGGCAACATGACTTCCAGCCCTTCAGTGGATGTGTTTTCCCACATGATTGTCAGCGAACAAGGCCAGATCGCCAGCCGCGCCGTGCCCACAATTGTGTTTTTAGCCGGCGAGTATTGGGGGCTGTATAACCTGCGTCCTTCTCTGGATGAACGGTATATTTCAGCCTATACCGGCATTGCGGAAGATAACCTGATCATGGTGAAAAACAACCAGTTCAAAGCCGGTGGAGAAAATCTGCCATCATACAAAAGCTGGAATTCGCTTTTGCGTGAACTTGGAGGAAAGGATTTTTCCAAGGAAACAGAATATCAGGAATTAACCTCTCTGATTGATGTGGACAGTTACATCCGTTTCACGGCTGCAAATCTCTATTTACAAAACCGTGATATGAACGATACACAGAATGTGACCATGTGATCCGCGTTCGCAATATTCTCGGAGAAGTGATCGGCGAATTCACTTTCAGCTTTACGGCTGTTGTTCCCGATGCGGCTCCTGAAGACGATGGAGAGGCTGACACAACCGAAACCCATGTACACGAGTACGAGGAGACGGTTATTGCTCCTACCGCTACTACACGTGGATATACGAAGCACACCTGCAAGACCTGCGGCGCTTCTTATACAGACAATTATACTGATGTTCTTCCGCATGAGCATGATTACGATTCCAAGGTGATTGCCGCCACATACACATCCAAGGGATATACGCTTTACACGTGTAAGATCTGCGGCCACACGTATAAGGGCGATTACACCGATGTTCTGGTTTGCAATCATGATCACATGAAGGACACTGTGGTGAAGCCTACCTGCACGGAAGGCGGTTATACGCTGCACGAGTGCCTGGTTTGCAAGAACTACAGCTACAAGGACAACGAGACCCAGCCTACGGGCCACAAGTGGGACGATGGTAAGATCACGACGAAGCCCACTTGCACCAAGGAAGGCGTCAAGACATTCACCTGCTCTGCTTGTGGAGAAAAGCGTAC
>CADBCX010000288.1 GCA_902793245.1 uncultured Eubacteriales bacterium | reverse complement strand
ATACACCGTCAGAACTATTTGATGCATTCCTCGATGAAGTTTATGCTATTGAGTGTGTTTCTTGATTATGAGTGTTCAAATTCAACTTGCAATTTACCATCATAACAAAATTTATGTGATAAGTATCTGCGTCCGTGTAATGCCTTAGTAGATTCTACTAGTTTGTCCATAATGCCATCCACAGCAGAACAACTCCTTTGCAAATTTTGTCAAACGCGCAACCTCTACTAAATCACCTAGTTAAATATATGTTTTAATTATATCACGATTATTTCGTTAACGGTACACTCGTGCCCTTTCCGCGGCAGAATTTGAGCTTTAGTTATCACCGAGGATGAGATTAAAACTCAAATGTCAAAACATTCGCTACTCAAATTTATAACTTTACAATAACCCAAACCTTACAATAAACCATTTGAAGCATAATTAAACACACTTTTATTGCCCTTCACCCCGGCAGCCATCGTCAACTTGTTGGAAAACACAGACTCAGCGTGACCCATAACTCTCATAAAATGAACCATATACGGGTTCAAGCGTGCAAACTGCGCAAATTAGCTCGATCACGGTTTAGAATAAGCTCTGTAACAGACGGCACCAAAATTTCTTGGCTCGGATCGCGCTTTGCGCGCGGATATGGCAAACACCATCGGATTTGACGGCCGGGCTCGGACAGGGTATAATAATAGCGTGCTATTATGAGGTGTAACCATGGAATCCAAGGATTGCGGCATTTTACTGAAACAAATCAATGACCATATCGCCCAGCGGGCAAACCACGCCTTGCGGGAAAACGACCTGACGCTCTCCCAGCTGCGCTATCTGGAATACCTGGACGGGAAAGCGGACGTCCCCTTCAAGGAACTCGAACGCCATTTCCAGGTGAGCCAGCCCACCGTGGCGGGCATTCTCGCGCGGCTCGCCGGCAAGGGGCTCATCGACACCGCCCTGGTGCCCGGCAGCAATGCGAAAACGGCGTCCCTGACCGGCAAAGGGGAAACGGAACTCCGCAAGGCCGTTTCCGAGCGGAACAAAACGGAAGAAAGCCTGCTGTCCCCGCTTTCCCCGGACGAGCGGATCACCTTCCGGATGCTGCTGAACAAGATTGCGGCCCGGATGGACCGCCCTTGATCCGGTCCGTTCCCTGCGGCGGGATGCCCATCCCGTTCTTTTTTCCGCACAATAATAGCATGCTATTAAGAAGGAGGCTGCGTTTCATGGAAAAATTCGATCTGACTACGGACATCCTCGTCATCGGAGCCGGCGGCTCCGGCCTGCCCGCCGCCCTGGCGGCCAAAGAGGCCGGCGCGGACGATGTCACCATTGTGGAACGCCGGAAACTCACCGGCGGCACCGGTGCCATCATCGGCCACATGTTTGCCGTCGAAAGCCGCCCCATGAAGGAGCGGGGCATCACCGTGACCAAAGACCAGGTTTTCGCGCGCCACATGGAAAGCGCCCATTGGGCCTGCGATGCCCGCCTGGCCCGCAATCTCATCAACGCTTCGGCCCGGATGATTGACTGGCTCGAAAGCAAAGAAGGCATCCATTTCAACCATATCAGCGCCACATCGGGCACGCGCTACCAGACGAGCCACGCCATCCGGGAAGGCAATAACATTCCCGTCACAGGCCGCGTCATTGCCGATGTCCTGACGCGGGAATGCAAAAAGGCCGGCGTCCATTTCCTCATGGGAACAAGGGCCCAGTCCCTCATCATGGACGGGGAAAAGAAGGTTGCGGGCCTCGTCGCCACGAAAAAGGGCGAAACCCTGCGGATCGGGGCCAAGGCCGTCATCATCGCCACGGGCTCCATCACGGCAAACGAAGCACTGCGCAAAAAGTTCTACCCCGAAAAAGACTTTTCCAAAACAGCCATCACCGCGTGCCACCCCTGGATCAACGGCGACGGTTACCTGATGGCCAAAGCGGTACACTGCCTCGGCGACCCGCTCATGACGACCCTCTACATCGGGCCTTATATTACGGGGCACATGGTAGGGCAGATGCTCCTGAGCCGCCCCTATATCCACCTGCTCAACCTCTACGGCAAACGTTTCGTCAACGAAGACCTGATGGTCACCAACGACGACCATTCCATGATCGGTTCCGCCCTCGACCGCCAGCCCCGGCACCTGTGCTTCGGCCTGATGGACACGGCTTCGCTGCGCGACATGGTGCAGAAACACGAAGTCCTGAGCAATTTCGAGGGCATGTTCGGGCAGGGCGTCGACGACGACATTTACACCAAAGCGGCCAGCACCCGCGTGGACGGCCTGATTTCGGACGAAAAGAACGCCGGCAACGGCGCGGCCTGGCTGGACCACCTGGAAAAGGACCTGGACTAGCTGGCGTAAACTCACCCGGACCTTGTCCTGAAGACCGATTCCCTCGCCGCCATCGCGTCCTTCATCGGCTGCGATGCAGCGGACCTCACGGCGCAGATCGACCGGATCAACGACCATTACGACAAGCAGTACGACGCGGAATTCCTCAAGGAAAAGCGCTTCCTCTACCCCTTCCGGACACCGCCCTACTACGTCGTGAAAAGCGAGGAAATCTTCCTGGATTCCATCTTCGGCGGCATCCGCATCGACGACAAGATGGAAGTCATCCACGAAAGCGGCTGCCCCTTTGAAGGCCTCTACGCGGCCGGCATCGGGGTCAGCGGATTCATCGGCTCCCACGGCCTCGGCGCCCTGGACGGAACCGCCTACGCCTCTTCCGTCTATTCCGGGTACGTCGCCGGCCGGCAGGCAGCCGCCTATTGCAAGACCAACGCTTGAAAGGAGACGATGGACAAATGGTAAAACCCGTACAAATCGATCTGGACCGGTGTAAAGATGCCGATTGATTCAAGTTTCTTCCCAAACAGTTCTGTAAAAGCTTTTGTCTGCTCTTCCGATAAAGGTT
>CADBCX010000287.1:1427-4342 GCA_902793245.1 uncultured Eubacteriales bacterium | reverse complement strand
AAAGCCGCCGGAATTGTTCTCCTTGGAGAGCCAAAGCAGCTCGCCCGAGGGCGCCTGCACCAGTTTGTGGGCTGCAACGGCCTGCCGATAAGCCAGGGCGCAGAGTTCGGCATACTGCCGGCCACCCTCTTCCAGCGCCTCCTGGTAGAGTTCCAGGTCGAAGGTGCGGCAACTGCGCATCAGGGCCTTGTATTCTTTGTTGGCCAGGACGAACTGCTTTTCGATGCTGCTCTTCCCGTCGCGGTTCCAGTAAGGAGGCAGGTTCTCTCCGAAATACTGGAGGGCGTCCCCGCCATCGTCATAACCCAGCATGACCTTGCCCGAAACTCCTTTCACCGAAGGCATCTCGCGCACCCAGTTCAGGTTGCCATCTTCCACGGAGGCGGTCCCGTTTTCGGCCGCCATCAGGAAGCTGCCCCAGTTGATGCGGACATCGTCCCCGCATCGTGCCAACGGTTTCTGGACCGCGTTCGATGCCTTCAGCCACACCAGACCGTCCTTTTTGTACGCATCCAGCACCGCGGTTTCGCTCACGACATCGTCCAGGGCCCAGGCGGGACCGGCCTGCAGCCGCAGGACCACATCATGCTTTTTGCCGTCCCGCGGACGGATGGTATAAGAGAGGTAGTTGACCGGGCGGCTCAACAGGTCCAGGTCCTCCATCAGCAACGGTGCCGTGAAATCTACCGCCAGCTCCACCGGCCCGCATTCAAACCGATATCGGGTGGTGGTTGCCTGCACGTCGGCCAGGAGCTGATGCGCTGTCTGCGGCCACGGCTGCGCCTTCTTGTAGCGCACAATCAAGCCAAAGTCCAGCAGGGCCCGGCCGATGGGATTGGCACCGTGGGCTTCCAGGACGTTTTCTCCTTCTTTGATCAAGTCACGGGAAACGGGAATCCGCTGCCGCTCGCCGCGCTGTACCTTCGATGCCACTTCTTTCCCATTCAGGGTAAAATCGCCCCAGTCTTTGAGCGATACCTCCAGGAAAAGGTCTCCCTCTGCGGGCACATCGGCGCCGGAGAAGGTCCTGCGCACCCAGAGGTCGGGCTTATCGTCCGGCCAGTGCGCATACCCCAGTACGTTTTCCCGCGAGCTAAAGCCGCCCACACCCGTCTCCCAGTCCTTGGCGTGACGGGCTTTCCCCTTCTTCGGGTCAAAGGTATAACGGGCCGTCCAGGCGCCCGCACGCGCTGTCGGGAGGATGGACCGATACGTGTCCACCACGTCTCCCATAAACCGATAGCTTTCGCCATCAACCGTCAGCACACCCGTGAGGGGATAGGCCCTGTTGGACCAGTGCCGCGGTGCACGGTCATACAGGTTATCGCTCCACGACCAGACACTCATATACGGGTCGATGGTGACGAGCGGGTAGGCCGGAGCCCGCAAGGTATTGACAGGGGTCTGTACGCCCCTGCAGGAGAGCAGCGCCGCGCTCGCGGCCAGCATCATCAGGACTTTTTTCATACGACAATTCATATTTCTTCAAATATACGAAGTTTTTCATATATTGAAAATAGTTGACCCACAACAAAGCGTTAACAATGTATCCTACCCCGCCGTCCACAAAACCTTCCGGGCCAGAGGCTGTTTTTCCGGAAGGTCAGTGCCATTGCAGGGGGACCTTCCATGCCAGAGGCTGTTTTCCCGGAAGGTCGAATATTAGGGACAAGGTGCGCAATAAGTGGGACATTGTTGCTATCTTTGCAGTATGATGGACTTGAAGTCTACAGACAAGGTGTTGGTTCATGCGTGTTGTGCACCGTGCTCGGGGGCCATTTTGGAATGGCTCGTGGGGCAGGGTGTAAGGCCCACCGTGTTCTTCAGCAACGCCAATATCTACCCCTTAGCCGAGTATGAGCTTCGCAGGGGCGAGCTGTTGCGCTATGCCGCCCAGCTGGGCCAAAAGGCGTCGGGTAGCAACCAAGAAGCGGCGTGCAGCACACAGGAAGCGTCGGGTAGCAACCAAGAAGCGGCGTGCAGCACACAGGAAGCGTCGGACGGCGGCCAAGGACCGGGCAGCCAGGAGCCGAGGGGCCTGGCGGTGATAGACGATGTCTATGACCATGAGGCTTGGCGGTGCGCCGTGCGGGGACTTGAGTGCGAGCCGGAGCGTGGACAGCGCTGCCTGCAGTGCTTCCGCTTCCGTCTGGAGCGGGCGGCCCGTTATGCGCACGAGCACGGCTTCAACGTCCTCACCACCACACTGGCCTCTTCGCGTTGGAAAGACCTCGAGCAGGTGGATGCCGCGGGTTCTTATGCCTGCAGCCTCTTCCCCGGCCTGCGCTGGTGGGGTCGGAACTGGCGGAAAGGAGGCCTGCAGGAGCGGCGCTCAGCCATCATCCGCGAACAAAACTTTTACAACCAGACCTGGTGCGGCTGCGAATTCAGCCACCACGATAAAACGAACGAACCCACATGTCCCCTTCCCGTCGAGGCGCCCTCGCGCTAACTCCTCTGCTGGTTTTCCTGCTGGTCTATCTGGTGACCTCGCTGGCTGTCGGCGATTTCTATAAAGTTCCCGTATCGGCCGCTTTCCTGATAGCCTCCATCTACGCCATCTGCATCACGAGCAACGCCGCGGGAGCAACTGCAAGCAAAGCCACGGAAGCAACTGTAGGCAAAGCCGCGGGAGCAACTGCAAGCAACGCCGCGGGAGCAGTGGCGGGCACATGGGGCGGGAAACTGCCGCTGCGGGAAAGGATTGCCATTTTTTCGGAAGGGGCGGGCGATAAGAACGTCTTGCTGATGATTTGGATTTTCGTGCTGGCCGGGGCGTTCGCCAGCACCGCCAAGGCCATCGGTTCCATCGATGCCACGGTGAACCTCACCCTGTCCATCCTGCCCGCCAAGTTCCTCTTCGCCGGGTTGTTCCTGGCCGCCTGCTTCATTTCCCTGTCCATCGGCACCAGCGT
>CADBCX010000287.1:0-1391 GCA_902793245.1 uncultured Eubacteriales bacterium | reverse complement strand
GGTCCCCCTCGCGGGCGGACTGGCCGCCGACACCGGCATGAGCCTCCCCCTGATAACCGCCATCATCGTCGGCGGCGCCTTCTTCGGCGACAACCTCTCGTTCATCTCGGACACCACCATCGCAGCCACCCAGTCACAAGGCTGCACGATGACCGATAAATTCAAGGCCAACCTGTGGATTGCAGCCCCCGCCGCCCTTGCCGTGGCCATCCTGTACCTGGCGATGGGCCTTCGGACCGACGTCGTTCCCCAGGCCGGTCCGGTGGATATCCTGCTCCTGGTAACGGCTTCGGAGGCCGTGGGGCTGCTCATTATTGAGCTGTTCCCGGTGCTGCGCCTCGCTATCAGCGTGGGGGCCATCATCAGCGTGCTGGGCTTCTCGCTGGCCGGCTTCTCCCTGCCGGTGAGCTCCATGCCGCCCTACGTGCAGGGCTTCAGCGCCATGTTCCCTTTACGGCACTATTACCTGTTCCATGTGCAGCAGACGCTCTGGGGCAGCGGTTTTGCCGGCTGCTGGCAGGAGATGGTGCACCTGTTAGTGTTCCTGCTGCTTCCGCCCCTGTTCATGAGAAGGCTGGAAGACGCTTATGTGAATCAAAACTATGAAAGAGACTAACTATATCGGCCTGTGGCTGCGCAACTGGTACAGCATCTTTGTCCATGAACTCAAGCTCATTTTCACCGATGGAGGAGTGATGGTCATCTTCTTCGTGGGCGGTCTGCTGTACCCCGTGCTCTACAACCTCATCTACATGAACGGCACGGTGGACGATATGCCCGTTGCGGTGGTGGACCTCTCCGGCGGCGCCTACAGCCGGCGCTATCTGCAGAAGGTGGACGCCACCCGCGAGTGCGAAATCCTCACTTACTGCACCTCGCTGGAGGAAGCCAAACAGCTGATGCAGCGCCAGATAGTGCATGGTGTCATCCTCATCCCCGCCGACTTTGACACGCGTATTGTCCGCGGTGAGCAAGGGGTCATTTCCACCTATGCCGACATGTCCAGCTTCCTGTACTACAAGTGCCTCACCATGGGCACCAGCCTCACCATGCTGGACGAGATGCATACCATCCAGACCGAGCGTTATACGGCCGCCGGATTGGACGGGCAGAGCGCCTACCAGCTGGTGCAGCCCGTACTCTCAGATGAACAGATGCCTTATAACAGGCCCTTCTCCTACACCATCTTCTTCATTTCCGCGGCGCTCCTCCTGGTAATCCAGCAGACCATGTTCTACGGCGGGTCGCTCCTTGCCGGCACGCTGCGCGAACAGAACCGGAGCTTTGCCTCCCTGCCCAAGCAGCTGCAGGGGCTGGGCGTCGGCCGTGTGGTGCTGGGCCGCGGCGCTGCGTACCTGTCCGTGTACCTGGTCACAGGGACCCTCATCGCC
>CADBCX010000286.1:3004-4431 GCA_902793245.1 uncultured Eubacteriales bacterium | reverse complement strand
CACCGCCGCCGCCGGCACCGCCGCCGCCGCCACCGCCGCCGGAACCACCGCCGTCGCCGTCAGGGCCGGGGCCGGGAGGAGGAAGCGTCTGGGAACCGCCCGCAGTTTTCTCCGCTGCGTCTTTCTGCGCTTCCGCGAGTTTCTCCGCCGCGTTTTTCTCCGCCGCAGCTTTCTCCGCTTCCGCGAGTTTCTCCGCCGCGGCTTTCGCCGCCTCAGCGTTCTCCTGGGCGGTGACGTAGGCTTCGGCCTCCGCCATGTGCTGGAACATCCAGGAGGAGTATTCGGCGGCGTTCTGGAAGGTGACGCCCTCCTCCTTGGCCTTCTGGTTCAGGTATTCGCGCTTGGCCTGCTGATGCTCCATTTCGCGCTGCCTGAGCTCATCAGCCGCCTTTTTCTGCTTCTCCTGCCAGGTAAATTCGTTTTCGCGTTCCCGCTGTTCTTCCAGGGCCTTTTTCTCCTCCTTGGCCTGGAGCTTTCCGGCCTCCAGCATTTCGGGAATTTTATCCACGAACTCCTGCGGATCTTGCTGCTTACTCATAATATAGGGATCGTTGAAGTACTCGAAGAGATCCATATCATTGGGCAGTTCCTGGATGTTGTCGCCTGCCCAGGGTATATAGTCGCCATCGGCAACCCTGTCATAGTAGCCCCAGTCCTTTATCATCCATTCTTGGGTGTCCAATCGCCTGTAATAGCAATAGCGACAGACGGGGCAGAACCAGATGTCCTGATCCCAGCCCAAAGAGCTATGGAATGTTCCTTTGTATATGATATTGTGGGGCTGGTACGCCTGGAACACCTTGCCGCACTTGCTGCATTCCACCCAGTGGTAATCCTTGTCCATGTGCCAGCGCAGGGCGTTCTTATGGTCGCAGTTAGGGTCGGGGGTGGTGTTGGGCTTGGGCGAGGGAGAATTTTTCAGCCGGGACGGGGCCTTGTGTTTCTCCGGGATCGGGATGGGCGAAGCCTTGGGCGGCTCGGGCGTGGAGGCGGCCACCGTCACGGTTTCCTCGCCGGTTTTTTCCTCGCCGCCGGGCGGGGTGTCGTCCGTGGGCTTGCTGCCGTCGTTCAGCCCGCTCTCGCCGGGATTTTCGTTATCCAGTGGTTCAGACCCGGATTTCGCGCCGCCGCCGCCACCGCCGGAGCTTTCTTCCACCGCGGGCTGAATCCAGCCGCATTTGCATTTCATCACGCCGCGCACGTCGTGGGGATCATGCGGCTGGGAATCAAAGGTCTGGCCGCACTGACCGCACACGTGCCAGTGGCCGCTGTCGTTGTGCTGCCAGGCATCGCCGCTGCAATCGCGGTGGGCAATCCATTTGCCGCAGTCCGCGCAGGCCACCAGATGCCTTCCCGCACCTTCGGGCACATACTTCAGATGGGCGTGCGGGCAGGGCGGGCGTGTCGGATCCGGGGTCACGACAACC
>CADBCX010000286.1:0-2953 GCA_902793245.1 uncultured Eubacteriales bacterium | reverse complement strand
GGGCGTGGGCGTGGGGGTCGGCGTCGGCGTCGGTGTAGGTGTCGGGGTCGGCGTGGGGGTCGGCGTCGGCGTTGGGGTCGGCGTTGGGGTCGGCGTCGGCGTCGGCGTGGGACTCGGTTCCGGGTTGGGGATTTCCTTGTTGAATCCGCAGCCATCCTTGCAGTACACGAGGATACCGCCATAGGGGAAGCCCGTGCTGCCCTCTGTGATGTGGCTCTTTTCAATATTGTGGTTCGCCACGCTGGCAGGGTCGTACTCGTTGCAATCGCAGAACAGGGCGTGCTGCTGATCGTTCAGAGATTTCAGCGTAGTATACTTATGCACGTGAGTGGGGGTCGAAGGATTCTCCACATCTTTTTCTCCCGAGCATCCGGGCGTGCTGCATTTGTAGTGGGTTCCCCCGTTTGGGAAGGTGCCGTCGGGATTGCCCGGCGTAATCTCATACGCTGCAACCCAAGTATGAGGCTCTTCGTATTCCGCCCAACCGCCGCAGTCGGGGCAGTCAAGCCTGACAAGGTGGTTTTCCTTGTCCCCTTCTTTGATGGTGCGCTTTGTGTTGGCGTGTATACAATCCGGGTTGTTTCCACCCTGCAGCGTAAGCGCCGCCGCGTAAGCTGGCAAGGGCTGTGTCATCACGGGCATCAGCCCGACGCACAGGATGGCCGCCACCAGCAGGGCCATCAGTCTTTTTCTTTTCACGTGTTCTCTCCTCCCTTTTCCTTTTCTTTTTGCAGTTCGTTCAGCTTCCGCACCTCCGCCTTGCAGCGCAGGTACATGATCAGCCAGATGATAAAGAAGGCGACGACCTGGAAGCATGCCGTGATGAGAATTTCCGAGGGCTTTTGCGCCCACCCCAGCAGCAGCGCCAGGGGGATATAGGGCACGACGCAGATGAGGCAGTGCAGCGCTGTGGCCAGCGCGAGGGGGATGCGCTCCACATCGTATAGCGCCACACCGCTCATCGTCGCCGCACCGTACAGGCCGGAGAAAAACACCTGCATCAGCACCGCAGGCATTTCCCCGCCCATCCGGTCAATGAGGATCAGGCTGACGAGGGAACCGGGCCTGCCGGTGGCCCAGGCAATCACATTGCCGATCACGATGCCCAGCAGGAAGCCGATACCGGCCAGCTTCAAAGCTTTCTTCGCAAGCAACCGCATCACTCCTTTCCCGTCAGCTTGCGGCGTATCACCGGAATGCACCGGCGGGACGCCCAGGTTTCCATGCCGCCCGCAAGCTCGATGCGCAGCGTGCCGGCGATGGTGAAATCATAGCGGATCACATGATCCAGATTCACGATTTCAAAGCGCGAGATGCGCACGAAGCGCCGCTTGTCCAGCGTTTCTTCCAGGCTTTGCAGCGTCTGGCGGGTGAACCAGCTTCCGTTCTGCGTGACCAGGTTCACCAGCTTCCCGTTCGCGGAGGCGGAGATGATCTCCTCCGGCCTGACGGCCTGCACGCTGCCGTAGCCGTCAAAGGCCGTGATGGTGTTGGGCGGCCGGTCGGCGAACTTGTCCATCAGCGCCGCAACGGTTTCGTCCTGCTCCCGCGCGCGGATGACCACCTCAACGCAGTCCAGGGAAGGGTCGCACTCAAAACGTATATTCAGCTTTTTTGTGTCTTTCATGCCAGGCCGTGCCTCCTTTCCCTCGGGCCGGATGGGCGCAGGCTCCCGCCTTCGGATGGTGATAGCGGCAGTCGCCGCAGCCCGGTTCCGTCACGCGGGCAAGCCCGCACCAGCGCTGATGCGGCCAGCCCGTTTTCGTCCTGCATACCCGACATGCGTAGAGGGGACATGGCGCGAAAATCGCTTTCTCTGATTGCTCCATCCTGTTTCCCCCGCACGCTTAGACTGTTATAGCTGTTCCTTTTTCTATCATCAATTGCACTATAACAAAGAAGAAACACGATTGCAATAGATTTGGAATAAATGGTCGCAAAAGGGGAATAAGCGGTAGAATCGGTGAAAAAACGCAGGGAAATAGCAAACAAATGTTCTTCTCACTTGGAATCACGATTGCGGGAAAAACGGATTTGCGGTATAATCAGGATGGTTTATTTTTTTGCGAGGTGCCGCCATGAACACATTTGCCCGCTACGCCCCGTTCATCCAGGATTATATTTACCGCTCCGGCTGGCAGTCCCTTCGCGCGGTGCAGAACGCCGCGGGGGACGCCATTTTCGGCACGGAGGACAACGTGCTGCTGACCGCCTCCACCGCCTCCGGCAAAACGGAAGCGGCGTTTTTTCCCATCCTCACCCTGCTGGAAGAAAACCCCTCCGCCTCCGTGGGCGTGCTGTATATCGCGCCGCTGAAAGCGCTGATCAACGATCAGTTCGGCAGGCTGAACGAGCTGTGTGAGGAGCAGGGCATCCCGGTGTACCGCTGGCACGGCGACGTGCCGCAGACCCAGAAGCGCAGGCTGCTGCGCCATCCCGCCGGGATTTTGCAGATCACCCCCGAATCCCTGGAATCGCTGATGATCAACAAGCACATGGAAATCCCGTCCCTGTTCGGCGACCTGCGGTTCATCGTGATCGACGAAATCCATTCGCTGCTGCGGGGCGACCGGGGCTGGCAGACCTTCTGCCTGATCGAGCGCCTATGCCGCACGGCGGGCTGCAAGCCCCGGCGCGTGGGCCTGTCCGCCACCATCGGCAATCCCGAAGAAGCGGGCCGCTTCTTAGCGGCAGGCAGCGGACGCGGCACGGTCATCCCCAAGTTCGACGGCGGCAGGGACGTATGGCGGCTGTCTATGGAGCATTTCTTCAACACCGCGCCCCAGGCGGACGAAGGCGAAATCCTCCTGGCTGAGCTGCCCGAGCCCGAAGCGCCCACTGATACGGCTCCGAAAGCCGCCGATCCCGGCGTGGGCTACATTTTCGAGCACACCCGGGGGAAGAAGTGCCTGGGGTTCACCAACAGCCGGGAGGAATGCGAAACCGTCTGCCA
>CADBCX010000285.1:1561-4551 GCA_902793245.1 uncultured Eubacteriales bacterium | reverse complement strand
CACGTTGCCGACGCCGCCGGTGAGCAGCGTGCCGCCGATGACGGCGGAGGAAATGGCCTTCATTTCCAGGCCCAGGGCCTGGGTGGTGGTGCCGCACATGGTGTTCATGCAGTAGCAGATGCCGCCGATGGAGCACAGGAAGCTGGACAGCACATAGGTGATCATCTTGGTGCGCTTCACGTTCAGGCCCATCAGCGCGGCGCTCTGCTGGTTGCCGCCCACGGCGTACATGCTGCGGCCCGTGCGGGTGTAGCGCAGCATCAGGAACACCAGCAGCACCACAACCAGCGAGATGAGCACGGGAACATCGATATAGGGAACCATCTTGACCCCGCGCTTGTTGACGACCGCGCCCAATTCAAAGGGCATATACACCTTGACGCCCGCCAGTTCCTTGAACCAGTTCTGGGCCGTGATGTTCACCTGCTCGGTGCAGATCATGGCCGTCAT
The DNA here is from genome assembly GCA_902793245.1 of uncultured Eubacteriales bacterium. Taxonomy (GTDB): domain Bacteria; phylum Bacillota; class Clostridia; order Christensenellales; family Aristaeellaceae; genus RUG563. Next base: position 4,101 of record CADBCX010000285.1, on the reverse strand, counting down.
GCCGCGGGCGAAGAACATGCCCGCCATGGTGACGATGAAGGGCTGAATCTCCAGATAGCCGATCAGGTAGCCCTGCACCAGGCCGAACACCACGCCGATCACCAGCACGAAGGGAATCAGCAGCGTGGGGGAAATATTGCTTTTCTCCATGCCCACCGCCAGGATCATGCAGTCCATGGCGACCACGGAGCCCACGGAAATGTCGATGCCGCCGGTCAGCATCACGCAGGTCATGCCGCAGGCGATGCAGATCAGGGCCGCGTTGGTTCTCAGGATATCCAGGAAGGTTTGCAGCTTGGTGAAGCCCTTGTCGCCGTACATGAGGCAGCCCGCCACATACAGCACAATGAACAGCGCCACCGTGATCAGCAGCAAGATGGTGTGGTTATTGACGGATTTCTTTTTCATGACCGATCAGCCCCTTCCCACGACGGCGATGCCGCTTTCCTTCTGCGCCTTCCGCCGGGCGAAATACCCCTTCACCACGGGCGACTGCACCACGACAATCAGGATCACGATGATGGCCTTGTAAACCGGCGCCTGGGCCTTGGCGACGCCCAGAGCGTACATGGTGGTGGTAATGGCCTGGATGGTGTAAGCGCCGATGATCGAACCCGTCAGGCTGAACCGCCCGCCGCCCAGGCTGTTGCCGCCCAGGGCGACTGCCAGGATGGCGTCCAGCTCCAGGTTCAGGCCGATATTGTTGGAGTCGGCGGAGTAAATGCGGGAAGTGGCGACAATGCCCGCCACGCCGGCATACAGGCCGCAGATGATGTAGCACAGCATGATGATCGCCACGGAATTGATGCCGGCGATGCGGGAAGCTTTGGGGTTGATGCCCACGCTCTGCACATACATGCCCAGGGACGTGAGCCGCAGCACCAGCGCCATCACCAGGATACAGATGGCGGCAATCACGGTCGGCGTCGGGAAGATCCACAGCGTCTTGCCGAAGACTTTGAACTCGTCCAGATGGATATACACCATCTTGTTGTTGGTGAGCAGCAGGCCGATGGCGCGCCCGGCGGTGAACAAAATCAGGGTGGCGACCATGGGCTGTATCTTCATCTTGGCCACCAGGAAGCCGTTGAACACGCCGCACAGCCCGGCGATCAGGATACCGGCGAGAACGCCCAGGAAGATGGGCATTTGCAGCGCGCCCGCTTCGCGCACGTGGGTGACGCCGAAGCCCGCCAGCAGCATGCAGCACAGGCTGCCCGCCAGGCTCATGACGGAGCCCACGGAAATGTCGGTGCCTGCGGAGGAAGACACCACCAGCGTCATGCCGATGGCCAGAATCGCCGCCTCGCTGCCGCGGTTCAGGATATCAATGATACGGCCGTACAGCGCGCCCTCGGTGATGCTGATTTCAAAGAAGCTGAAGGGCGGATTGCCCTGCGCCGCATCGTACACCACGTTGATGATCAGCACCAGGAACACGCTGAACAGCGGCAGGAACAGGGGCTTTTTGGAAATCTTTTTGATCCAATCACGCACGGTTGTCAATTTCTGTCACCTCCGGCAATCACGCGCATCACCGACTCCTGGGTCAGGTTTTCGCTCAGTTCGCCCACCTTCTGCCCGTCGCGGAGCACGGCCAGGCGGTTGCAGGTGCGCAGCATTTCCTCGATTTCGGAGGAAATGAAGATCATGCTCTTGCCCTGCCGGGCCAGCTCCACCACCAGCTTCTGGATTTCCGTCTTGGTGCCCACGTCGATGCCGCGGGTCGGCTCGTCCAGAATCAGGAATTGGGGATCGGTGGCCAGCCAGCGGGCGATGATCACCTTCTGCTGGTTGCCGCCGGACAGCTGCTTGACCAGCGTTTCGGTGCTGGGGGTTTTGATTTCCAGCAGGTCGATATACTTCTTGGTGATCTCCATCTGCTTTTCCATGGGGATTTTCTTCGCCACGCCCGCCAGGGACTGCATGGCCAGCATGATGTTTTCCCGCACGGACAGGTCTTCCACGATGCCCTCCGCCTTGCGGTCGTCGGGCAGCAGGCCCATGCCAAGCCGCATGGCGTCGATGGGGGCGTTGATCTTGACGGATTGTTTATCGAACTTCAAAGTGCCGGTCTGCGCCTTGTCCGCGCCGTAAATGCAGCGGGCCAGCTCGCTGCGGCCGCTGCCCAGCAGGCCGGTCAGGCCGATGACCTCGCCCTTGTGGATATCCAGGTCGAAGGGCTTGATCTTGCGCGCGTGGCTCAGGCCCCGGGCTTCGATCAGCACTTCTTCGGACACGGCCTCGTCCTCTTTCGACTTGATGCTGGCCAGGTCGTCGAAGTCCTTGCCCATCATGGCCGCCACCAGCTTGAGCCGGGGCAGGTCGGCGATTTCATATTCGCCCACCAGACGGCCGTTGCGCAGCACGGTGATGCGGTCGCACACGGCGTAGACCTGCTCCAGGAAGTGGGTGACGAAGATGATGCCGATGCCCTGCAGCCGCAGGGAGCGCATCATGGTAAACAGCTTCTCCACCTCGTTATCGTCCAGGGAAGACGTGGGCTCGTCCAGAATCAGCACCTTGCATTCCATATCCAC
>CADBCX010000285.1:0-1483 GCA_902793245.1 uncultured Eubacteriales bacterium | reverse complement strand
TTCCATCAGCTTCCGGGCCCTGTCCAGCATAGCCCGGCGGTTGATGGTGCCCAGCTTCGTGAGCGGCTCGCGCCCGATGAACAGGTTTTCCGCCACGCTCAGGTTGGGGCACAGGTTCACTTCCTGGTACACCGTGGAAATGCCGTTCTTCTGGGCCTCCAGGGTGGAATGGTTGCGGATGGGCCGCTGTTCCGCCCCCATAAAGATTTCGCCTTTTTCAAAATTGTTGACGCCGGTCAGGCACTTGATCAGGGTGGATTTCCCTGCGCCGTTTTCACCCATCAGCGCGTGGATCTCCCCCTCCCGGAGCGTGAAATCCACGTTATCCAGCGCTTTCACGCCCGGAAACGTCATGCAGATCCCGCGCATGCTGAGGATTACTTGATTGCTCATAGCTCGCTTCCCTTTCTGAAGTATCAATACAGCCCTTTTATCATACTCTTTTCGCCGGAGATTGTCAAAGCATAAATGGAAAATGCGGAAGGAACCTTCCGGTTCCTCCCGCATCGTCGGTTTTACTTGTTATTCATGCAGAACCGGCCGCTGATTCAGAGGAATCAATACTTGCGGGCAGCCAGCACTTCGTCGGTCATAACGGTCACGATGGCGCTTTCGATGCCGGGAGCGCAGAAGCCTTCATCGGGAACCAGGGTGAACTTTTCAACGGTTTCGCCAGCCTGCAGGGCCTTGATAACGTTCATGACGATGACAGCCTGGATGGGATTGCATTCCACGTTGCACAGGATCTTGCCGGCCAGGGTGCGGGTCAGGCCTTCGTTGGTAGCGTCGAAGGAGATGATGATCTTGCCGTCCACGCCGTACTTGATGCCGGCAGCGTCCATAGCGTCCATCGCGCCGTAGGCTTCGTTATCGTTGTGGCACACAACCACGTCGAATCCGTCAGCGCCGTAGCTCTTGATGAAGCTTTCCATAACCTGCTGGCCGCCATTCTGGGTGAAGTCGCCGTCCTGGCTGTCAACGATGGTCCATTCGGGATGTTCAGCAGCAACCTGGTTGAAGCCTTCGGCGCGGCCGATGGCAGCGGAGGAACCGGTGGAACCTTCGATGACCAGGATCTTGGCTTCCTTGCCAGCCAGGTATTCTTCCAGCCACTTGCCGGCGGTGACGCCTTCAGCGGTCATGTTGGTGCCAACAGCGGTGGTGTACAGATCGGGGGAAGCGTCCACGGAACGGTCCGCGATGATGCAGGGGATACCGGCATCCTGGACTTCCTTGAGCACGTCGTCCCAGCCAGCGGTCTGGATGGGGTCGATCACGATGTAGTCAAAGTCCTTGTTGACGAACTCACGAACCTTGGCCAGCTGCAGAGCGTGGTCGTTGTCGCAGTCGATCAGTTCCAGTTCAAAGCCGGCTTCGGGGGTGAACACATCGAAGTAGTTCTGGGTGTTGGCCATACGCCAGTCAGATTCATGGCCCACCTGCACATAACCGATCTTCAGCAGGTCTTCGGCGCCGGCAACGT
>CADBCX010000284.1 GCA_902793245.1 uncultured Eubacteriales bacterium | reverse complement strand
CCATGATATTTATTCCATCGAGGATCTGGCCGAACTGATCTACGATCTGCAGTGCGCCAATGAGCAGGCCAAGATCACCGTCAAATTGGTTTCCTCCACCGGCGTTGGTACCATCGCCAGCGGGGTAGCCAAGGCCGGGGCGGGCGGCATCCTGATTTCCGGCGGCGAGGGCGGCACAGGAGCGGCTCCCATGAGCAGCGTGCACCATGCGGGCCTGCCCTGGGAAATCGGCCTGGCCGAAGCCCATCAGGTGCTGTGTCGAAACCGCCTTCGCCAGAAGGTGACGCTGGAAACGGATGGCAAGCTGATGACCGGCCACGACGTGATGGTAGCGCTGCTGCTGGGGGCAGAGGAATTTGGCTTTGCTACCGCGCCGCTGATAACCATGGGCTGCCGGATGATGCGGGTCTGCCATCTGGGCACCTGCCCCTTCGGCATCGCCACACAAAATCCGGAGCTGCGCAAACGCTTTATCGGCAAGCCGGAATATGTGGAGCGGTTCATGCTGTTCATCGCGGAGCAGATGCGGCACATCATGGCAAAGCTGGGCGCGCGCACAGTGAACGAGCTGGTGGGACGCAGCGACCTGCTGAAAATGAAGCCGGACGCGAAAATGGATTTGAGCGACCTCATCGGCTTTGCCCGGAACACACATTTTCAGCCTGATGCCCGGCACGATTTCCACCTGAGCGAACGCACCGATGCCCGGCTTTTCCAGGATCACGTGCACCTCATGACCACCGACCGGGCCTTTGGCGCGATGTTGAAGGGCGATCGGCACATCCAGGCCCAGGGCTGCGGCGGGCAATCCTTCGGGGCGTTTTTGCCGGAAGGCCAGCAGATCACCCTGTACGGGGTAGCCAATGATTACCTGGGTAAGGGCTTGTCCGGCGGCACGATTGCCGTGTGTCCCCCGGTGGACAGTATATGGAAGCCGGAAGATACCCTGATTGGCAACGTAGCGCTGTATGGGGCTACCTCAGGCTACGCCTTTATTGCCGGGATGGCCGGAGAGCGCTTTGCCGTGCGCAATTCCGGGGCCTGGACCGTGGTGGAGGGCGTGGGCGATCACGGCTGCGAGTATATGACCGGGGGCCGAATGGCGGTGCTGGGCCCTGTGGGCGACAACTTTGCCGCCGGCATGAGCGGCGGCATTGCCTGGGTGCTGGATGAAAAGGATAATTTGCAGGATCACATGAACCCGGGTCACGTGAAAATCTACGCCGTCACGTCCAATCAAGCGGGCGAACTGCAGCGGCTGCTGCAGCTGCACCAGCAGGCTACGGGCTCGAAAAAAGCAAAGGAAATCCTGGCGCATTTTGAAGCGTATCTGCCCAAATTCAAAGCGGTGATCTCCGACGAATACTTAGCCTTTCTGAAAGGGGCGTGACGGTATGGGAAAAATCACAGGATTTTTGGAATATCCCCGGACGGAAAACCCGTATCGGGATGCGCAGGAAAGGCTTCAGGATTTTGACGATCTGCATTTGTCCCAGCCCGCAGACGCGCGGCGCTGCCAGGCGGGGCGCTGCATGGACTGCGGCGTGCCTTTCTGCCAGTCGGATTTCGGGTGTCCCTTGCACAACCTGATCCCCGAATGGAATGATTTGCTGTATCAGGGCCAGGAAAAGGAAGCCTTGGAGCGGCTGCTGCTGACCGCCCCCTTCCCGGAATTCACAGGGCGGGTATGCCCGGCGCTGTGCGAAAAGGCCTGCAACCTGGCGGACGACGGCGTGACCAACCGGGACAACGAGCTGTATCTGATTGAAACCGGCTTTGAAAAGGGCTGGATCAGGCCCCGGATCCCTTTGGCCCGTACGAGGAAACGGGTCGCCGTTGTCGGCAGCGGACCCTCGGGGCTGGCCGCAGCGGACTGGCTGAACCAGGCAGGCCACGCCGTCACCGTGATCGAACGGGCGGACCGGCCGGGTGGCCTGCTCATATATGGCATTCCCAACATGAAGCTGTCCAAGGAAATCATTGCCCGGCGCATTCACCTGATGGAGGCGGAAGGCGTTTCCTTCCTGCTGAACACCGCCGCGTCGCCCGATTTGCTGCATGCTTACGACGCGGTGCTCCTGTGCTGCGGTTCCCGGAAGCCCCGTTCCCTGCAAGTGGAAAACATGGATGCTCATGGCGTGCATTTTGCCGTGGATTATCTCACCGCGGCTACCCAGAACGTATTGTCAGGAACTGCGCCTGCGGTCACTGCTCAGGGGAAGCATGTGGTCGTGGTGGGCGGCGGAGATACGGGCAACGATTGCGTGGGCACCGCCCTGCGTCAGGGGTGCCAAAGCGTTGTACAGCTGGAAATGATGCCCAAAGCCCCGGAAAGCAGGCCGGATGGAAACCCATGGCCTCAGTGGCCCCGCACTCTGCGCACCGATTACGGCCAGCTGGAAGCCATCTCCTTGCAGGGCAGCGATCCCCGTGTTTATGAAACCACCGTCAAAAGCATTCGGGTGAATGCTGAAAACAGGATCACCGGTCTGGAAACGGTGCGGCTGCAAAAACAACCCGATGGCAAGCTGACGCCCGTACCGGACACGGAGCAAACGCTGCCCTGCGATCTTATGCTGATTGCGGCGGGCTTCATCGGCTGTGAAGAAGAAACGCTGTCCCGTTTTTCCCTTTCTGCGGATGCGCGGGGACGGCTGCTGCCCCAGGACGGCTCCCATCATCTGGAGGGCAAGCTGTTTTCTGCCGGCGATATGCGGAGCGGTCAGTCCCTGGTGGTACGGGCATTAGCGGACGGACGGGCCGCAGCCAAAGAGATTCATGCGTTCCTCGCATAAGAAAAACGATTTTTGAACAGTGGATGAATTGACTTTTTGCGGCCTGGGCAGCATAATTTTTCATTATTTTGCGGCAAAACCGCAGTGAGGAGGCAAGGGGACCATGTGCGGAATCGTAGGCTATACGGGAGAAAACCAGGCTGCGCCGATTTTGCTGGACGGGCTTAAGCGGCTGGAATACAGAGGATATGATTCGGCGG
>CADBCX010000283.1 GCA_902793245.1 uncultured Eubacteriales bacterium | reverse complement strand
AGCCGGTCTGCGCTTCGCTATCCGCGAAGGCGGCCACACCGTCGGCGCCGGCGCCGTGGTGCGCATGGTTGAATAATACTGATGGCCATCCTGGAAGGGGCTTTCCCTTCCAGGGGGCAATCGTGAAGCAGAACCCCAAGAAAGAGGTGTTTTCACATGGCAGCCAAGGAAGCGCGGCAAAACATCGTGCTGGCCTGCACCGAGTGCAAACAGCGCAATTACAACAAGAAAAAGAACAAGAAGAACACCCCCGACCGTTTGGAACTGATGAAATACTGCCGCTTCTGCAAGAAGCACACCACGCATCGCGAAACCAGATAACGCAAGGAAGTGTGACAATCATGGCAGACGAAAAGAATGTTGCGAAGGCTAAGGAGCAGGCGAAAGAGCCCAACAAGTTTGTGAAGTTCTTCAAAGACCTGCCCGCCAATGTGGCGCGTCCTTTCCGGAACATGTGGCACGAACTGCGCAAGGTGACCTGGCCCACCAAGCAGGATCTGATCCAGTATTCCCTGATCGTGCTGGCTTTCCTGGCGTTCATGGGCGTGGTCATCGGCCTGCTGGATCTGGGCTCCACCGCTCTGGTCAATCTCTTCATTTAATCCGCCGAGCCGTCCGCGCTGAGTAGGGCGGGCGAACCTGAGACGAATCAAGGATAGGAGATACCAAAATGTCCGAAGACAGACCGGGTACCCTGGAATGGTATGTGGTGCATACCTATTCCGGCTACGAAAACAAGGTCAAGGACAACCTGGAAAAAGCGGTGGAAAACAACGGCATGCAGAGCCTCATCCAAGAGGTGGTCGTTCCCACCGAAGAGGTTGTGGAAATCCGGAATGGCAAGCGGGTTACTACCCAGCATAAGACCTTTCCCGGTTATGTGCTGGTGCGCATGATCATCACCAACGAAAGCTGGTATGTCGTGCGCAACACCCGCGGCGTGACGGGCTTTGTCGGCCCCGAAAGCAAGCCCATTCCCCTGACCGCCCAAGAGCTGGACAGCATGCTCAACTGTTCCACCGGCGCGACCAAGCTGAATTTGGCCGTGGGTGAGGAAGTGCGCATCAAGTCCGGCCCGCTGGAGAACTTCACCGGCGAAATTGAGGAAATCGACGCCGTTAAGCAGAAAGTGCGCGTAAAGGTCAAGATGTTCCTGGGCCGCGAAGTGCAGATCGAAAGAGATATTTCGGAAGTCGAGAAGATCGACAAATAATGAGGGCCTCGCCCTCAAGCCCCCGTTTTCCGTGGGAGGCCGCGTGAAAAACCGCGGCCGCCATTACCACAAGCTTGAAGGAGGTGCCATTTAACATGGCAAAGAAAATTACCGCGTTCATCAAACTGCAGGTTCCCGCCGCCAAGGCGACGCCCGCGCCGCCCATCGGCCCTGCCCTCGGTCAGCATGGCGTAAACATTCCCGGCTTCTGCAAGGAATTCAACGCCCGCACCCAGAAGGACGCTGGCCTGATCATCCCCGTGGTTATCACGGTGTATTCCGACCGTTCCTTCACCTTCATCACCAAGACGCCTCCGGCCCCCGTGCTGATCAAGAAGGCGCTGAACCTGGAAACCGCTTCCGGCCGCCCCAACCGCGACAAGGTTGGCCAGCTGACCCAGGCGCAGGTGCGTGAAATTGCCACCATCAAGATGCCCGACCTGAACGCCGCTTCCATCGAAGCCGCCATGAGCATGGTGAAGGGCACCGCCCGCAGCATGGGCGTGACCGTGGCTGACGAATAAGGCTTTAGAAGGATTAACATCCCTCATCGAATTTTGTGGGAGGACATAGCGCCGCTATTACCACAGGGAGGAATATAAAGATGAAACACGGCAAGAAATATACCGACAGCAAAAAGCTGATCGACAGCACCAAGCTGTATGACCCCGCTGAGGCCATTGAACTGGTGAAGCAGACCGCGAAAGCCAAGTTCGACGAAACCATCGAGCTCTCCATCCGTCTGGGCGTTGACCCCCGGCACGCTGACCAGCAGGTCCGCGGCACCGTGGTTCTGCCCCATGGCACCGGCAAAAAGGTCCGCGTGCTGGTGTTCGCCAAGGGCGACAAGGCCAAGGAAGCCGAAGCCGCCGGCGCTGACTTCGTCGGCGAAGCTGACCTGGTGGCCAAGATCCAGAGCGAAAACTGGTTCGGGTTCGACGTCTGCGTGGCGACCCCTGACATGATGGGCACCATCGGCCGCATCGCCCGTTTGCTGGGCCCCAAGGGCTTGATGCCCAACCCCAAGTCCGGCACCGTCACCATGGATGTCACCAAGGCCATCCACGATATCAAAGCCGGTAAGGTGGAGTATCGTATCGACAAGACCGCTATCGCGCATTGCCCCATCGGCAAGATCTCCTTCGATAACGATAAGTTGGTCGAGAACATGACCGTCCTGATGGAAGCGGTGATCAAGGCCAAGCCCGCCACCGCCAAGGGCACCTATATCAAGTCTCTCTACATGAGCAGCACCATGGGCCCCGCCATCAAGATCAACAGCCTGAAGTTCTGATTTTTGCTTCGGAAAACAAAATCCCCGCCGGGAAAACCTGGCGGGGATTTTGCTGTATGGGTTTGTCGAGGGATGAGATCAGTAAGCAAATTCGCCTTCAAACACCAGGGCGGCTTCGCCGGTGAGGGTGATTTTATCGGCGGCGCAGTTCACGGTCAGGTCGCCGCCGGGCAGCTTCACGGTGATGTCTTTGCCCGCATCGCAGGAACCGATGCGCACGGCGGCAGCAGCCACGGCGCAGGCGCCGGTGCCGCAGGCCAGGGTTTCGCCGTTGCCCCGCTCCCAGACCCGGAGGCGCAGGGTGTTTTTGTTGATGACCCGGCAGAACTCCGTGTTCACCCGCTCGGGGAAGATGTCGGCGTACTCGAACTGCGGGCCGATGACGGAAAGATCAATGCCGTCAATGGTGTCGCAGAATACCACGCAATGGGGATTTCCCACTGACACGCAGGTGACGGGGTACTCCTTGCCGCCGATGTTGACATTCTGATTGACT
>CADBCX010000282.1 GCA_902793245.1 uncultured Eubacteriales bacterium | reverse complement strand
TGGCGGAAAGCATCATGCGGGAAACGGTTCGGATAGAATATGCTCCGGCAAATGAGCCCCTGCCCAAGATAGATGAAACCACCGTATTCCTGGGCGTGCCCGCGAAGGCGGCTTCCTTCGCCAGCGACGAAGTGCCCCTGGACGCGGCAGAAATCTGCGCGAAAGCGTTTCACGGCAGGCTTATCGGCCTGGACGACGCCGTTCCCGCCGGAACGAAAACCGCCGTCGTGTTTCTGAACAGGCACCCGGACAACGACCGGGCGCTTCAAGCTGCAAACCGCCTGACAATGGCAGGCGTTCAGGTGGTCGCCGTTGTCATGAATGTGCCGCTGTATCGTCAGGGGCTGCATGACGCGGCATGGCGGATTGAAGCCTGGCAATACGACGGCTTGGCGGTGAACGCCGTCATCTCTTTGTTCAAATAAGCAGTTGGGTAAAAGCGCCCGGAAAGCCAGCCTTTCCGGGCGCTTCGGTTCCTGTGAATTACAATCGAAATGCATTCGGCCCTTTGATGCATTACAGGCACTTTACCGACATTTCGCGCCCAGAATTAACTGGGTTTTTTGTGTTTTTTTCTTGTATATTCAAAAACTGCACGGAGCACCAGCTTCGCAGTTTTGTCCAGTCCCTGACCTGGAAGGAAAAGCTCAAATACCAGGATGAATGCAGCCATATGTATTACAAAGTTCCGGTGGCCGTATGGGGCAATGCGAACAAGACCGAGCCGCTCAAGGGCGTGTATGTCCACAAGGAAGGCTATGTCGGCGCGGATCCCAACATCACGCCGTTTGCCTTCGGCAAGACCGGTTCCAATCCCACCATCCCCAATCCGAACAGGGACGGGAAGGTGAACCTGTACCTTCCATACATCAACGGAAAACATACGATCATCGTAGACCGATACAACAGCGACCCGCAGTACCGCCAGATGAGCGGAAGCGCGGAACAGCCCACGCCCATGCGCCGGGGCGCCAACGACCGGGTGGATATCGTTCTGGAATCCGGGGAAAAGACTGCTTACACCGTGAGGAAGGAATGGGATATCGACTTTGAGAATAAGGACAGGCCGGAAAGCATTGACGTGCTCCTCCAGGCGCAGCACGACAGCACGGGCTATTTTACCTGGGAAGGCGTGCAGAAGGCGACACTGAGCGCGGCCAACGGCTGGTCGTTCACTTTTGACGAGGTGCCCAAATACGAGATCAACGATAAAGGGAAAACCGTCAAGATCAAATACCACATCCGGGAGCTGAAACCCGAACCGGAACCGGCAGGCGGCGGCGAACCCGCGGCGGAAGGCGGCGACGCGGCGGCGATTGTCAACGACCTGCTGAACGAGGTGGACGCCATCGGCGAGGTGGTGCAGAACGCCGACGGCCTGCTCCATCCGGACAACGGCGTGCACGCGGACGAAAGCAAGCGGGTCGTTCCCGCCAGGTGGGACCTGGACAACATCCATGTATGGGAAGTCCTCAAGAAAAAGCCACGGACTGGAACGAACTCTGGCAAATCAACCCGTCCATGAGCTACCTGACGGGCCTGGCCAGCGCGTCCTTTTTTCCGCTTCCCACCGTCAGCTACAAGGTGCCCCAGTACACCACCATGGTGAATGAAACGGTGGAAGAGCACATGACAAAATACGTGGTGGAGTACAAGGAGGACGGAAACACCACGGTCATCAAAAACACCGCGGTGCTGGACTTTTCCATGTATAAGCGCTGGATCATGCTGAACGGCGCGGAAAAGCCGGATTCCGTCTATCTGGTGCTGAATTACCGTGTGAAGGAGAAATACCGGGAGCAGATGGGGGGCGGCGCGGCGGAAAAGGTCGCCGGGCTGTGGATTCCTGTGCTTAAACCCGTCTACGGCAACAAACTCAACATTCTGGAACTGGTGGGCCTGGATACGCTGGCCAAGTTTGACATCGCCAAGGTGCTGACGATTCCCGTGGCGGTGGGCGAAGCGAAAAAAGGAAAAGACGGCGAAAACTCGCTGGTGGCCTGGCGGGTCAAGCTTGGCGTGAAAAAATACGGATTTCTGAACGTTCCCGGCATCCCGGTGGAATTCCAGGCCCAGGAGCTTTCCAGCGTCATTGTGACAGATATTCTGAAATTCACGACAGGCCATGATATTCCCATTTCCTTCTCGCTGAATCCGTTTTCGGGGCACATGTACGCCACCGTGCCGGGGTTCCCGCTCAAGATTCCTTATTTGGATAAAGACTGGGAATACGGTTGAAGAAACACAGGTCAGCGGCTACGCGGAAGCGGAGGTGACCGGTTCTCCCGAGGCGGGCTTTACCGTCACCAACGCCTTTAACGGAAAGCTGGCCGTCCAGGTCACCAAGGTCTGGCAAAGCTACGGGATTATTGAAGAGCCGGAAAGGCCGGTGCCCTTTGGCCTGTACCGTGAGATCGAAGGACAGGCTGTGGGCAGCTCTGTATTTCCCAGGCTGCAGTTCCTGAAAAAGAGGAAGGCTGGGCAATAACATACCAAGACCTGGACAAATATGACGCGGACGGCAAAGAATACGAGTATTATGTGCTGGAGCAAAACTATGCCGGTTACAAAGCCTTCATCACATCCACAAAGGACGATTCCGGATGGGCCTTTACCATCACCAACAAGCCGGTGCAACGCACGCTGTACTTTACCAAGGCATGGGACGATGACGATAACGCGAACAACACCCGGCCGGACTTGGTAAAAGTCTATCTCTATGCGGACGGCGCTGCCGCTGATTCCGCTTTTATCCAGATCGGCGCCGGCAATCATAACCAAGTGAGAGTGCCCACCTTCCGGGAGGACGGCGGCATCATTCAGTATACAATCCAGGAAGAACCGGTGGCAGGATATGTTTCTGAGATTTCCGGGGACATGGGCGATGGGTTCGTCATCACCAATATGCTGAAGAGAGAAAAAAAGGTAATTGTTCAGTCGCGCCAAGATAAGGCAGTTTGAAAAGCGGTATCGGAGAAAATGGACAGAAGTGCATCAAAAGAAG
>CADBCX010000281.1 GCA_902793245.1 uncultured Eubacteriales bacterium | reverse complement strand
TCCCTGTACACCACCTATGTGAACCGCGTCAACGCCCTGGAAGACGAAGCGGCCCGGTTTGAAGTCGGCATGGCCTGGCTCCCCGGCGGCAGCGACGGCGAGAGCTTCAAGAGCGAAGTGGGCGGCGCGGCCATCTTCATTCCCGCCAAGGCATCCCAGGCGGAAAAGAACGCGGCCTGGCAGTTCATGATGTTCATGGCCAGCCCCGAAATCAACCTCTATTGGAGCGACAACACCGGCTACCTGCCCACCCGCGGCAGCGTGGTGAGCCTGCCCGAATACCAGGAATACCTGGCCAAGAAGCCCGCCATGGACCCCATCATCAAGATGGCTTCCTGGATCAACCCCCGCAACCAGAACCCCGCCTACAACAACTGCGGCAACCTCTGGCGCGCCGCCCTGGCGGAAATCTACAACAACGGCGCTCCCGTGAAGGAGACCCTGGATCAGCTGGCCGTGGAGATTCAGGCCGAGCTGGACGCGGTGAAGTAACGGAAGTCTGTATACAATACGCAATGGGGAGAGGAACCGCTTCCTCTCCCTTTTGAGGCTTTTAAGGGGAATGCACCATGAACAACGGCACAAGGAATTTGGATGACAAAATCCGGGAACGCAGGCTGATTTCCCCCGCCCAGCGGAACGCGGGCCTGGGGCTGATCATCGTGGGCGTTATCATCGGCATCGTAGGCCTGCTGGGGTATCTGGCGGGGGACTGGCAGATCGCGCCCTTCGCGGACCTGGCGGACCAGGTGTTCATCGCCCGGGAAGTGGCTCTCAGCGCGGGCACGGGCATCACCGGGGCCTTTGACATGGACGGCGAGGAAAGCGGCGTCCACGTCTATTATGCCGCGCTGTCGGAGGAGGACGCCATCAGCGTGGAAACCTTCGACACAGGCGAAACCAAGAAGGCCCTGAAAGGCGGCTCCTTGCAGTTCCCCGCCACCAAGGAGCGGCAGACGGCGGTGATTGCGGAAGACCAGCCCGTGACCCTGGACAACGGCCTGACCTTCACAAAGGCCGTGAAATTCCCCGGCGCGGGCAGCAGCAAATACCGCAGCCTGAAAACCACCGTGGAAGGGCCCGGCGCGCTGACGGTGTACGCCATGTCCTCCCTGCCGGGCCACGAACGCCGCCTGGTGCTGTGCAACAGCCTGAACGGCCAGGAGGTGGCCTCCGCCATGGCCCCGGCCTTCTCCACGGAAAAGCCCCTCAGCCCTGTCACCCTGGCCATCCCGGCGGCGGGCACCTATTACGTGACGGTGAAGGGGGACATCCCCATCGCCCCGGTGAGCGCCGTCATGAATTACGCCGTGATGATTTTGCTGCTGGGCCTGGTGCTGATTTTCAACGGCGTGATGATGCGCATTCAACGCTGGGAGCGGATGAAGGATTTGTTCTTCGTGGAGCCCGCCCTGCTGCTGTTCCTGATGTTTGTGTATTATCCGGTCATCGACCTGATCCGCATTTCCTTCACCAACATGTCCGTGCTCACCACGGGCAAGCAGGAGTTCGTGGGCTTCCTGAACTTTGAATGGATCTTCAACGGCGCGGGCACCCGGTACTTCTGGGAGAGCCTGCGGATCACCGGGGTCTACATGTTCTGGGAGGTCATGATCACCCTGGTGGGGGGCATGCTGCTGGCGCTGCTGTTCAACCGCATGACCAAGATGTTCAACGCCATGCGGGCCATCGTGTTCATGCCCAAGTACATCGCCGTGTCCACCAGCGCCGTGGTGTTCCAGTGGATTCTGCATTCCAGCATCGCCACCGGCATTGGCCAGATGGAAGGCATCATGAACTACACCCTGTCGCTGTTCGGCATTCAGGGCCCCCACTGGCTGATTGACGCCAACACTGCCCTGGCGGGCGTGCTGACGCTGACCGCCTGGCGCGTGGTGGGCTACGCCATGATGATTTACCTCTCCGCCATGAAGGGCATCAGCCAGGATTATTACGAAGCCGCCGCCATCGACGGGGCGGACGGGGTACAGCGCTTCCGGTTCATCACCATTCCCCTGCTGGCCCCCACCACCCTGTTCCTGTTCGTGACCACGTTCATCGCCTCCATGAAGGTGTTCCAGTCCGTGGACGTGATGACCGGCGGCGGCCCCGGCACCGCCACCAACGTGATGGTGCAGTGGATTTACAACCTGACCTTCAAGGACTTCCATACCGCCCGGGGCGCGGCGGTGTCCCTGGTGTTCTTCGTGATTCTGCTGGTGTGCACCGCGGCCACCATGCGCTTCTCCAACCGCAACGTGAACTACGACGCATAAGAAAGGAGGCGGAACCCTATGTTCAGAAAGCTGGATCAACAAAAGAAAATCGGAACGGTCAGCGTGATCATCGGCTTCGCGCTCCTGTTCTTGACCCTGATTTTGATTCCCCTGAAAACGGCGGGCAGCTGGAAATATTTTCTGCTGATTC
Organism: uncultured Eubacteriales bacterium; assembly: GCA_902793245.1. Taxonomy (GTDB): domain Bacteria; phylum Bacillota; class Clostridia; order Christensenellales; family Aristaeellaceae; genus RUG563. The sequence goes on along the minus strand of CADBCX010000281.1, from coordinate 594 downwards.
CCGCGGCACTGCTGATTCTGGCCCCCGTTCCTGTCATGTGGAAAGACGGCATCCGGCAGATGAAGCAAAAGCCCAGCCCGGTGCCTCCTTGGCGGCGGATGCGGCAGAGCGGGTTCTTTGACCTGCTGACCCTGCTGACCATCATCGCTTTGGTTCTGCTGGCCTGCTGGGGCTTTGGGCTGATTTCTTACAATGCCACCTTGCAAAAGCATGTTGCTTTAGCGGGGGGAACGGCCTCCACCCTGGAGGAAGCCCGGCAGCTGCCGGATTTCATCGAATATAACTTCCACCAGGAGCTGAACCTGATTGCCAAAAACTACCAGGCCTTCGGTGTCATCGCCCTCATCATCCTGGGGTTCGTGCTGCTGTGCGGCTTGTACATGCGGTTCATTTCCCCCATCGTGAAGGCCGACGAGCATTTGCAGATCGCCCACGGGGTCTACCGCGTGGCGGCCCAGTACGCGGCGGCGATTCTGATTGTGCTGATTTCCCTGTTTCCCATTTACTGGATGGTGATTTCTTCCCTCAAAACCTCCGATGAGCTGATGCGCGCCGTGCCGACCCTGTGGCCCGCCCAGTTCGTGTGGAGCAATT
>CADBCX010000280.1 GCA_902793245.1 uncultured Eubacteriales bacterium | reverse complement strand
CAGGCTTTGGCCCATTGATTATGCGCGCGTTTTTTTGTTACAAAAGTGCCATTAACTGGCGTCTTTTTTCTTCGATTTCTTCCAGAAGCGGGGCATAATCCATTTCCGTTCTGTGCCGAAGCAGGTCGGTGATCTGCTCGATGGGCTTGCAAATCGGCGTCAGCGCCAGATTAGCCGCCACACCCTTGATCGAATGGGCGAAGGCAAACCCCTTGTCCAGATCGCTGGTTTCGACCGCCTCCTTGAGCTTGTCGAAAGGAGCGTCCTGCATGGCCTTGTTGACCAGCATCAGATAAAAGGATTCATTGTTCAGGCATCTGACCAATGCCTCGTCCACGTTTGCACCCCAGCTGCGCAGGCTTTCAATCGTCAGCATGTATTTTCCCTCCTCATTTGGTTTTCAGATAGGCTTCAAAGTCTTTTGCTGGCATCGGCCGGGCAAAATAGTAACCCTGCACGATATCGCAGCCCAGGCCTTGAAGCGTTAGCATCTGTTCTTCCGTTTCGACTCCCTCAGCGATCATCGGTACGGAAAGGTAGCGGGAAATATCCAGCATGATTTTCAGGATGCCGGTATTTCCGGTTTCATAAAACGCGGTGCGGATGAACATCATATCCAACTTCAGCGCGTCGATGGGCAGCTTTGTAATCATGTTCAGCGAGGAATAGCCCGAGCCGAAATCGTCCATTTCTATTTTGAAACCCCTCGCCCGCAGGCCGGAAACGACACGAATGATTTCTTCCGAATCCTCCGTATAGGCAGATTCGGTGATTTCAAGATGAAGATCATCGAAGCTCAGCCCGTTTTCTTCCACAAGACGGCAGAACGTATCGGCCAGGTCGGGATCCATCATGTCGATCCGCGACACGTTGACGGAAACGGGCACCGAGCATCCCAGCCGTTTCCTCCAATCGCCAATCTGTGCGGCGGCTTCCCGCCAGACATAATGATCCAGCTCCCGGATCAGGCCGTTGCTCTCAAAGAGCGGGATGAACCTGCCGGGCGGGATCATGCCCAGCTCCGGATGCTGCCAGCGCACCAGCGCCTCCGCGCCGCACAGAACGGGCTTCGGGGAACGGATGCCGTATTTCGGCTGAAAATACACGGCGAATTGCTTTTGTGTCAAGGCGCTGCGGAAATCGTCCAGCAGCCGCTCGGTGAACGCCTCTACTGCCTGCAGGGATTCGTCATACATGGCGACGGATTCCGAAAAGCTGTTCCGTAGGCTGTCCGCTGCGCTTTTGGCGTGGTCGAAACGGAGTTCCATATCGATGGTTTTATCCACCCGGGGGTAAACCCCGATGCGGATGTGGACGTGCACTTTATCCTCCCCGCTGGCGGCGGCTGTCACCTGCTGCGAAAGCGGTGCGTAATCCGTCATGTGGGGGCAGTAGACCTGGAAGGTGTCCGCCTCTCTGCGGCACGCGATCCCGCCGTTGCTCCTGACGAATTTGTACAGTTCCGCGCCGATCCGTTTGAGCACTTCATCCGCGTATGCCCTTCCGAAGCGCTCGTTCATCATGCGGAAATGGCTGACGTCCAGCACCAGGGCGTCCGTTGCCTCGTCCTGATGAAACGTGTCGTATATTTCCGCGTACCGGTAAAAATACTCCCGGTTATACAGTCCCGTCAGCTGATCGCGCTCCGTCCAGCGGATCAGATCCTTGTTTTCGGAAAGCTCGATGCTGCGCCGAACGCGGGCCAGGATAATCTCGTGCCGCGGATAGGGCTTGGGGATAAAGTCGCTGGCCCCGGCGTTTAGGCTGTCCACCTCGGATTCCGTATCGGATGTCAGCACGATGACGGGGATCCGGGAAAGGTCGATGTCCTTCTTGATCTCCCGCAGCAAGTCCAGTCCTTTCATGCCCGGTAGGTTCAGATCCAACAGCACGAGGCTGAGCGTTTCGCTGTTCCCGTGAATGATCCGCAGGGCCTCCTCGGCGGTTTCCGCGCAAAGGATTTCATATTCCTGCTGAAGATAAGCGTTCAACAATTCACGGTTGATGAAATCATCCTCCACGATCAGCACGGGCTTTTTCCGGTTCTTCGCGTTGATTTCGGAAATGTCGTACATCTGATTCAAAGCAGTCATTCGTATCATCTCCCAACGATTAAGGCCTGATCATTTTTTCCAGTGTATCGAACAGGGCGTTCGGCTCAACGGGCTTCGACAGATGCGCGTTCAGCCCGGCCTGCATGCTCCGCTGCACGTCTTCGTCAAAAGCATTGGCGGTCAGGGCGATGATGGGGATCGTCTGCGCGTCCTCACGGCCGGAGGCGCGGATCTGCCGCGTGGCTTCCAACCCGTCCATTTCCGGCATCCGCATGTCCATCAGAATGGCGTCGTAGGTCCCGGCAGGCTGCGACAGATATTTGTCCACGGCGATACGGCCGTTCTGCGCCACATCCGTATTGATCTCCCACATGCTCAGCACCATGACCATGATATCGGCGTTCACTTCCACATCCTCGGCCAGCAGCACGCGCCGTCCCTTCAGATCAGCCTTTTCGACCTTCATTTCCGCGCTCTTTCGCCGGAAGGCCACCCGGAACTGATCCAGCACATGCCCGGCAAACAAAGGCTTAGCAACGAAAGTATCCACGCCGGCACGCATTGCTTCCTCCGCCACTTCATCCCAATTATACGACGTCAGGATCACGATCGGCGTATCGCTGCCTACCACGACGCGAATCTGACGGGTGGTTTCCACGCCGTCCATCTCAGGCATTTTCCAGTCCACCAGCAAAAGATCGTAATCGTCCCTGCGGGCGTGCCGGAGCCGCACTTTTTCCAGAGCTTCCGCGCCGGAAGCGGCGAGCTCGCAGCAGATGCCTGCCTGCCCCAGCACGATTTGCGCGTGCTCCAGCGCGATGGGATCATCATCCACCACCAGCACATCCAGTTCCTTGGGATTGATGTCGCCCTCCAGCATGCCGGCGTGGCTGTCGGATTCGCCCAGCGTGACCGTCACGGTGAAGGTCGTCCCTTTTCCCTTTTCGCTTTCCACTTCGATATGGCCGTTCATCAGCTCCACGATGCTCTTCGTGATG
>CADBCX010000279.1 GCA_902793245.1 uncultured Eubacteriales bacterium | reverse complement strand
AACCCTGAATACTACATTATCCCCAAGCCGGATATTGTCCAGCGCCGTATCCATTTCGGGAATACCGGATAACACTCTTTCAAACGCTGCCATAACAGATCCTCCCCTCTCTTCGCTGCTTGCGCAGAACCGCACCGGTATGTTCGGAAACTTCGCATAAAAAAATGGCGCAGATTATCTATAATCTGACGCCATTGCCATTTTTTTCATTATATGCCCTTTCCTATAAAATGTAAAGGACAGTTTGTAACCCGTCACCCACCCCTGTTCAGACTGCTTCGCATTTTTCACTGAGGGTGATGGTTTATGTCAGGTCGTTGATCCAGATGCCTTTCCGTACAAGTATGTATCCACTGATGATTTTGATGATTCCTGTCAGCTGGATGATCAGATACATCTGCACGATGGGTACACCGGTAAAGTGTGCCAGGATGAATGCAATTGGGACAGGGCAGATCCAGCAGAATGCGGAGTCAAAGAAAAACGTGACTAGAACCTTTCCGCCGGAACGGATGATAAAGTAAAAGGCAGTCTCGCAGGCATACATCGGCAGCCACAAAGCGCTGACACGAATCAGGCTGGTGGCAAGTGCCTGCACATCCCCGCTGGTATTATACAAACGCGGAAATACACCAGCCAATGCAAACATGACTGTCCCGACGGCGGTACATAATGCCACTGCGGCAAATACATGCTGGGCAGCTTCCTGCCGGATGTTTTCCGTTCGTCTGGCGCCAAGCTGTTGGCCAATGATGATGGAGATCGCGATTCCCAGCGCGATGCCAGCAAGCACATCCGTAGGATAATGCAGGAACATATACAGCCGGCTAAAGGCGATCAAGGCAGCGGCAATGAAGGCGGCGACACCCGTCTTTCTATGCTGCATGAAAAGGGCTGTGGCAGCGCCAAAGGCCCATGCGGAATGGGTTGATGGAAAGGATGAACTGGACGGTCTGGAAACGAGCAGCGCAAAATCCAGGTCGATTTGGCAGGGCCGCGGCCTGGAAATCAAGTTTTTCAGCACAAGCTGTCCCATTAGGAATACAGATGCGTAGGCAAGAAGCACCGCGACACCTGCTCTCCTGGTCTTTTTGAAAACCAGCAAAACTACAGCAACAATCATCCACAGCTGCCCATAAGACCCTGCGATCTTCGTTACAGACAGGAAGAAGCGGTCCAATACTGCCGTATGGGGAATGGCGTAGAGAAATGAGATTTCCATCACGGCCTTGGTTGGAAGGAAGGTGTCGTCCTGACGAATGCCGATTACGCCGGCGATGATGAAGGCCAAACCGAAGAGGATCGCGCCGACTTTCATCAAGCGCTTCAGGGTGTTGGAAAGACGGATCTTGTGGTTTTCCTTCCTTTCTTTTTATCCGGCCGCATCCAGCCGCTGCCGTGCCACCAGCTCGGCGAAATGGCCGTTCTGCGCGATCAGGTCATCATACGTGCCTTCCTCTATGATCGTCCCTTTGTCCATGACCAGAATCCGGTCGCAGTTGCGGATGGTGGAGAGGCGGTGGGCGATCACGATGCGGGTGCAGTTCAGCTTGTCCAGCGCGCCAGACACCTGCTTTTGCGTCTTGTTGTCCAGGGCGCTGGTGGCTTCGTCGAAAATCAGGATACTGGGCTTGGGGGCGACGGCCCGGGCGATCATCAGCCGCTGCTTCTGTCCGCCGGAGATTCCCCCCTGGCCCTCGGAGATCAGGGTCTGCATGCCCATGGGCATGTCCCTTATATCCTGGGCGATGCCCGCCATCTCCGCCGCTTCCCAGGCTTCATCCAGCGTCAGATCGGGAGCGGAAATGGTAATATTGGAGAAAATGTCGCCCTGGAACAGCTGGCCGTTCTGGATCACCACGCCGATGTGCTTGCGCAGAGAACGGGGATCGATGCTGTTCAGGTCGTGCCGGTCGTAGAATATCCCACCCTTTTCCGGCTTTTCAAAGCCCAGCAGCAGCCGCACCAGCGTGGATTTGCCGCAGCCCGTGCGGCCCACGATGGCCACATATTCCCCGGCCTTGATATCCAGGGAAAGATCATTCAGCACATAGGGCGTGTTTTCCTCATACCGGAAGGAAACATGGCTCATTTCAATGTGCCCCGTCACGCGGTCAACGGGCTGCTTGTCTGCGGCTACTTCAGGTTCGGCTTTCAGGATAGGCTCGGCCATTTCCAGCACCGGACGGATGGAGGCCACCGAGACGGCGATGCCGGCCAGCGCGGAGAACGCGCCCATGACCCGGCCATAGGCAGCCGTGAAAGCGTAATACTGGCTGACGCCCACATTCGTTTGAATCGCCAGATAATACAGCACGATGGTGCCGATCAGCGAAATCGCCGTGGTGATGACGGTGTTGATTTTGAGAAACAGCGGCGGGTTGTATTCCAGCTGTGCACCTTTGGCGTACAGCCGTCCCCACCGGGCAAAGACCCGCTTTTCGGAGCCGGAAAGCCGGATCTTCTGGATGCCGTTCATCACGGCGTAGCTCATGCCCTGCTCCTCGGCGCTCAGCTTCATCCGCTTCCTCGAAATGCCGATTTGCACAAAAGACACCGCCAGACTCATCACCACCGTGGCCAGGATGATCAGCAGCGATGGCCACACCAGCGCCGGGGCGAAGCTGAAGATCTGCGCCACATAGAGCAGGGACAGGAGGCTGCTCAGGCCGATGGACAGAATGTTATTCAGCATCATGCTGCACAGGGAATTGACGCTGCCCGCCCGGCTGGACAGCTCGCCGGAGGAATACCTGCGGAAAAAGCTCACCGGCAGGGACAGAATGCGCATCATCACCGAGGCCTGCACCGCCTGGGAGGTTTTGGTGTTGATCCGCTGCATCAAAAGGCTGCGCACCAGGCCGATCAGCTGGGCGGCAAAGGCGCTGGTCAGGAGAAACACCCCTACGCCCGCCATCAGGTTCATATTGTGGCCTTCCAGGATCTTGCCCGTCACCAGGCTGTACACCCGGGGCTCGATCATCCCCACCAGCTGCACGGCCAGGGTGGCCAGCACGATCACCACCAGGTCCCCGTAGGTGATGCTGTTTTTCATGTACTT
>CADBCX010000278.1 GCA_902793245.1 uncultured Eubacteriales bacterium | reverse complement strand
TTGCTCTGATCTACCTTCGCTGTGGTGGGAGGGTGATCTACTTACCGGGTAGGTCTCCATTGAATGTGACTTAACCCACATCTTCTATGGATGCCTCTTAAAAATTTACAGTTTGCAAGAAGGAAAAAATATAGTATAATAGCGGAAATGGACGTTTTCCGGCGAACGGCCGAGAGCGCCGACCGATTTTTGATTCCGCGCAGTGATTTGGAGGAATGGCCTGATGTTTGGGAAATTGATGAACAGTTATTATTACGGCAAAAGCGGCAAGGGGGATTTCCGGAAGGAGGACCTGCCCAAGAACCGCTGGCAGCTGTTTTGGGAGATGCTGCGAGTGCGCTTTTCCGCCCTGTGCCGCATCAACCTGATGACCATCGCGGCCTGGCTGCCTTTGATTATTCTGATTGGTTACTGCATCACCACGCTGATGAACGTGCTGATGATTCGCAGCGAGTACGCCGCGTATGTGGAAACCGGCGATCTGGGCCAGCTGACGGAGGATCAGCTGAAGCTGCTGGCGGACATGGATCTGGACGCCTGGATGGTGGAAATGGCCCGCAGCCTGCTGTCCACCTTCTGCCTGTGGTGCATTCCCTGCATCGCCATCACCGGCCCCGTGCAGGCGGGCCTGGCCTACGTGACCCGCAACTGGAGCCGCGACGAGCACGCCTTCATCTGGGCGGATTTCCGGGACGCGCTGAAGGAAAACTGGAAGCAGGGCCTGCTGGTGTCCGTCATCACGTCGCTGGTGCCCCTCGTCATGTATGTGGGCTATCAGTTCTACGGCCAGCAGGCGGTGAACAATGTGATTTTCATGGTGCCGCAGATGCTGCTGGTGGTGGTCGGCATCGTGTGGATGCTGGGCGTTACGTTCATGTATCCCATGATGGTGACCTATAAAGTCACCTTCCCCCAGCTCATCCGCAACAGCCTCATCATGGCTGTGGGCCGCCTGCCCCAGACCGTGGGCATCCGGCTCGTCATGCTGGTGCCCACCGCCATCTGCCTGGTTGTGTTCGTGTTCACCGGCGCGCTGCTGGCCCTGCTGGCCCTGGGCGCGTATTACATCCTGATCGGCTACGCCCTGGCCCGGTTCGTCTACGCCAGCTACACCAACGGCGTGTTCGATAAGTACATCAACTCCCGTATGGAGGGCGTGCAGGTCAACCGCGGCCTGGCCACCGAAACCGATGACGACGACGAGGATGACGAGGACGAGGAAAACGACAAAACCCAGGAATAAGGATTTGCGGAAAGAAACAGGCCGCCTCATTGTTTGTGAGGCGGCCTCGCTGTGTTTTGCAGTTTTTCCGAAGCATCAACTGATCAGAGACCTTCCGAAAAGAATAGCTCCGATTCAGTCCACCAGTCGCGGAGATACACCGTGGTTTGGTCTTCGCCGTTTTCCATGGGTTCTGCAACGGTCAGCTGATCGGTCTCGGCGTCATACGATACTTTACCGGCTGTATCGGGAGAGCCGAAGCACACCGTCCAGCCTTCACCGTCCGCGTACCAAGTCAGCGGCACGCCCGTTCCTTCGGGCAGGGTGATCATCTCCCCGGTGCCGTCGTTTTTGATCGTCAGCTGCGTGTAGGTTTCGCTGGCTTCCTCGCCCGCTTTGCGCCACACGCCCACGATCCCGTCAAAGCTTCCATACGGCTCCTCGCCGATGAAGCCGGTCTCCTCCTGGGGGTCATACAGGCCGTAATAGGGCAGCTCCTTCATGTCTTCCCCATATGCGTACAGGTGCGCCCAGGGCAGGAAGCTTTCGGGCAGCTTTTCCACCGGCGTGCCGGGCAGGTACAGCAGCATGTCGTTCCCTGCTTTCAGGCCGTAAGGCTCGCAGGTGACAAACCGCATGCCGTCCTCGATCACCTCGGGCACCTGGCCCTCGTCCAATTCCACTTCGTCCACGCGGAGCTTCCAGGTGTATTCGTCCACCTGTTCGCCCAGGGTCATTTTCCCGTGGAACAGGCAGCCGTACACGGTGCCGTCGGGATAGGCTTCGTCCGCCTCGCCCATTTCGCTGTCGTGAAATTCCCCGGTGAACGTGCCGTCTTCCTCCATCCAAATGCAGGTGTACCACGCGCCGACGCCGCTGCTGAACGTCCAGTCCAGTTCATCCAGATCGGCAAAGGACAGGGCCGGCTGTGCTTCCGCCGCGGCCAGGCAGGCGGTCAGGAGCATAGCGAGCGCCAGCGTCAGGCAAATCAGTTTTTTCATGCTTTTCCTTCTTTCCGGCGGGAGTTTCTTCTTCCCGCTCCGCGATTAAAACGTTCAAGGAATCCCGTTTCTTCCCGGAGGAAAAACTTTTCATGCCGTTGCGCCCTGTGCCACAATATCGCCACCGTTTGGGGGTGTACTTTTGGCGGGGATTGCGGTATGATAAAAAGCGGAGAGGTTTTTTCATTCTGGCAAAGAGAGGGATCATGCTTTGTATACTGAACAGGATTACAGCGATATTTGCGCCCAGATCAAGCAGCGCAGGCTGCTGCTGAGCATCCCGGCGGCGCTGCTGCTGGCGGCGGTGATCGTGTCCTTCGTGTTCCGCATTCGCTGGCTGACCATGGCGCTGTCGCTGGCGCTGGGCGCGGGGCTGATTTTCGGCTACGGAATGCTGGTTTCCCCGCTGACCGCCTACCGCCGCCACCTGAACGACGTGCTGCACGGCAGGACGCGTACCACCACCGGCGCGTTCAAGGAGATGGAGGAAGGGACGGTGGACCGGGACGGGGTCAAGTATTATCCCATGATGCTGAACGTGGGCAATATGGACGACCCGGAGGACGACCGCCTGTTCTATTACGACGCCAACCTTCCCCGCCCCGACTGGAAGCCCGGCGATATGCTCACCGTCACCGCCCACGACAAATCCCTCGGCGCGTGGGAGAGGGCGTGAATGGTTCTGATACTGTTTGCGTACTAAATTCTTAACAGCCTTGTTGCAAAGGACGAAAATCCAACAAGAAGTTACGCTGGGGTTTCACCCCAGGCCCCACCAGGGTACTGAGTACCCTGGACCCGCAATAGCGGATTAGACAAAATTTGTAGAATCGGTTTGGTTCCCG
>CADBCX010000277.1 GCA_902793245.1 uncultured Eubacteriales bacterium | reverse complement strand
GTGGGGCCCAGGAAGAGGAAGGAGCCGATGGGCCGGTTTTCGTCCGCCACGCCGGCGCGGGAACGCAGGATGGCTTCGCTGACGCTTTCCACGGCTTCGTCCTGGCCGATGACGCGCTTGTGCAAAACGTCCGGCAGGCGAAGCAGCTTTTCCCGTTCGCCCTCCATCAGCTTACTGACGGGGATGCCCGTCCAGCGGGCCACGATGCGGGCGATTTCTTCTTCCGTCACCTTGTCCCGCAGCAGGGTGTTCCTGGCGGGGCTTTCCTTTTCCGCTTCTTCCAGTTCGGCTTTCAGCCTGGGCAGCTCGCCGTATTGCAGTTCGGCGGCTCTGGCCAGGTCATACTTCTGCTTGGCCCGTTCGATCTCGGCGTTGACCCGTTCGATCTCCTCGCGCAGCTTCTGCACATTGCCGATGTCGTTCTTTTCGTTCTCCCAGCGGCTTTGCATTTCCTGGAACTGGTCGCGCATGTCGCTCAGTTCCTTGCGCAGCACGCTCAGGCGCTCCTGGCTGAGGGGGTCGGTCTCCTTTTTCAGGGCGGCTTCCTCGATCTCATGCTGCATGATGCGGCGGCGAATCTCGTCCAGTTCCTGAGGCATGGAGTCCATTTCCGTGCGGATCATGGCGCAGGCTTCGTCCACCAGGTCGATGGCCTTGTCGGGCAGGAAACGGTCGGTGATGTAGCGGTTGGAGAGGGTCGCGGCGGCGATGAGGGCCGCGTCCTGAATCTTCACGCCGTGGAACACTTCGTAGCGCTCTTTCAGGCCGCGCAGGATGGAGATGGTATCTTCGACAGTAGGCTCGTTCACCATGACCGGCTGGAAGCGGCGCTCCAGGGCGGCGTCCTTTTCCACGTACTTGCGGTATTCGTCTAAGGTCGTGGCGCCGATGCAGTGCAGCTCGCCCCTTGCCAGCATGGGCTTTAGCAGGTTGCCCGCGTCCATGCTGCCTTCGGCCTTGCCCGCGCCCACGATGGTGTGCAGTTCGTCGATGAACAGGATGATCTTGCCTTCGCTCTTTTTGATTTCGGCCAGCACCGCCTTCAAGCGCTCCTCAAATTCGCCCCGGAATTTGGCCCCGGCAATCAGGGAGCCCATGTCCAGGGAGAACACGGACCGGTCTTTCAGGCTGTCGGGCACGTCGCCCCGGACGATTCGCAGGGCCAGGCCCTCGGCGATGGCGGTTTTGCCCACGCCGGGCTCGCCGATGAGGACAGGGTTGTTTTTGCTCTTGCGGCTCAGGATGCGGATTACGTCGCGGATTTCGCTGTCACGGCCGATGACGGGATCCAGCTTGCCCTTTCGGGCCATGTCCACCAGGTCGCTGCCGTACTTCGCCAGCGCGTCGTAGGTGTCCTCCGGGTTGTCGCTGGTCACGCGAGCCGCGCCGCGCACGGCGGACAGGGCTTTCAGGAACGCAGCTTCGGTGATGTTCAGGCGCTTAAACAGCGGCCCCACGTCCTTGTCGGCGCACTTGATGAGGGCCAGGAACAAATGCTCCACGGAGATATACTCGTCCTTCATCCGGGCTGCTTCGTCAGACGCGGCGCGCATGGCTTTGTCCATGTCGGAGGAGATATATACCTTGCCCTCCTCCCGGGACAGGCCCCGCACCTGGGGCAGTTTTTGCAGGATGGCTTCCGCGCCCTGGCTGAGCGCGTCGGCGTCCACGTTCATTTTCGCCAATAACTGGGGAATGAGTCCTTCCGGCAGGTTCAGCAGGGCGGACAAAAGATGCGCCTGCTCCAGCTGCTGGTGGCCCCGCTCCTGGGCGATGCGCTGGGCCAGCTGGATGGTTTCCATGGATTTCTGGGTGTAGGAATTGTTGCTCATAAAATCGCCCCCCATTCGGGTAATTCGGATTCGGGAAGGCCAATATCTGACTTTCTTTGACCTTCGATCATATTGTACCACTTTTTTACCGAGTGTCAAGAGGTTTGTAAAATTATTTTTGTTTCTTCAATCGTCCCTGTTTTGGAGCAGCTGGGAAATGAGAGAACAGGAGTACAGAGTGCAGAGTACAGATGATATTGTGATTCCATTAGCCGGGATCTTCATTGGTAAACATGATAAATCTGTACTCTGTACTCTGAACTCTGGACCCTCTCTACACAAGCGACTGAGCAACGATATTATTCAATCAAAAAAGGCCACGGCGGATCAAGACGCCGTTACCATGAAAAAAGAGCATATTATCTGATTCCCTCAATGTGCCTTCCGTCGCCGATCAGTTCCATCACCGGCAGGGTTTTGTCGCTGGGCACGCTGGTGAGGCGCACGATGGTCAGGGAAGTGAAGGGCAGGTGCAGGGTGCCGCACATATAGGGGAAGGGCAGGTTGAAGATGTGCGCCAGCGCCGCGGCGGAGGAGCCGCCATGGCAGAACAGGGCTACCGTGTGCTGCTCGTCATCCTGCCGCGCACAGCGGTAATACGCGCCTTCCCGCACATAGCCCAGGGTTTCCATCCAGGCGTCCGTTTCCCGGGCCACATGGGCAACTCCTTCTGTGACCCGATTGTTGGTAAAAAACGGATGCTGGGGCCAGTCAGTGCGGGTCAGGTCCCAGCCCTGTCGGGCGAGGGCGTCGGCAATGTCCCAGGGATGGCCGTTGGCAAAGGTCGGGGTTCCGTCCACGCTGCCCCAGTACAGTTCATGCATGAAGTCCAGCACCTTGATGGGCCGGATGCCCAGCGCGTCGCTTGCGGCCTGGGCCGTTTCCTTCGCGCGGCCAAAGGGCGAGGAATAAATCTCCTCGATGTTTTCCTCCCGCAGCCGTTCCGCCGCGGCCTTCGCCTGCTTCCGCCCCAGCGGGGTCAGGCAGTCCAGTTCGTAATTGGGTTCCCCGTGACGCACAAACACGATGCGCATGCTTCCGTCCCTCCTGCTGTCTGCTTTGCCTTATTATACCACCATTCGCCCGCCGCAACAAGACAAAAAACGTCAGTCCCCACTGCTTACGCACGAATGAACGAATAACTACGGAGATGCAGAGGATGACCCAAAAGGCTTCCCCTTGAGGGGAAGCTGTCAGCCGTTAGGCTGACTGATGAGGTGTTTCTTTCTCATGAACACCTC
>CADBCX010000276.1 GCA_902793245.1 uncultured Eubacteriales bacterium | reverse complement strand
GCCGCCCGGCCTTCGCTGAAAACAGTCCGCCGGACTGTTTTCCGGGCGCTTCGGCCCCTGCGGATTACAATCGAAGGGCTGCGGCCCTTCGATGCATCCCGGGGACTTTGTCGACGATCTGAACAGCCGGGAAAGCTCCGCGGACAGAGATCAGAAGCCGATTTTCACTTGTTTTGCAAGCAGCGCTTCAAAATCCTGGGGCAGCAGGGGGCGAGAGAAGTAATAGCCCTGCACCAGGTCGCATTTCGCTCCTTTCAGCAGTTCAAGCTGCAGTACCGTTTCCACGCCCTCGGCGATAACGGGCACGTTCAGGAACTTGGCGATGTCGATTACAATTTCCACCAGGCGGAAATCCCGTTCGTTGCGGTCGATGTGCCGGATGAATTCCATATCCATCTTCAGCGCGTCGATGGGCATGGAGGAAATCATGTTCAGGGAAGAATAGCCCGAGCCAAAATCGTCCATTTCAATTTCGTAGCCCTTTTTCCGGAGCTGCTGAATGACCTGGATCAGGTGGTCGGCGTCCTCGGTATAAGCGGATTCGGTCACTTCCAGCTTCAGGTTCCCCGGTTCCAGTCCATACTGCGCCACGAACCCGTCCAGGGCGGCGATCAGATGGGGGTCAAACACGTCCACGCGGGAAAGGTTGACGGACACAGGCAGCACAACGCCGTACCGGTCGCGCCAGGCGGCGATTTGGCGCGTGGCCTCCGCCCAGACATACTTGTCCACGGCGCTGATCTGGCCGCTGTGCTCGAACAGGGGAATGAATTTTTCAGGAGTAATCAGGCCCAGTTCCGGGTGCCGCCAGCGGATGAGGGCTTCGGCGCTGCTCAGCTTCGGCGTTTCCGACTGGATATTGTATTTCGGCTGGTAATACACTTCCAGCTCGTGGTTTTCGATAGCGTTCCCCAGCTCGTTCAGGAGGCGCTGGTTGAACTGGTCGCGTTCACGCAGCGCTTCATCATAGATCATCAGGTGGGTTTTGTAATTGCCGCGCACCATGCTGCACGCCGACCACGCCTGGTCAAACATATGCTCGACCGTCATGCCCTCCTGCCAGGGCATCACGCCCATGCGCAGGCGCACGTCCGCGTTGGGAATCGCCTCGGTCAGCCGGGACTGGAACCGGGTCAGCAGCGCCTGATAGTCCTCCTGGGGAACGCAGTAAATATCAAAGTGGTCGCCCTCTACCCGGCTGGCAAAGCCCGTTGTTTCTTTGAGGAAATCCTCGATTTCGCGGGCCAGCGCCCGGAGCACATTGTCGCCAAAGTCGCGGCCGTTCAGGGTGTTCAGATTGTGGAAGCGCTCCACGTTGATGATCACCGCGTCCATGGGCTTTCCCGGATGCTCGCGGCAGAAGCGGTTGGCGTAGACGAAGAAGAAGTTGCGGTTATACAGGTTGGTCAGGTGGTCGCGCTCCGCTTCGGAAATGATCTGTCGGCCCTCATTCGCTTTTGCCTGGGTTTTCACGTTCCACAGCAGCAGCAGCAGAATCACGGAGATGATGACGGCGACCCCCGCCAGCACATAGCCCAGGTTGTCCCCCAGGAACTTTTCAATCGTCACCCGGTCGTCCCGGAAAGCATAGTTGGTCAGCGACGAGGTCATCGCGGAATCGGGCAGCAGGCGGCTGATTTTATTGAGGATGGAATAGAGGCAGTCGTCCTCCCGCCTCATGGCGAAGGACATGTTCATGTTTTCGCCGGTGGCGAGGGTGGACAGCTTATATTCCGCGCACATATTGCTCACGCGGTTCAGGCGGTAGTTGCTCACCAGCGCGCAGTCCGCTTCTCCCGAGCCGACCGCCCGGAAGGCGGAAACGCTGTCCGGGTAGTTTTTTATGCTCCAGTTGGGGAAGTTGTCCATCAGGAAGGTAACGTGGTTGGGATGGCCTTCCAGCACAGCCACGGACATCTCCCGATCCTTGGATACGCCCTGGTGATCCACCGTGCGCACCACCGCGTACATTTCGGTCACCACGATGGGATCGGTTGCGATGATTCCCCGCTTTTCGCCGTCATAGGACGTGATGCTGATGGGGAACATGCAGTCGATTTCCCCGTTTTCCAGGGCCTTCAGGCCGGCTTCCGTGGTATCGAAGGCCCGGGTTTCAAAGGTGAGCTTCGCGTTCTTTTCGCAGGTTTCCGCGAACTTGAGGAAGTCCGCCAGGGAACCGGTGAGCGACTGCGAATCCTCCTCCACGCCGCAGAAGGGAAGGAAGTTTTCCCGATAGCCCACCCGAATGACGCTGCGATTGGACAGCCATTCCTTTTCCTCGGCGGTCAGAAAGCTGTTGACGGCGCTGGACTTGTTAAATTTTTCTGTCAGATTTTGGTTGAAGTCGCGGTTATCTTCAAACAGGCGGTTCATGGCCACGTCCAGCTCGTTCTTCAGGTCGGGGCGGTTTTTGTTGATGCCGAAGAAGGATTCCGCAAAACCGACCTTCCACACGGGCACCACATCGGCGGTATTGCCGTAGGTGTCCAGGGTCACCAGGGCGTCAAACTCGCCGCGGGCCAGCATTTCCAGCAGCACGGGCGTTTTCTCCGTCGATTCAACGATTTCCGGGGTCACGTCGTGGCTCTTCGCCCAGCTGATAAACAGCTGCTCCTGGATGCTGTTTTTATTCACGCCCACCCGTTTGCCATTCAAGGAAGCAAAAGAGTCCGGCCTGATTTCGGTGTTGCCGGGGGCGATGAACACGTGATAGCCCTCCGAGCCCATGGCTTCGGTGGAATAGAGGATTTTTTCGGCGCGCTCCTGGGTGTAGGACACGTCGCTCAGCAGGTCGATTTCTCCGGCAATCAGCTTTTCCAGCAGCTGGGACCAGCTGCCCTCCACGTATTCATACGTCCAGCCGGTGTAGATGGCGATTCGCTGCTGGTATTCGTAGCCGTAGCCGGACTTTCTTCCGAACTGATCCGTGCGGTGGAAGGCAGACTCATACCAGCCAACGCGCACCACCTTGTGCTCCGATTCCCCCGCCCGCGCCGGCAGCGCCGCGGCGAAGACCAGGAAACACAGCGCAAACAGCACCAGCCTTTTCATCCGGCGCGTAAGACAAACCCCTTTACAGCTTCCCTTTGGATGAACCA
>CADBCX010000275.1 GCA_902793245.1 uncultured Eubacteriales bacterium | reverse complement strand
TTATCATGTCCGGGCTGAGATCAGCCGAAACGAGCAATCTCGCCATGAAGGCGAGTTGCGACGATTGAGGCTGCGGAAACTCAGTACCCTGGTGGGGTGTGGGGCAACGCCCCGCCGTTCTCCTTCTTTTTACCCTTCGCAACATAGCTGTTAAGATTTTAGAAAAAGAATGGTATTATTCATCTATGACGACGTAACTGTTCTCCGCGTCATGCACCCAATACGCCGCGTATTCCTTTCCGGAGCTTTTCTTTTTCTTCCGGCGGCATCTTGACATAGAACCAGGAATCGAGAAGCCGTTCATCCTGACAGCCCATCAGCCGATCATAGTTTTCATGGTTTCCGGGGATAAAAAGCGTGGTGAATGGTTTGCTCTCCAGCCAATCAAGAGCATCCTTCTCCTTAGGAGATTCTTCTGCACAAAACCGGTTGGTTTCCCAAACCCCGCCAAAGTCACCGCAGATAATCACATAATCCTCTTTCCCGAGCTCTTTTTGCTCCGGAAAAGAAGTGGTGTTGAGCCGATGCATAAAACCATCGACGGAAAGCCATCCATGGGGTTGACTGCCGTGTGTATCTCCTGTCACATAGATCGCCATATGTTTTACCTACTCGTACTTTGCAATGCATCAACGCCCTCTGCCTTTTTCAAATAAAGATTGTAGGGCAGGAATGAAGATGCATAAATGGTACAGGTGCCGTTGCTATGAATGGAGGCCACCCGGCGATCCAGGTGCATGATGGAATATTGCTTCCAGGAGCGAGAAATCTGTTGACGAATATCCATCATAAGCAGGCCTCCTTTCCGGTCATAAATTATGATTAGCAATCATTCAGCATAGTTCCACCCATGCTCCCCGTGGTAGATCATGAGCCTGGTCATGCCGCCGTCGATGCAAATGTTTTCGCCGGTGATGAAGCCGGCCTTGTCGGAGCAGAGGAACAGGGCCATTTCCGCGATGTCCTCGGGCTTGCCAACCCTGCCCACGGGCTGCTGGGCGGTGTCCGGGCCGGTGATGTCGCTGCCGGTGGTGTCGATCCAGCCGGGGGAGATGCTGTTCACCCGGGCCTTGCCTGCCAGGCTTACAGCCATGGCGTGGGTCAGGGCGGCGATCCCGCCCTTGGCGGCGGTGTAGCTTTCGGTTTGGGGCTGGCTCATGTGGTCCCTGGAGGAAGCAATGTTGATCACCGACGCGCCGGGAGCGAAATGGGGCATCAGCAGTTTGGTAAGATAGAACGGCGCGGTGACGCCCACTGCCAGAGCGTAGGAAAATTCCTCCCAGGTGCAGTCGTCGATGCCTTTCATCAGCGGCAGGGCGTTGTTGATCAGATAATCCACCTGCCCGCTTTTTTCGATCACGTCCGCCGCGAACCGCTCCAGATCTTCCTTCCTGGACACGTCACCTACGAACCAGTCGCCGGGCTGTATGTCGATAATGTGCACCGCGGCTCCTTCCCGGAGGAAAGCGTCGGCAATGGCCCGGCCAATGCCGTGGGCCCCGCCGGTGATCACCGCTGTTTTGCCTGCAAAAATCCCTTGATTCATTTTGTTTCCCTCGCAAAACTGGATTGGTTGAAATCACTTATTGAATATCAATCCAAATGCCTGTATCATGCATTGGCGATTTAGAAAGAAAATAAAAACGGGAAATCCGTTTTTATCCGAGAGAATGGAGAACAATGAAACTACTTATGGAGACAGCCTCTTAGCTTCTCATGATTGATCATGATGATGCCCTTCTAATCCATCATCATCCTCGCATCATCCAACTTCAAATTGGCTAAAAGTATCTTCAAGTTCCGTATTGCCCGAAAAAACAGAAGTATTGAGTCGGCTTCCTATTTCGGCAAACCATTCTCTCCAGTGCCTGAAATCAATGGTTATGATTGCATAAACACCAGAATATCCTTCATTCGCTTGCTTTGCTTCACAGAGAAGGGACAGCGGCTGTCGCAGTGGCCACACTGAATACAATCGGCGGCGTTCTTTTCAAGTGTCTTATAATGCTCCACCGCCAGCTTGTCTCCTGCTTTTGCCAGATCGTAATACTTGTTCACCAGGCCGATATCGATTCCCATGGGGCAGGGCTTGCAATGGTTGCAGTACACGCATTTTCCGCTGGCCTGGGGCGGCGCGAAAGAACCGACGATGGAATAATCCAGCGCTTCCTCCGGCTGGTTTTCATACGCAAGCAGCTTTTCGATTTCCCGGATGCTTTGCGCGCCGGGCAGCACCGTCAGCACCCCCGGCCGGTCCAGGGCATAGCGGATGCACTGATATTCCGTCAGCGCCTGGCCGAAGGGCGATTGCCTGGCGTCCAGGAGCTGCCCGCCGGAGAAAGGCTTCATCACGGAGATGCCGATCCCTTCCTTCTCACAGCGCCGATAAACCGCGTTGCGCTCATCCACGCCGCCATTTGCGTATTCCCCCTGGCCGTAGTCATAAGCGGGATTGACGGAGAACATCAGCATATCCACCGCCGCCTCGTCCAGGATGCGCTGAATGACGGCGGGCGTATGGGAGGAAAGCCCGATATGGCGCACGATCCCTTGTTCTTTCAGCTTCAGGATATAATCATACACGCCGTTTTTTTGATAGGTTTCCCAGTCGGAAAACTCGTCCTGGCAATGGATAAAACCGTAATCAATATAATCGGTACGCAGCTCCTTTAATTGCTTCTCAATAGAGCGTTTTACGGTATCCAGGTTCAGCGACCAGCCGTAGGTGCCCTTGGAATAGTCCGCACCGAAGTGGATCTGATACAGGATGTTTTTGCGCACGTCGGCAAAAGCCTCCCCATACATGGGAAAGGCTTTTCCGTCACCCGCCGCAAGATCGTAATAGTTGATGCCGCCCTCATAGGCCCGCCGCAAGGCCGGGATGGCTTCCTTCAGCGGGGTTTGTGGCATATAAGCGGAGCCCAGGCCAATCTCGCTGATTTTGTCCTGCGTTTTCTGATTGATTCTGTACCGCACTCGTATCATTCTCCCTTCGCCAGCCGGAAAGCAGTTCGATGCTTTGGGGCTCTCGGTATACCATCACTGGATGTGCGAGGCCAAGAAATCTGTTGCGTACTGCGTGGAAATCCGGAAGGGCTCGCCGGAATAAAACCCATGCCCCGCTCCATGGATGATTTTCAGCTCCGCGTGGTC
>CADBCX010000274.1 GCA_902793245.1 uncultured Eubacteriales bacterium | reverse complement strand
CGGCTTCTCCGACGCGCTGATGTATCTGAAAACCTCCGAATCCGAAAAATTCTGGCCCATTCAGCTGCTGCTGTACAACGTGATCAAAAACTCCACCCAGACCACCGAACAGGCGGCCCAGGAAGGCTTCTTCGCCAACGGCGTCAGCAAGACCATCCAGATGGCTACTGTTATGTTCGCCACCGTGCCGATCCTGATCGTGTATCCCTGGCTGCAAAGGTACTTCGTGTCCGGCGTCACGATTGGCGCTGTGAAAGGTTGATTCTATTGGGCGCGGAAACGCCCTGGAATAAATAAACAAGGAGGACTGAATCATGAAACGCATCCTGGCTCTGGTACTTATGGTCGCTCTGATCGCTTCCCTGGGCGTCACCGCAGCGTTCGCCGCGGATGATGGCTTTGTGGACGGCAAGTTCACCGAGACCCGCCACATCACCGTCGAAATCTACAACCGCAACAACGACGGCGGCTCCGATCCCACCAACAACGTGTGGACCGACTATCTGAAGAAGGCCATGCTGGAAAAATTTAACGTGGAAGTTGAATACATCTCCGTTGGCCGTTGGACTGAAACCGACGACATCGCCAACCTGCTGGCCGACCACAAGGCTCCCGATGTGAGCTACACCTACGGCTACAACACCATCATCACCTACGCCAACATGAAGGATGCCAACGGCAATCCCGGCGTCATCGACCTGGCTCCCTATATCGAAGAATACAAGGATCAGCTGGGCGACCTGATCGCTCTGCTGGGCGGCGAGGACAACCTGAACTATGACAAGGATCCCGCCACCGGCGCTGTGTGGATGATCGAAGGCGTTCGCGCCGACACTTCCCGCATCACCACCTTCATCCGTCAGGACTGGCTGAACAAGCTGGGTCTGGCCCTGCCCACCACGGAAGAAGAATTCTACAACGCTCTGGTCGCTTTCCGTGACAACGCGGAACTGCTGCTGGGCGCCGATGCTGAAAAGATGATCCCCTACACCACCTCCACCGACATCGGCTGGCGCAATGACCTGCTGAGCGTGAGCAAGGTGGCCGACGCCATCGACGACGAGACCCTCTTCGTGTATGGCTATGACGATCGTCACCTGCTCTATCCGGGCTACAAGGAAGGCATCCGCGTCCTGAACAAGTGGTACAACGAAGGCCTGGTTTGGAAAGACTTCGGCCTGTACAACGACAGCACCGTGGAAGACGACAACATGAAGGCCGGCTATGTGGGCGCTTTCATGCACAACTGGGACTATCCTTTCCGTAACGGCGAAGACTGCATCAACCTGAACCTGCAGCGCAACGTGGGCGAAGACGCCATGTTCGTGCCGATCGACTGCTTCCAGAACGACGCTGGCATCACCCGCAAGTTCATGGGCGCCGCCGTTGGCTCTGACCGCAAGATCTTCCTGCCCGCCACCAACACCGAACCCCTGGCTTCCCTGCTCTACATCAACTTCATCTCCAGCCCCGAAACCATCAAGTACCTGCAGACCGGTCTGGAAGGCACCAACTACGAGATGGCTGAAGGCGGCGCTTACAAGATCCTGCCCGCCACCGGCGAATGGGTGAAGAACTCCGGCAACAACATCGACTACACCATGACCTGCAACGGCCTGTACCTGGGCGAAGCCACCGGCGCCACCACCGCCCTGAGCTATCCCGGCATCCCCGCCGAGATCGTTATCAAGGCCAATGAATACGGCAAGAACAACGGCCGTTATCCCAAGCACTTCAACGTGGGCACCATCGAATCCGAAACCGAAGTGGGCTCCAGCCTGACCAGCAAGCGCGACGAACTGTTCACCAAGGCTGTCACCGCTTCCGAAGCTGATTTCGACTCCGTGTTCGATTCCTACATGGACGACTATCTGAACGCGGGCGGCCAGGACATCATCGATGAACGCATCGAGAAGCTGGCTGAAGTCTACGGCATCCAGTACGCGAAGTAATTCCAATCGGTAAAAAAAGAGGCGTCCTTCGGGGCGCTTCTTTTTTGCTTCCTGCGTCACCCTTTTCCCGGTTTTACATAGGATGAGGGTGAAGGCTGTGCCTGCCGCAGCCCCGATCAAAACGCAAGGAGGCGCAACGCTTATGTCTTTCTACTCCTACAAGAACGCCAATCCCGGCTGCTGCCCCGGCACGATCTCCGGAAATGCCCTGGACGGGCTGGATGAAAAGGTCTGTATCCAGGTAAAGCGCGTTTACGACAGCTGCCTGCAGCAGCAGCAGCTGACCAACGTGAACGTGACCATCACCAGCTATGCCCAGGTGGTCACCACCGGCTGCGGCTGCAACGCCGAAACGGAGGAAGCTCCTCCCACTTCCACGCCTGTGCCGCCCATCACGTTTGAGTCCTGCCGTTCCAGCAGCATGGACGTGGATATCAGCAACCTGACTGTGGAACGCCTCTGTGACCGCCCCTGCTTCGCCCGCGTGCGCGGCAGCCTGCAAATTCCCATCGACATCCTGTTCACTGACAGCCGCTGCGTGGAATATATCGGCAAAGGCACTGTGACGGTCGGCAAAGACGTGCTGCTCGCCGTGCCCGACGATTCCATCGTGCCCTTCAATCTGGAAGGCATGGCCAGCGCCGTCTGCGTGGCGGGCAGCTACCAGGGCAACAACGTGTTCCGCCTCACCGTCTGCGTCACCGTGGTGCTGAAAGTCCTGGCCCGGGTGGAAATTCTCGTGCCCAGCTACGGCTTCTGCACCATCCCGCCCTGCGAGGAATTCGCGGACAGTGTCTGCGACGAATTATTCATTCTTAGGTATATGCTAAAAAACCGCCCCTTTTCGGGGGGCGGTCTTTTGCGTATAATGCGCTTATTCTTTTTGCCAGATCAAGCATGCGGCTGCTCGTCCCACGGATCCCAGTCGTCGGGTGGTTTTTCATCCCCAGCTCCCTGCCTGCGCATGATTTCCAGCGCTTTCAGCAGCACCTTGGGAATCGGCACGCCCATGGCCGCGGCGTTTTCCAGCACGCTCAGGCCCTCGCTGGCCATCACGGCGCGGTCGATGAGCGCGGCCAGGCCGACGACGCACAGGATCAGCACCTTTTTCATCAGGCCCTTGAAGGCCGCGCCGGATGACAGGCCGCCGCTTTCGGTTTTGGGCGACACGCCCATGAAGCCGCAGATGAGGCCGGTCAGGTAGTCCAGGCTCATGACCGCTACCAATATCCACACGATGGGTGGCATAGCGATGAAATACCCGGCAATGGCCCCGCCGATGGCGGCAAGCACTTCCACGATTTTTTTCATGTTGATTCCTCCAATGCGTTGGTGATGATGTTCAGCGCGTCCGATAGCGCGGCCTGCATTTCCAGCAGGTGAAGGCGGGGAACGGTGACGCAATCGACGCCGGGCGAATGCTGCTCCGGTTTTGTCTTCGGTTGATTCTGTGTTCCTTTCGGTAACAGATCAGCCGCCGCAACCCCCAGCGCGTCCCATGTCTTGCGGCCCACAACGCCGTCCACGGTCAGGCCGTAATCCGCCTGAAACTGGCGCACGGCTTTTTCTGTTTCCGCGCCGAAAATGCCGTCCTCCTTCAAATCCAGGGCCGCGCCTGCGGGCAGTTCATTCAGCGTTTCCTGCAATAGCCGCACCTGTTCCCCACGCATGCCGCGCTTGAGCGTCAGCAGCTTGCCGAAATACGCGCCGTTGTCGTATAGCACATTGTACCAGTGCGCCGTTTCGTGCCATCTGGTCAGCTTGCTGGTCACCACGCCCCATTGGGTGCCCTTCGCCTCGATCACCGTGTCCCCGCCCACGTAATAGCCGATGTGGTGACGCTTCACCACGCCGTCTTCCGTCTTTTTGAGGAACACCGGGTCGCCAGGGAAAAGCGGTTTCCCGTCCGTCCGCTGCCCGTTTTTCAGCTCGCAGCGGTCGGTGACATACTCATTCCAGATGGTGTTGGAGCCATGGACGATGAACCCGCCCAGCTCGCTGAACGCCCAGTAGCCCAGGCCGGAACAGTCCGCCACACGATGGCCGATCCACTTTTCGCCGTACAGCCGGGCTTTCTCATCCGTTGCGCCCGCCTGCTTTTCTTTTGTCCAGAGCTGCCCGTATGTTCCCCAGATATAGCCCCAGTTTTCGGCCAGGGCAAACTTGAATTTTTCGATCAATGCCTTTGCCGTGATCATCGCCCATCACCCGCCTTTCACAATCGGGACACACCATGCGTCCTTCGGGAATCACATCGCCGCAGATCACGCAGCGGTTGTCCATTTATTCCGCGCTCCTGCGGTCGAACACGTCATGATCCAGCACGACCCCGGCGTTGTCGATCATATAGCAGGCGTTATACACGCAGTTTTCGTTTTGCAGATCGGCGGCCAGAATGTTGTGGTATCTGGCGGTTGCGGCCTGCA
>CADBCX010000273.1 GCA_902793245.1 uncultured Eubacteriales bacterium | reverse complement strand
GCGGCGGCCTGTCATCCGGCGCGGCCTTCAAGGGCCTGATGAAAAAGGTGCTGATCCTGTGCGTCGTCGGCCTGGCCGCGCTCATCGACCGCGCCGTGACGCAGGGCACAGGCATGGAGATTGCCGCCGTCACCGGGGCGACGTGCTTCTGGTTCGTAGCCAGCGAGGGGCTGTCCGTCCTGGAAAACGCCGCGGCCATGAACGTGCCCATCCCCAAGGTGCTGCTGAAAGCGCTGGAAATCATGAAACGCCAGGGCGAAGAAGCACCTCCTGGCAAAACGTAACCGAGCGCTCCGCAAGGAGCGCTTTTTTATTGGGCATTCCGCGAATCACTCATATCATGCTCACCTCCTGCCATATACTGGTTCGGGAGGTGGTTGCTGTGTCATGGCGGCGGGAAGACGAGGTGCGGGTGCAGTGCTATCCCAGCGGCAGAAGCATTCTTTTCCGCATCGCCGGGTATGTGCTGATTGGCGCAGGCGTGCTGGTGATTCTGCTGTGCGTGCCCTGCTGGGCGTGGCTGGCGCTGGTTGGCGCGGCGCTGATTCTGCTGGGGCTGCTACTCATCAGGAAATAGGAGGAATCAAATCATGTCGATCCGGGTCATATGCGTGAAAGCGCCAAGGGGACTGCGCGGGCTCCTGCGTTTGTTTGCCGGAAAAAGCAAGAAAAGGAAATGAAAAACGGCTGTTGCGGAAAAAACTGCAACAGCCGTTTAACAGGGGCGTCTTACGCGTTCAGCGCTTTGATGATATTGGGCAGTTCCTTGTCTACCACGTCGTTGTCCAGCTGGCAGGTGCCGGCGTTGTGATGGCCGCCGCCGCCGTACTGGAGGCACAGCTCGCCGATATCCACGGTGGACGCCTTGTTCACGATGGACTTGCCGATCATGACGGCGGTGTTCTGCTTGCGGAAGCCCCAGGCCACGTGGACGGAAATCTGGGTTTCGGGATAGAGGGCATAGATCATGAAACGGTTGCCCGCGTGAATGACTTCTTCATTGCGCAGGTCCAGCACCACCACCTTGCCTTCCACCTTCGCAATGCGCTTGAGCTGGGCCTCGAACAGCTCCGCCTGCTCAAAGTACAGGTCGACGCGTTCCTTCACGTCGGGCAATTGCAGAATATCCTCGATGGGGTGATCCATGCAGTAGGTGATCAGTTCCATCATCAGGTCATAGTTGGAGATGCGGAAGTCATGGAAGCGGCCCAGGCCGGTACGGGCGTCCATCAGGTAATGCAGCAGCACCCAGCCGGTGGGATGCAGGATCTCGTCGATGGTGAAATCGGCGCTGTCGCCCTTATCCACGGCGGTCATCAATTCTTCGCTGACGCGGGGAAACGTTTTCTTGCCGCCGTAATAGTCATACACCACGCGGGCCGCGCTGCGGGCGTTGGGGTCGATGATCAGCTTGCCGCCGGTTTCCTGGGCTTTCAGGCGGTCCACTTCGGATTCGTGGTGGTCAAAGGCCAGGCCCACCCGGGGATCGTAGGGCAGGTTGGTGGTGATATCATTGGCGGACAGCTCGATCTTGCCGTCCTGCACGTCCTTGGGATGCACAAATTTGATTTCTTCAATCAAGCCCAGCTCTTTCAGCATCATCGCGCAGGCGAGGCCGTCAAAGTCGCTGCGTGTTACCAGTCTCTTTTTCTGTTCCATATGCAAACCTCCCGCTTCCGTTTCGTATTTGATAGAAAAATTATACCATACAACGCCGACGATTTCAAGCAGGCGGCGTCTGCTCTTTTGCCTGCCCCATCCCATTACTGAGGGCGGCGAAATCCCGCAGGGCCAGCGTTTCCCCCCGCGCGCCATCCGGTATGCCGCATTGGGAAAGCCAGGCCTTGGCCTGTTCGCGGCTGACGCGGAAGGAAGCGACCAGATTGTTTTCCATGGTCTTTCGGCGCATGGCAAAGGCGGCGGACGCCACCCGGAAAAACAGCGTTTCGTCCTGAACCTCCACCGGCGGCTTCTCCCGCCTGGGCATCACGATGAAGGCGCTGTCCACCTTGGGCGGCGGCGTGAACATGCAGGCGGGCACGTCCAGAACAATCTGCGGATCGTAGAAAAACTGGGCGCGCACGGCCAGCATCCCGTAGCCTTCCTCCCCCGGCTGGGCGACCATGCGCTGGGCCGCTTCCTTCTGCACCATCAGGCTGATCGACCGGATGGGCATCGCGCCTGCCAGCAGCAGGTTCATCAGCTCGGTGGTCAGATAGTAAGGTATATTTGCCACAATATGGAAAGGTCCCAGCGGCGCAGTCAGCTCCGGCAGATTCAGCCGCAGCACGTCGCCATGCACCAACTGCACATTTTTGCATTTTTCCAGCGACACCCGCAGGATGGGCAGCAGCGTTTCATCCACCTCGATGGCGATGACCTGCCTGCACCGGGCGGAGAGCGCCTTGGTCATGCCCCCAGCGCCCGCGCCGATTTCCAGCACGGCGTCATCCTTGCCCACGCCGGACAAATCCACCAGCTGTTCAAACAACTGATCGTCCGTCAGGAAATTCTGGCCCAGGCTGCGCTTGGGGCGGAATTCTTCTTTTGCGCGGCGATTTTTTCCGTTTTGCCTGTTCATGCGTTCAATTCCTCTACAAACCGGGCCACTTTTGCCGGGTCTTCCGCGCGGAAATAGGACGTGCCCATCACCAGCAGCGTCGCCCCGGCTTCTTTCAGCAGCGGCGCGTTTCCCATATCCACGCCGCCGTCCACGGCGATATCCCCCCGGAACCCGGCCTTGCGCAGAAAGCGGATTTTTTCCACTTCCTCCGGCATGAACTTCTGCCCGCCGAAGCCCGGCTCCACGGTCATGATCAAAACCAGATCCAATCGCTCCAGGTACGGCAGCAGCGTTTCCACACCCGTGCCCGGCTTCACGGACATTCCCGCCCGCACGCCGAGGCTTTGGATTTTGCCGAGCATTCCGGCCAGGTCGCCTCCGATCTCTTCGTGGATGGTGATGCTGGAGGCCCCGTACTGCGCGAACTCATCCAGATAGTTCTGCGGGTTGTCCATCATCAGATGGACGTCGATCTTCATGTCCGGATGCTGGCGATGGATTTCCCGGCAGAAGTCCGGGCCGAAGGACAGGTTCGGCACGAAATGCGCGTCCATCACGTCAAAATGCAGCTGATCCAGCCCGTCGCGGCCCATCATGCCGATGGC
>CADBCX010000272.1 GCA_902793245.1 uncultured Eubacteriales bacterium | reverse complement strand
TGCCCACGTACCAGGCGATGGCGCCGCCCACCACCAGCGGCAGGTTCAGGTCGATGGGGATGAACATGCCGAGGGCAAACGGTAAAGCGGGTATCTTGCAGAGGGTGAGGACGATAGCGAGTGCGGCACCGATGCCGTACAGCAGCCAGGGCGCGCCGCCGCCACTGAACAACGGCTGGATGACGGCTGCCATCGCGTTGGCTTGCGGGGCCACCAGGGCCCCATCGCCCGTAAACCCGTAGGTTCTGTTCAGCACCAGCATCACCCCGCAGACTGTTACGGCCGAAACGGCCACGCCGAGGAATTTCCAGCCTTCCTGCTTGCGCGGGGTGGAACCGATCCAGTAGCCGATTTTCAGGTCGGTAATGAAGGAACCGGCAACAGAAAGGGCCGTGCACACCACGCCACCGATGACCAGGGCGGCTGCCATGCCGGCATTGCCTTTCAGGCCCACGGCTACGAGGATGAGCGAGGCGATGATGAGGGTCATCAGCGTCATGCCGCTCACGGGGTTCGAGCCCACGATGGCAATGGCGTTGGCCGCCACGGTCGTAAAGAGGAAGGAGATGATGCCCACGATGACCAGCCCCACCAGGGCCTGCCATACGTTGTTCACGACGCCACCCAGGGCAAAGAAAGCGAAAATGGCCAGCAGGGCGACGACGATGCCGAACACGACGGTTTTCATGGGCAGGTCCTGTTCGGTGCGGGCGACGCTGTTCTGGGAGGTCGTTCCCTTGTGGGAGAACTCGTTCACCGCCAGGCCAACGGCGCTCTTGATGACACCGAACGACTTGATAATGCCGATGATGCCGGCCGTGGCGATGCCGCCGATGCCGATATGCCGTGCGTACCCTTTGAACAGCTGGTCGGGGGTCAGGTCAAGGCCGAGCGTAAAGTTCGTCAGCGGGATGATGACCAGCCACACCAGCAGGCTGCCGCAGCAGATGATAAAGCTGTATTTCAGGCCGATGATATATCCCAGGCCCAGCACGGCGGCACCGGTGTTGAGTTTCAGCATCACTTTTACCTTGTCGGCGATGGTCTGGCCGAAGCCGACGACCGTCGTGGTGATGGTCTCGCCCCAGGCGCCGAAGGTGGCAATGATGAAGTCGTACAGACCACCCACCAGTCCGGCGGTCAGCAGGGTCTTGGCACCGGCTCCGCCGCCCTCGCCGCTCACGAGCACCTGTGTGGTGGCCGTGGCTTCGGGGAAGGGATATTTGCCGTGCATTTCGCTCACGAAATATTTCCGGAAGGGAATCAGGAACAGGATGCCCAGCACGCCGCCCAGCAGGGACGACAGGAACATCTGCCAGAAATTTACCTCTACACCTAATATATAGATAGCGGGCAGGGTGAAGATGGCGCCCGCGACCACGGCGCCGGAACAGCCGCCGATGGACTGGATGATGGCGTTTTGTCCCAGCCCGTCCTTCTTGCCCAGGGCCGTGGTGAGACCGACGGCGATGATGGCGATGGGAATGGCCGCTTCAAATACCTGTCCCACCTTCAGGCCCAGGTAGGCAGCGGCGGCCGAAAAGAGGATCACCATCAGGATACCCACCGCCACCGAATAGGCGGTCACTTCCTTAAATGTCTTTTCCGCTCCCAGGATGGGATGGTATTCTTCGCCGGGTGCCAGCTCCCGCTGTGCATTCTCCGGCAGGGAAATCTTTTGTTTCTCCATACGGATCTATGTCTTTCTATACAAATATAGGTATTATCTGTGTCAAAGTGTCGAAGTGGACAAAAAAAGTGATTTTTTTTAAAAAAAAGTTTGGCAGAATAAAAAAAGTGCGTATCTTTGCAGCCCGTTTCGAAAGAAGCAGGAAGTTCATTGAAAATACTGGAAAAGACAACGAGGCGATACGCTGCGCGAGCAGCCGTATCGAAAGACAAAAACGAAGCGAATTGCAACAGAATTAGTCTGAGAGTATAATGAAAGTTTTTTCGTTATGCGGAGGACTGCAATTTCATAGGCAACGAGTTCGAAACACGGAGACAGACGCGGGAGGGATCCCGTGTAAGTCGCAAAGTGATTCAAATATAGAGAAAGGAGAGAAGGGCGAACGGAGGATGCCTAGGCTTCCGGAGGCGACGAAGGACGTGGTAAGCTGCGAAAAGGTGCGGGGATTTGCAAACGGGATTTGATCCGCACATATCCGAATGGGGCAACCCGGCAGGCTGAAGGCCTGTCACCATCATTAGATGGGGCGAACGGAGGGAACTGAAACATCTCAGTACCTCCAGGAAAAGAAAGAAAGTCGATTCCCTGAGTAGTGGCGATCGAAAGGGGAAGAGCCCAAACCGAAGGCGTTACGGCGTCGTCGGGGTTGTAGGGCCGTGCACAAAGTGTCACACAGGAACTGGAACCGTCTGGAAAGTCGGGGCACAGAGGGTGATACTCCCGTACAGGCAACGGGTGTGATGCGAGCGCGGAACCTGAGTAGGGCGGGACACGTGGAATCCTGTCTGAATCTGCGGGGACCATCCCGCAAGGCTAAATACTTCCGGAAGACCGATAGTGGACCAGTACCGTGAGGGAAAGGTGGGAAGCACCCCGAACAGGGGAGTGAAAGAGAACCTGAAACCGTTCGTCTACAAGCGGTCGGAGCTCGCAAGAGCGACGGCGTGCCTTTTGCATAATGAGCCTACGAGTTGCTTCACGTCGGCGAGGCTAAGTCCTTAAGGGACGGAGCCGCAGCGAGAGCGAGTCTGAACAGGGCGTTCAGTCGGCGTGAGCAGACGCGAAACCTAGTGATCTACCCATGGCCAGGGTGAAGGCGCCGTAACAGGCGCTGGAGGCCCGAACCGGTTTACGTTGAAAAGTGCTCGGATGAGCTGTGGGTAGGAGTGAAAGGCCAATCAAACTGGGAGATAGCTCGTACTCCCCGAAATGTCTTTAGGGACAGCCTCGTCCGTGGCTTCATGAGGTAGAGCTACTGATAGGGAGAGAGGGCTTCGCCGCCTATCAATCCCTGCCAAACTCCGAATGCGTGAAGTCTAAGGGCGGGAGTGAGTCTGCGGGTGCTAATATCCGTGGGCGAAAGTGACATCGCATGGACAGCTAGGATGTTAGCTTGGAAGCAGCTATTCATTCAAAGAGTGCGTAACAGCTCACTAGTCGAGCGATGACGCGTGGATGATGAGCGGGCATCAAGACCGGCACCGAAGCCAAGGACTGCAAGTGATTGCAGTGGTAGGGGAGCATTGACACCGGCGTAGAAGGTGAACCGTGAGGTTTGCTGGAGCGGTGTGAAAAGAAAATGTAGGCATAAGTAACGACAATCGATATAGAAATATCGACACCGAAAACCCAAGGTTTCCTGAACAACGTTAAACGGATCAGGGTGAGCCGGGGCCTAAGCGTAACCCGAGAGGGGAGCGTAATGGGGAGCCAGTTAAGATTCTGGCGCCCGCCATGCAGGCATGGGCGAGACCGGGGAGTGACACGGCCGCGCGCTGACGGAATAGCGCGTTGAAGGGCGTAGGCGTAAGCTGAGACCTGACAGTACGGAGAGTCTTCGGACGATCTGATAGAGCCGGTAAGCAGACCCGCAAGAAAATCGCGAGTGCGTTAAGCGTATGGCGGCCCGTACCGTAAACCGACACAGGTGGGTGAGGAGAGGATCCTAAGGTGCTCGAGTGAATCACGGCTAAGGAACTAGGCAAATTTACCCCGTAACTTCG
>CADBCX010000271.1 GCA_902793245.1 uncultured Eubacteriales bacterium | reverse complement strand
GCAAAAAGGACGCCTCCTTTGAGGATGGGATCCTGACCATCGGATCCCAGACCAGCGTGGTGCTGAGGTAAAAAAATATTATTTGTATACAATCAGGAATACTATTGACAACGTTTTCAATCCGGATATAATAGGCTTACAAAAAATCATCGGTAACGTTTCCAATACCGAAATTGCTTGCGTTTTGCGAAACGGATACCGTATCAATGAAAGGAGTATCCCAATATGAAGAAACTGTTAGCGGTACTGCTGACCCTGGCCATGCTGCTTGGCATGGTGTCCCTGGCCTCTGCCGATGAAACCGGCAAGGTTTACTACCTGAACTTCAAGCCCGAAGCCGATCAGGCCTGGCAGGACCTGGCCAAGCTCTATACCGAGCAGACCGGCGTGGAAGTGAAAGTGCTGACCGCCGCTTCCGGCACCTACAGCGACACCCTGACCGCTGAAATGGAAAAGAAAGATGCCGCTCCCACCCTGTTCCAGATCGGCAACGCCGAAGGCGTGGCTACCTGGGCGGATTATGCGCTGAAGCTGGACGGCACCGACCTGATGAACGAAATGACCACCGCGGACTTCAACCTGAAGAACGCGAACGGCGACACCGTTGCTGTCGGCTACTGCTATGAAGCCTACGGCATCATCACCAACGTCGCGCTGCTGCAGAAAGCCGGCCACTCCCTGGATGAAATCAAGGATTTCGCCAGCCTGAAGGCTGTTGCCGATGATATCCATGCCCGCGCCGCGGAACTGGGCTTTGACGCCTTCACCTCCGCTGGCCTGGACGGTTCCTCCTCCTGGCGTTTCTCCGGCCATCTGACCAATATGCCCCTGTTCTATGAATTCCGCGATGACGGCATCACCGAACAGCCCGCCACCGTGAAGGGCACCTACCTGAATGCCTACAAGAACATCTGGGATCTGTACATCACCGATTCCGCCGCGGATCCGGCCAAGCTGTCCGGCTACACCGGCGGCGCCGCTGAAGACGAATTCATCAACGGCCAGGCTGTGTTCTTCCAGAACGGCACCTGGGAATTCGCCACGCTGACCGAAAAGGGCATGAAGGCGGAAGAACTGACCATGCTGCCCATCTACTGCGGTGTGGAAGGCGAAGAGAATGCCGCCCTGTGCGCCGGCACCGAAAACTGCTGGGCCGTGAATGCCAAGGCTTCCGAAGCTGACCAGAAGGCTACCCTGGACTTCCTCAAGTGGGTTGTGACCAGCGAAGAAGGCACCAAGATGATGGCCGAGCAGTTCGGACCCATCCCCTTCAAGAGCGCCAAGGAGCCCGAAAATGTATTCTTCAAGGTTGCGAACGAGTACCTTGCCGCCGGCAAGTATGTTGTGACCTGGGCATTCAACTTCACGCCCGATGTGGACAACTGGCGCGCCGGTATCGTCTCCGCCCTGGAGCAGTACTCCGCCGGAACCGCCGACTGGGGCGAAGTGGAATATGCATTTGTTGACGGCTGGGCCAAGTGCTACGAAGCTACGCACTGATCTGCCTGATCACCCATGGGGAGCGGGACTGTACCCGCTCCCCGTTTCAGTACTGAAGAGGAGTGATTCACTGTGAAGAAAAAAGGCAGAAAAGCTGCCGGAGCGGTTACTTCACCCCTGATCCGCCGCCCGATCCAGCGACAGTTCGCCATCTTCCTGCTGCCGACTTTCCTGTGTTTCTGTATCGGCTTTCTCTGGCCGTTTATCCAGGGTATTTACCTGTCTTTCAATAAGTTTTCGACCATCAGCAACACGAGCTGGGTGGGTTTTGGCAACTATGTGAAGGCTTTTCAGGATGACGGCTTCAGGCACGCTTTCGGCTTCACTGCTATGGTGGCGGTCACATCCTTGGTCCTGATCAACGTGCTGGCCTTTGCCGTGGCGTTTGCCCTGACCAAGAGTATCCGGGGCAGCAACCTGTTCCGGGGCGTGTTCTTCGTTCCGAACCTGATCGGCGGCATCG
This sequence comes from uncultured Eubacteriales bacterium, assembly GCA_902793245.1. Lineage (GTDB taxonomy): Bacteria > Bacillota > Clostridia > Christensenellales > Aristaeellaceae > RUG563. The sequence goes on along the minus strand of CADBCX010000271.1, from coordinate 1,258 downwards.
TGTTGGGCTATATCTGGAAAACCCTGATCAATTCCGTGCTGCCCGTCAGTATGTCCATCCAGGTGAATTATGGCTTCTGGGGCCTGATCGTGGTCATGTGCTGGCAGCAGATCGGCTATATGATGATTATCTATATCGCCGGATTGCAGGCGGTGCCGGAGGATATGCTGGAAGCGGCGAAGATTGACGGCGCCAGCGGATGGAAGACCCTGTGGCATATTATCCTGCCCAATGTGATGCCGTCCATCACGATCTGCACCTTCCTGAGCCTGACCAACGGGTTCAAGCTGTATGACCAGAACCTGGTGCTGACCAACGGCGCGCCGGTGCGCCGGGGCGTCGGAATGACGGAGATGCTGGCGCTGAATATCGCCAACAACTTCACGACGGCCAACCAGCGGGGTGTTGCCCAGGCAAAAGCCGTGCTGTTCTTTATCCTGGTCACCACCATTGCCCTGGTCCAGCTCCGGCTGACCCGCAGCAAGGAGGTGCAGCAGTAATGGAAATCCCGATGAAAAAACGCATCATCGATGAGCGGAACACCCCCGGCAAAAAAGCGCTGACGGTGTTCTTCGCGGTCATCAGCGTGCTGTGGATGATGCCGATTGTCATCGTACTGTACAACTCCCTGAAAACGAACGGCGCCGTGAACACCCAGCTGTTCGTGCTGCCCAATGCCGAAACCTTTGTGGGATGTGACAACTATATCAACGGCATGACCTTCGGCAATTACCCGTTCTACCTTTCCGCGGCATACAGCGTGTTTATCACGCTGGCGTCCACCTTCCTGATCCTCCTGTGCACCTCCATGGCGGCCTGGTACATCTCCCGGGTGAGCGATACGTTCTCCAAGGTGGTTTACTACCTGTGCGTGTTTTCCATGGTGGTGCCGTTCCAGATGGTGATGTTCACCCTGGCCAATACGGCCCGGGACCTGCACCTGGACACACCGTGGACGATACCCGTGGTATATCTCGGCTTCGGCGCGGGCCTGGCGGTATTCATGTTCGTGGGCTTCGTGAAATCCATTCCGATCGATATTGAGGAGGCGGCGGCCATCGACGGCTGCGGCCCGCTGCGGACATTCTTCAGCGTGGTGCTGCCGATGATGAAGCCGACCCTGATCTCTGTGGGCGTACTGGAAATCATGTGGGTCTGGAATGACTACCTGCTGCCGTACCTGGTGCTGGATGTGACGAAATACAAGACGATTCCGATCCATATCCAGTATCTGCAGGGAAGCTACGGCAAGGTGGAT
>CADBCX010000270.1 GCA_902793245.1 uncultured Eubacteriales bacterium | reverse complement strand
CGTTTCGCCTGATCTCACCGCCGATGAGATTCCCGCCACTGGCGGTCATCGGCGGTTCGTCCGCCGGGCCAGAAGCACAACGGCACCAACCCTGACTTCCACGTTTCTCCACGCAACAGCGGGAACTTTGCTTGATTGTCAATGCAAGCAACATCCGCTATTGCGGGTCCAGGGACGAAGCCCGGACAACCGCCTGTGGCGGGTATTTTGTCCGGGCTGAGATCGATCGAAACAAGCAATGTCCGCATCAAGCGGACTTGCGCCGATTGAGGTCGCGGACACTCACCGCCCTGGTGCGGGGTTCAGGGGCCGCACAGGCCCCTGTTCCGTTACCCTTCACAACATGGCTGGTAAGATTTTAGAAGAAGAATGGTATTATGCGCTGACAGGGGCGTAGCGCTCGCTGTTCAGCACATGGAGCATAAACCGGAAGGGGTCGGTGACGCCCTCCATGACCATGGAGAAGGTGCGGGCGGACGCGCCGCTGACCAGGGCCACGCGCTGTTCGTTCATGTGCACGGGCTGCTGCTCGTTGCGGCTCTGCACGTTCCAGAACACCACGTTGGGCAGGCGGTAGCCATTCCGTTCGTACAGCGCCTTCGCGTACTCAAAATTGCTCAGGCCTGCGTCGCGGGTGCAGGCGTTGAACTCCATATCGGTAATGAAGTACAGCGTTTCGGGCAGTTCCTCCTGGGACAGCCGATTCTGGACCGCGGCCCGCAGCACCAGCTCAAACACCTTCTGGATGTTGGTGTCGGCTACTTCGTTATAGCTCATGCAGTACTTCACCTTTTCCACGATGTCCCTGCCCTTGATTTCGATCAGCTGGGGATTGTGGGAGAAGGTGATGAAATGGTTGCGGAACGCGCCGGTATTGCGCTCGGCGAAGTACAGGCCCAGGGACACCGCCACCGTGATGGGGACGGGACTGCCGCCCCCGTACATGGAGCCGGAGCCGTCGATCACGCACAAGGCGCTGCGGCTGCCCGCGAAGTTCTCCAGCGCCTTCCAGGTCACGTCCAGCGTCCGGCGTTCGCCCTCGTCCGTGCAGCGCATGGCCTTCGCCACAATGTCATAGGGCATCAGCGCGCTGGTATGCAGCGTGGCTTCGCCGCGGCTGACGCTGCTCAGGAAGGCTTCGTAGCGTTCCTCATCGTTGCGGCGGAACGCCTTGCGGTACTTGAACATGGCACGGGAGGGCTGGACGGCGTAATCGAAGGTATAGTTCCGTTCGCGCAGGTTGTTTTCCAGGATGCGGATGCGCGCCCGCAGGCGGATCAGCGTCTTGCGGTATTCCGCGTCGTTCATGCCCAGCGCCCGGGCGATGCGCTTGCCCATCGCCACCGCCTCACGGCAGGAGGTGTTCACGGAGGGCAGCCACTTTGCCAGCAGGGACACGCCCTCGCCGCTGTCCAGCGCGGCCAGGTCGGCCTTCAATTGATCGGCAATCAGGCGCAGCGCCGCGGCTTCGCAGGGCGTACCCATCAAGGTGACCACGTCGTCCCAGCGGCCGTATTCGCTGATGAGGCGCAGGTTCTTTTCCACGGACGCAGGGTATTCCTTCGCCAGCCAGTTCAGGATGACCCGGAACACCCGGCGTTCGCCCAGGCCGCCGCGGATATCGCGGCCATAGAACAGGGTCTTGAGGGCCAGGCTGCGATCCTCCGCCCAGGCCCGCAGGAACCGGCGCGTGATTTCCGCTTCCTCCGCGTCCCGCAGCGCGCCGATGGCGGCGAATAAGTCCAGGCATTCGGAGCCGGTGGTGCGCAGGGTCAATGCGCCGTTTTCGGTGAAAGCGGTGTTCGCCGCGCTCTTTAATGCATTCAGCATGGTTTTGTTCATCTCCTTTACAAGACGCCTCTTTCTGTCGAACGTCAGAAAGCTTTTTCATGTCGCTCATCTGAAATGCTGCCGGCGTCTTTTTACTTGCAAGATACTGTTGTTCCCGCTTTCCGCTGCTTTCACGCGGACTCAACCTGTTCTTTACGCAGGCGCTCCTGTGGAGCTCAAGCATGTTGGAAGGGCTGCTGGCAGTATCTTCTGAAAAATGGGTGCGTCAAATAACAAGATACCGTTTTTAGCACTTTTGATTAGGAGTCAAACGCTGATTTGTGTTGCTGTCGGTATCTTTATCGGCGCAGTGTTTGGAATAAGTCTGGTTTCGCGGGAGTCCTGGAACAAGATACCTGTTTCGCTTCTTTGATCCCAAATCAAATGCTGTTGCGTTGCTGTAGGTATCTTTCAGGACAAGGCGCTCCTTTCCTTATGAAGCGTTGGGGAAAGATGCGTACTGGTGGCACTGCCCATAGGAGATTGCTCTCCCGCTTCCCGGTTGATTGCTTTCTGCTGACCGCGCCTTTATGGAATTGGATCAAGAAACCAAGATACTGTTTTTCCTGCGCCTTGCGGCGCATAGCTTCACTGATTAAAAGTCAGATGCTCGTTTGATTGCTGGCAGTATCTTGCATTTTCCGATCAAGCGCCGCTACCCGCCGGGGATACGGGTCGCCAGGATAGCTTCCACGGGCACCGCGAAGATGGCGGATAAAGCCACCAGGTTATCCACGGTGGGCAGGGTAGCGCCTTGCTGCCACTTATAGATGGCCTGGGGCGTGGCGAAGCCCAGCATGCCCTGCAATTCGCGCACGGAAAGGCCGCGCTCCTCCCGCAAAAGCAGGATATTCAGGCCGGTCTGGCGCTGGTTGATGACGGGTAAAGTCATAAAAATCTCCTCCTTCTTGAAGCTTTGAAGCCACCGACCCGGTTCGAACGGGCAACCACTGGCTTTACAATTACAGTGCTCTGCCAATTGAGCTACGGCGGCGTTTCGCACGCTAAAAAAATCCACCCTTCCGCGCGGGAACGGGTGGATAAGCAGCAAAAGCCGAACGCTATGTCAGAGCTTTCGACATGTATGCTTCACCACTGCCGTTCTTTCCGCGCGCAGCATAATAAATCCCTTGATTGCGGGGGATGACGGTTTTCTTGTGGACAGATCGGGAATACGGTTCATGGCCAGCATCGTCGGAAACTCCTTTCTTTCAAAATTTCAGGGATATTATAGCATAAGATTTCCTCTTTGTCATTATCCTGGCAGTATAATTTTTTCAGTCTTTCCAATAACCTTATCTTTTCTGAGGCATCCATAGAAGATGTGGGTTAAGTCACATTCAATGGAGACCTACCCGGTAAGTAGATCACCCTCCCACCACAGCGAAGGTAGATCAGAGC
>CADBCX010000269.1 GCA_902793245.1 uncultured Eubacteriales bacterium | reverse complement strand
TGACGGAAAATCAGCCAGAATTCAGCCTTTGAGCGGTAGTGTGAACACTCCCTAAACTCAAGCTGAAAATGTATCAGATTTGGGATGGATTTTGCGCCGCGGCTATGCTGAATGGAGGGAGGCGTAGCAGCGCTACGTTGACCGGAATGAAGCAACGCCATGGCGTAAAAAACACCCAAAGATGATATAGTTTTAGATTGAGTTTAGTATTACACTCTTTCCCGCATCCAGCTGATCACCGCGTCCACTGCCTGATCCAGATGATATTCATAGCAGTGCCCATCCCCCGGAATCAACGCCAGGGCGGCGTTCTGATAGCGTTCAGCGGCTCTGATCCCATATTCCACCGGCACAGCGCCGTCCTGATCCCCGTGCACGATCAGCACCGGACCGGTGTAACGGTCGATCGCATCCTCCACGCGAATGGTCTGCGCTACGCGCACATAGTTTCCGCTCAGGGTCCGGCCGCCCCAGGCGGGTAATTCATCAGGAACATGGTCCGGGTCAAAATGTTCCCCCAGCAGCGTACCGTTCCTTGCGGCTTCGGGAATCATCCAGGCGGGTGACAGGACGAGGAGGCCCCGGATCACGTCACGCTTCATGGCCCCGGCCAGCATCACCGTCAGGCCGCCCTGGGAATGACCGCACAGATAAATGTCCGTAACAAAGTCCAGGCTCCTGGCATAATCGATTACAGTCAAGGCGTTGGTCAGCCATTTGTACAGGGTGTGATTCCTGAATTCGCCTTCGCTGGCGCCGTGACCGTACATGTCCACGCGCAGCGTGGCACAGCCCAGCCCGTTGAGCGCCTGGGAAACCGCCACAAGATGCTGCTCCTCCATGTGGCCTGTAAAGCCATGAATGATGATAACGAGTGGGTGCTTCCCTTCGGCGGGAGTGGGCATGTCCAGCTTTGCGTTCAGTCTGATTCCATCATCCATAAGATACATCGCGCATTCCTCCGTTTCCTGGATTTCGCATTGATTTTGACTTTGGGGTTGGGATATACGCATTATACCGGAAACAAACCTTCCGAACAAGAGCCGCGTGAAGATCCATGCCCATCTTTTTTCGCTCATCCGGCAGTACCCGGAAAAGCCGTAATCCTGTTCCCGGTCTGAAATCGTATGCTTTTGAATGCGAAAAGAATACAAACCTGCATATGCCCGCACAAAAGAATGCCCAAAACATGAGAGACCTCCTGATCCTCATAGACCAGGAGGTCTTCCATGGACACCTGCAAAAGCTTTGCCAGGGCCAGCAGGTTGTCCACCGTGGGCAGGCACTCGCCGTGCTGCCACTTGTAAATGGCCTGCGGGTACTCAAACCCGAAATAGGTTTGCAGATCCCGCACGGTCAGCCCGGCGTCCCGCCGGTGCCGCTCAATGCTGCGGCCCGTGCCCGCCAGGTCGATGACCGGAAAAGCAGTTTGCGTGTACATCGAACCATCCTTTCAACGTCCGGTGCAAAAAATGCAGCAGATGCGGACTGAGAACTGAATCGTCATTCCTGAAAACAAGAAGGTTCATGTAAGCGGTGAAACTGGAATTAGTATAAGGGAAAAAAGTAAGTTTGTCAAGCAATAAATTTACAAAATGTTCACAAATTTATCATGTTCCAGGTTTGATCCCAAAGCTGAAAATCCGTGATCCCTGAATGGGTGATGAAGAAACACGGTCGCCACCGGGCGGCGGGACTGCCTGTCCAGCATCATCATATATTCTTTGTCCACGGCGCAGACAGGCCAGGAACTGCGCCGGAAAACGAATCGCTTGACATCTGAAATGCTTCATATTATACTTTGAAACAAATCCATGAAATGAACGAAGGAATATCGCCATCGTCTATACCGAAGAAAATATGCGCGTCAGGCTGTGATGAGGAGGAAAGACCATGAAAGCGTTCGGCACTTATTTTCAGAACGACCCTGAGCGCCCGCTCCGATACGGGCCGGTGGAGCTGATCAATCCGCCCCGGCAGCGGCTGCGGGGCGAACCGCTGAAAGACGGGATTCTGGCCCATCCGGTCATCGTGGGCTTTTGCGGCACGGATCACGAGCTGATGGAAATGGGCCGACGGGGCGAGCTGACGCCCAAATTTCCCGCCGGACAGCACCGCCTGATCAACGGGCATGAGGGCGTGGTATGGGTGCCCGGCCAGAACCGCTTCGCCATCGTGCTCATCCGGGGCGGGGACAGCATCGATCCCACCCGGTTCACCGAGGACGAAACCTATTTTGAATACGGCTGCGACCAGGCGGACGGGCTGTTCTGCGACAGCATCTATGTGAACCCGGACATGCTGCTGAACATTCCGGACGGATACGCGCGGAACGGAAAGCTGGCCCTGTCCTTCGCCAAGAAGATGGTGTTCCCCGATCCCTTCGCCTGCATGCTGTTCCAGCTGGAGCGCATGGAGGATTTGGGCAGCGCCCACTGGTTCCGGCAAACCGCCCGGCGGCGGGGCTGCAATCTGGAAACGGCCCGGCAATTTGCCGCCGATGAAATCTTTGCGCGCACGGTGATTTTCGGCCTGGGCACCACGGGTATGTTCGTGGGAGACGTGATCCGCCAGGCGCACCCCAACGCCAACATTCTTTTCGTGGGCAGAAGCGCCCAGGACAGCCCCAAGGTACGCTTCGCCACGGAACAGGCCAAGGCGGGCTATGTGCAAAACACTTTCGCTGACCCCGCCGACTGTGCCAAAGCCATCATCGCCGCTCTCGGCGGGAAAGCCACCTGCTTTATCGGCGTCAGCGGAACAAATGTCGAACACCAAATCGCGTTCCAATACGGCGCGCTGGGCTGCAACGGCATCTATAATTCCTTCTCCCTGGGGCCGCGCGTTTCGTTCGACACCATGCCTTTCGGCTTCCAGAATCATTTGATTTTCGGCTCCATCAATTTCCGCCAGGATCACATGGAAAAAGCCATTCAAATGCTGGCCAGAAGCCGGTATGATGAAATCGTCGGCCTGATCGACAAAGACGAATTCACCGCCGATCCCATGGACGCTTATGAAAACAGAATCTACTGCAAAGGTGCGCCGATGAAAACGGCGGTCATCTGGAACAAAGACTTCATTGATACCACGCGGTAAAGGGGGAAAGCGCATGATCGACGCGCACGTGCATTTGTGGCAGAAGCAGCAAGGCCGGGTCAACGACCTGCCGGTGTACAGCCTGGGGAACGGCAGAAGCCAGTTCGGCGCGGAGGTGCGCCAGATGCTGCCGCC
>CADBCX010000268.1 GCA_902793245.1 uncultured Eubacteriales bacterium | reverse complement strand
GCCTGGAACAGGGCGCGGTTTTTCCTTCGGAGCGCACGCGCATACAGCAGGATGGCGGCCAGCAGGGCCACCAGAAGGCCCACCACCGCCGTAAGGGCGGTATTTCGCTGCCGGGCGGCCTTGTTTTCCAGTTTGAGTTCCTGCAGCTGGAACTGCTTGGTGAGGGCGTGAAGCTGCTCGTTGGTGCGGTGCACCTGGGCCGAATCGCTCTCGGCCGCATAGAGGCGGTAACTGGCAACGGCCTGGGCCAGATCTCCGTTGTCAGTCTGGAAGTCGGCCAGGGCCTGGCGGAACTGGGCCGCCTTCAGGTAGTTTCCCAGGCGGAGGTTTCTTTGGATAAGCGTGTCCAGATGGGCGTAGGTGGCCTGTTTGTTGCCTACGGCCTGCTCATACTGCGCCACGGCGGTGAGGACCAGTTCGTCCTGGCTGCGGTCGTTCAGAAGGGCGTGGTAGCGGAGCAGGGTGTCCTTGAGGGCGGCGGCTTCTCTCATCCTGCCCAGCCGCTGCATCAGCACAAAGCGATAGCGGCTTTGCTTGAAACGGCTGGCGGTCTGGGGCTTGCCGCTTTTTTTCTCTATCTGCTCCAGCAGGGTTTGGGTGGAGTCGTTGATGTCCAAACCGTCCTCCAGGGCATTCAGGTTCATGGAAACGGCCTGCAGATTGAAGCCGGCCCGGAGAGCCCGGTTGTTTTCCCCCAGGGCCTGTAACTGCTTGAAAGCACGCCGATAATGGGGACCGGCCTCGGCCGGCTGGCGGTTCCCCAGATAAAACTGGCCGAAGCAGAACTCCGTGACGGCGGTGCCGATGGGGCTGCCTTCTGCATCGGAGGACATCTGCTGAAGGGTGGCCATAGCTTCATCGAAGCGGCCCATCACCTGCAAACGGTCCAGCAGGGTGGCGTAGGCGTTGAAGAGCTCGCGTTCGTTCTGGTTTTCTTTGTGATACTGCACCAGGTCCCTGCAGGCTTTCAGGAAACCTTCCTGGTCCCCGGCATTATACAGCTCCGCCAAGTGGGCACGACGGGCGGAATCGGCCTGCCGGGCGGTCTGTGCGGGCGTTGCCGCCCATAAAAAAAGAATGAGTACAAATGCAAGCATTCACAAATGTACTCATTATTTTGGAATTGCGGGCCGAAACTACCAAAAGATCTCTTCGTTAAACCCGTTGAAGTTGGGATCCTCCCCGCTGACGGCAATCATGCCTTCCGGTTTAAGCGCTATCACAATGCCTTCCGGGGCAACATAACGTTGTTTTTCCATGGCTAGTAGGTGATTTCGGGATTGAAGGTATTCAGGATGGGATCTGTGGGACCGGCCATGGCACGGACGGCGAGTGCTTCCGTGGGTTCGGCGAAGATAATCGCCAGCTTGTCTACGGGGTCGCCGGACTCCACCTGGACGCAAAATGCAGTTGTGTCGTCTTTAAGGGTGGATGTCCAGTAACATCCATTCTGCAGTAAGATGTACTTTCCATCCTTGTCCACGCCCAGCATGCCCTTAATCCCGCGGTCCACGACGATGGGCGTCCAGGTGAGTCCGTTTATGAGAGCCAACCATTCGGCCCTGGACGGAATCTTCTCACCAAGGGCGTTTGCCGTTTGGAAATTGAACGTGGCCAGGTATTCGCTCCCCGCGGGCACATAGTCGCCGTAATTTTTGATTTTCCAAGCGCCCAGGGAGCCGGATGCGCCGGAAAGTTCCACGGCGCTGTTGCTGCCGCGAACCGGCATCCAGCGCGGGCTGTCGTTTGAGGGCAGGAGAACGGCGTCGTGGCTGACAAGCGGGTTTAGGGGATTGACGTACAAGTCTTTTGTTTCTACCGGCTTCATCGTTCCATGGTATTCCCAAAAGGTTCTGCGAAGGTAGTATCTGTTTCCGTATGTGTTCTGGTAGTCTTCTTCACCAACCAGGCAGCCGGAAAAGAGAAAGCCGCCTTTATAAGCATTGGCACTCATTTCATAGCCGGCATAGGCGGGGTCACCCGTCATGTAATCTCGTTCAATCGCCAGCCCTGTAGCACTAATTGCATTGATGCCGCAAGGCGTCACTGCCGGGCAGGAGAGCGTGTATTCATCATTTCCAGCCAATTTTGTAGCGGCATCCGGATCCTTGACATAAAACTGGACAAACCCTTCCGGAATGGTCATATTAAACGCTCCGGATACTTTATTATTGGTCACCACATAGTGGAGTGTACCTGTAAGCCAATAGGAACATTTTGCGTAGTAATTGTCATTATCAATAAAAAAGCGTGGTTCGGAAGATCCGCCGCTGGATATCTTACTGTCGCTTCCGAAGGGGAGATACAGGGCCCGCATCAGACCTTCATTGCCATTGGAAAGGCCGATGGCGCCTTCCGTATCCCCGTTCATCTCCACGGTAGTCCAGGCGGTACCGTCGTAACGCATCTGCAGGTGCTTGGGCGCCTCCACGCCTTCGAAGAAGACAAAGATTACATCGCCCGCCTCCCAGCCGGTCTTGATGGCCTTGGTGGCCGGGGCGTCGCCGGAGTAGTTGGCCGTAAGTTCAAAAACAATCTTCGGCTGAGCTTGGGGTTGAGGTTCGGGGGAATTACTCTCTTTCTGGCAGGACACCAGGGCGGCAAGGGCCGCGAGTGCAAGCGCAAAAATCTTTTTCATATCCATTTTTGTTTTGATTGGTTTTCCTGCTGCAAAGATGAAACAAAAAGCGCCGATGTTTATGTCACCTGCGCAAAACTTTGTGTCATCTGTGCAAAATCGGCCCCCCGTGCCCCCCTTTTGTGCACAGACTGCCGATAGAAAGCGAAGCGAGGGCCTGCGTGTGTTTGCAGGCCCTCGCGGGTGTTCCGGAGCGGGAAATGGATTGGAAACGCCCGGGGATCAGAGATTCGTTACGCTCCAGCCGGAAGGAATGCTGCCGGCGGGCCAGGTGACGCCGCTTTTCTTGCTGAAGGTGCCGGAGGCGGCGGTGTTCTTCAGCCAGTCGTCCACGTTGCCTTCTATCGCTGGTTCCACCCCGTAGTCGCTCAGGACGGGGTTGGTGGCCATGCACCTTACCGTCCGCAGCGAAGTGCAGTCGCGGAACATGTAGCTGTAGCAGCCGTTTTTCAGGGTGGCGGCCGGAAGGTCCGGGGCGGCCACTATCGAGGAGCAGCTGTCGAACATGTTGCCGTAACACCACTCTGCAAGGGAGGTGGCGGGAAGGGAGGGTGCATTCACCAGCGAAGAACAGCCGGCGAACATCCCCATGTAGCAGCCGAAAGCGAGGGTGGTGGCGGGAAGGGATGG
>CADBCX010000267.1 GCA_902793245.1 uncultured Eubacteriales bacterium | reverse complement strand
CGTTTTGCCGTCATTATGGCCATGGCGGGCAGCGCCATCGGCCTGGGCAACATCTGGCGTTTCCCCTACATGGTGGGCGAAAACGGCGGCGCAGCATTTATTTTGGTGTACATCCTGTCCTCTTTCCTGCTGTCGCTGCCCATCTTCTTTTCCGAGTCCATTATCGGTCGGTCCACGCACGCCAATACCTTTGGAGCCATGCGGCAGCTGGCTCCCGGTACCCCCTGGCGCTGGCTGGGCCTGCTGACCATCCTCTCCCCCGTCATCATCCTGTCCTACTATAGCGTGGTGGGCGGCTGGTCGGTGGAGTATCTGCTGAAATCGCTTGCCCTGCAGTTCCGGACCCCGGAGGCCGCAGCGGGCTTCGGCGGGTTTATCTCCTCTACCTGGGGTCCGCTGGTGTGCCATACGGTCTTTCTGGCCCTGTGCGCCGCGGTCATCCTGGGCGGCGTGAAAAGTGGCATCGAAAAATTCAGCAAGCTCACCATGCCCGTGCTGTTCGTGCTCATTGTCCTGATCATGATCTATTCCCTGTCGCTTCCGGGCGCGGCCGAGGGAGTCCGTTACCTGGTGAAGCCCGATTTTTCCAAACTGACGGCTTCGGCGGTGGCGGCGGCCATGGGGCAGAGCTTTTTCTCGCTGTCGCTGGGCGTGGGCACCATCCTCACCTACGCCTCTTATATCCACAAAGACGAGAACCTGCTGGTTTCCGGTGCGGGAACGGCCGCTTTCGACCTGGTTTTCGCCCTGCTGGCGGGCTTTGCCGTGATGCCGGCGGTTTTTGCGGCGGGTATCGAACCGGCTGCCGGACCGGGACTGGTATTTGAGACCCTGCCTTACATCTTTGCCAAAATGGGCCTTTCTTCGCCCTGGCTTTCCTCCGGCGTGGCCATCCTCTTCTTCATTACCATTCTGGTGGCGGCCCTCAGCTCGGCCATCTCCATGTTCGAGGTGGGCGTGGCCTATCTGGTGGAGGAAAAGGGAATCAGCCGCCGGACGGCCACCCTCGGCCTTTTCGCCTTTGCGTGGACCCTGGGCGCCCTGTGCTCCCTGTCCTTCGGCCCTTTGAGCGGGTTCACGCTCTTCGGAGAAACGCTCTTCAGCTTCTGTGACAAGCTCACGTCCAACTTCCTGATGACCTTCGGAGGCCTGTTGTTCACGCTCTTCGTGGGTTGGAAAATGGACAAGATGCGCGTGCGCGACGAACTCACCAACGGGGGTTCCCTGCCGGTGAACGGACGCCTGTTCGGCATCATCTATTTCATGATCAAATGGGTGGCTCCCGTGGTAATCGGGATCATTTTCGTCACCAACCTGCTGCTGTAAGTTTCGCTACGCAACCGCCGCCGGGGGCCAGGTGGACCTTGAGGGTGCTCTCCCCTGCCGAAATCGTTAGCGGACGCTCTTCGCGTTTGTAGTCGCGGGCCGCCCGGTGGGCGTTCACGCCGTCGCGATACAGTTCCAGGCGATATTTTCCCGCGGGCAGGAAGCCCAGGTCGATTTCTACGTCACGCGCCGTCCAGTTGGTCATGGCGCCGATATACCATTCTCTCCCCTTCCGGCGGGCGATGACGACACTCTCCCCCATCGTCCCGTCCAGGGCGATGGTCTCGTCCCAAACGGTGGGAACGCCGGCGATGAAGCGCGTGCATTCCGGCTCGGCGAGATAGTTGGACGGCGAGTCGCACAGCATGGTGAAAGGGGCCTCGAAAATGACATATTCCGCCAGCTGACGGCAGCGGGTGCCCTGGCTCATCGGCTCGGAATTCACCGGGAAGTAGTTCTTCCGGGTGGCGTTGCGCATCGCCCCCTGGGTGTAATCCATCGGACCGGCGAACATGCGGATGTAGGGAATCTGCACGTCGTAGGTGACTTGATCCACCTCGTTGGGCGCCCACTTCATCTGCTCCAGACCATCGACGCCTTCGTGGTTGAGCACGTTGGGATAAGGCCGCAGAAGGCCGCAGGGCTTGAAGGCACCGTGGAAGTCGATGATAAGGTGGTATTTGGCCGCCGTCTGGGCCACTTTCGTATAGAACTGGACCATCTGCTGGTCGTCGCGGTCCATGAAATCCACCTTAAAGCCCTTCACGCCCATTTCGGCGTAATGCTTGAAGATGCCTTCGATGTCCCGGTTCACGGCCCAATAACCCGCCCAGAGGATGATGCCCACTCCCTTGGAATTGGCGTAATCCACAATGGCTTTCATGTCGATTGCGGGCACGATCTGGAAGAGGTCGGCCTTCTTTTTCACCGCCCAGCCTTCGTCCATGATGACGTATTCGATGCCCTGCGAGGCCGCGAAGTCAATATAATATTGATAGGTAGCCGTATTGATGCCGGCTTCGAAATCTACGCCGTAGATGTTCCAGGCGTTCCACCAGTCCCAGGCAACCTTGCCGGGTTTGACCCAGCTCCAGTCTTCCTGGGCGGCCGGGCGGCTCAGACAGAAGACCAAGTCGTTGTCTAACAGGTCCTTATCTTCCGGAACAACCGCCACAATGCGCCACGGGAAAGCTTCGTTGGCACCTACCTTGGCTATGAAATCCTCGCGGCTTTTGACAATCCCCTGCAATTGGTTGTGTCCCCCCTGCACCTCTTCTTTGGGATACGGGGCCCAGACCCCTTTGAGAGCGGTTCCGTCATCGGCTCCCAGGTACATGCCGGGATAGTTCAGCAGATCGCTCTCCGTGATGCAGACCCGCGCCCCCGAGGCCGTCTGGAAAGCCACTGGCAGGAAGGCGAGGCGATTTTTGTGCCAGGCCGATACCGGATGCTCGGCATACCGGCTTTCGAATGAGTTGAACCACTGATTATCCTCCGGAGTGCTCTCCCGTACGTAGGAAACGGAGGTTTTGACATCGTCCGCAAACGCAAATTCGGCTCGTTCGTCTTCTACCGTTACCGGTTTGTCCAGCCGGGAGACGAAACGATAAGCCAGGCCCGTGTCGTAGGCGCGGAGTTCCAGGTCGAAGGTTTTGTACCGGAGCGTGAGGGCGTTATAGTGGTTGCGCACCACGGCCCGCTTGTAGGCCACCGTCGGGAGCAGCTCGTCCTCGCTTGCCGTGATGGCCTTCTGGAACTTGGCTTTGCCGTTGAAATCGTCGGCCTCCTTCAGGTCCATTGCAACGGCACTGGGGTCCAGCACGGGCTTGCCGTCAAAGGCAAGGCTGTACGTGATGGTTTTGCCCCGTTCGATGGTGGCGACGATGCGCCCGTTGGGCGAGTTGAGGGTGAACGATTTGGGGGCGGCAGCGGCCAGTATCGGAAGCAGGGCGGCTACCAGGACAAGGATCTTTTTCATATTCCCGGTGTATTG
>CADBCX010000266.1 GCA_902793245.1 uncultured Eubacteriales bacterium | reverse complement strand
CTGGAGGGGATGCCGACCCACAGCAAGGTGTGCCACGGCGATTTCTGGCCCTCCAACGTGATTATCAGCCAGGACGGCACGCCCTACGTGATCGACTGGAGCCATGTGACCCAGGGCAACGCCTCCGCCGACGCAGCGCGTACCTATCTTTTGTTCTGGCTGAACGGCGATATCGAAGGGGCCAAGGAATACCTGAACCTGTTCTGCGAAAAGAGCGGCACAGACATGCAGTATGTGCAGAAATGGATGCCCATCGTGGCAGCCAGCCAATCGGTGAAGGGCAATGAAAAGGAACGGGAATTCCTGCTCTCCTGGGCCAGCGTGGTGGAATATCATTAAGTCTGTTTTCTTCCGCATGCTTGGCTTTGAATGGGAAGGGGAGCAAGAGAGAAGCGGCTCCCCTTCTCTTTGAAAATCAATAAAAAGGAGATTTGACAATGAAAGTTACAGTTTGTATCGGTTCTTCCTGCCATATCAAGGGTTCCCGGCCCGTGGTGGAGCAATTGCAGGACCTGATCGCCAAAGAAAACCTGAGCGACAAGATCGAACTGGGCGGCACCTTCTGTATGGGCAAATGCCAGCAGGGCGTGTGCGTCACGGTGGACGGGGAATTCTTCTCCGTATCTCCGGAAACCGTTCCTTCCTTCTTTGAAAAAGAAATAAAAGCAAAGGTGTAAGCCATGCCGAACTGTTTGACGCTGAAAAAATCCAACTGCAAAAACTGCTACAAGTGCATTCGCCATTGCCCGGTAAAATCCATCCGCTTTTCCGGCAACCAGGCCCACATCATCGGCAACGAATGCATCCTGTGCGGCCATTGCTTCGTGGTCTGCCCGCAAAACGCCAAGGAGATCGTGGACGAAACCGAAAAGGCCAAGGTGCTCATCCAGAGCGGCGATCCGGTGGTGGTGTCCCTGGCCCCGTCCTTCGTAGCCAATTATGAGGGCGTGGGCATCGAGGCTATGCGGGAAGCGCTGAAAAAGCTGGGCTTTTACGATGTGGAGGAAACCGCCTTGGGGGCCACCCTGGTCAAGCGGGAATACGACCGCATCCTCAAGGAAGAGGACCGCGACGTGGTCATCTCCTCCTGCTGCCATTCCATCAACCTGCTGATCCAGAAGTATTTTCCCCGGGTGCTGCCGTACCTTGCGGATGTGCTGTCGCCCATGCAGGCCCACTGCGAGGACATCAAGCGGCGCATCCCCAATGCCAAGACGGTGTTCATCGGTCCCTGCGTGGCCAAGAAGGACGAGGCCGAGTACTACGAGGGCATTGTGGACGCGGTGCTGACCTACGAGGAACTGACCAACTGGCTGAAAAAGGAAGGCATCGAGATCCAACGCCGGCAGCAGCCTGACGAACACAGCCGGGCGCGCTTTTTCCCCACCACCGGAGGCATTTTGAAAACCATGGCCATGGACGCGCCAAATTTCAGCTACCTGGCGTTGGACGGGGTTGAAAACTGCATTGCGGCCCTAAAAGAAATCGATCAGGGCAAAATTCACCATTGCTTCATCGAAATGAGCGCCTGCGTGGGCAGCTGCGCGGGCGGCCCGGTGATGGAAAAATACGGCCACAGCCCGCTCAAGGACTATCTGGCCGTGGCCCAATATGCCGGCGACAAGGATTTTGAGATCGAGCAGCCGGAGATCCGGCAGCTGCGCAAGCGCTTCGAACCCATCGACCAGCGGGCCATGATGCCCAGCGAAGCCGAGATTCGGGACATCCTGCGGGAAATGGGCAAGTTCAAGCCCAGCCAGGAGCTGAACTGCGGCTCCTGCGGCTATGACACCTGCCGGGAAAAGGCCATCGCCATTTACCAGGGCAAGGCCGAAATTTCCATGTGCCTGCCGTACCTGATGGAAAAGGCCGAAAACGTCAACGACACCATCGCCCGCAACAGCCCCAACGGCATCATCATGCTGAACGACCAATTGGAGGTACAGCAGATCAACCCCGCCGCCCTCAAGATCCTCAACCTGCGGTCTGAAAACGCCGTGCTGGGCGACCAGGTGATCCGCATCCTGGACCCCGCGCCTTTCCTGAAGGTGAAAAACACGGGCCGCGGCATTTTCCATCAGCGTTCCTACCTGGCCGAATACGGCTGCACCATCCAGCAGACCATCGTGCCCGCCGAGGACGGCCGCATGCTGCTGTGCATCATGCGCGACGTGAGCGACGAGGAGGAAGCCCGCCGCCAGCGGGAGGAGATCAGCCGCCAGACCGTGGAAGTGGCCGACAAGGTGGTGGACAAGCAGATGCGCATCGTGCAGGAGATCGCCAGCCTGCTTGGCGAAACCGCCGCGGAAACCAAGATCGCCTTGTCCAAGCTGAAGGAGTCCATTACCAATGAATGATTTGACTTGTGATATCGGCTATAAAAGCGTCAACCACGTGGGCGAGCAGCTTTGCGGCGACCATGTGGAGGTGGTGGAGCAGGAGGATGGCTCCACGGTGATCGTGCTGGCCGACGGCCTGGGCAGCGGCGTAAAAGCCAGCATCCTGTCCACCCTCACCAGCAAGATCATTTCCACCATGCTGGCCGCAGGGCTGTCCATCGAGGAGTGCGTGGAAACCATCGCCGCCACCCTGCCGGTGGATTCCATGCGCGGCGTGGCCTATTCCACCTTCACCATCATCCGCCTGATCCGCAACCAGACAGCGGAACTGATCCAGTACGACAATCCCCAGGTGATTGTGCTGCGTAACGGTGAGAACTGGGAATATCCCCGCACGGAGGTCACCATTGGCGGCAAGCAGATTTTCCGCTCCCTGATCCGGCTCCAGGAGGATGACGTATTCATCGCCATGAGCGATGGCTGCCCCCATGCCGGTATCGGCACCGCGTACAATTTCGGCTGGAAGCGTGAAGACATCATCACCTACATGGAAGCCATGAACCTGTGCGGATATACGGCCAAGACCCTGTCCACCATGCTTGTTGACGAGTGCTACAGGCTGTACGGCGGCATGCCCGGCGATGATGCCACTTCCTGTGTGGTGCGCATCCGCAAGCGCGTGCCCATGAACATGCTCTTCGGCCCGCCCAGCAACCGGGACGACGGCAACCGCATGATGAGCCTGTTCTTCGCCAAGGAAGGCAAGCACATCATCTGCGGAGGCACCACCTCCTCCATTGCCGCCAAATGGCTGGACAAGCCGCTGCGCGCATCCCTGGATTTTACCGATGACATTCCGCCCATTGCCTATCTTGAGGGCGTGGACCTGGTCACCGAAGGCGTGATCACGGTGAACCGGGTAGTGGAATACGCCAAGGATTACATCGGCGAAAACAAACGCTACGAAGCCTGGAGCAACGGC
>CADBCX010000265.1 GCA_902793245.1 uncultured Eubacteriales bacterium | reverse complement strand
AGGATGAGCATGAGCACCACCACCATGATGAGGACGAGCATGAACACCATCACGAACATGAGCATCATCATCACCACCACCATCATCCCGGTGAGCACGACGCGGACGAAGTGTTCGAGAACGTGGGCGTGGAAACAGCCCGCCGCTTCACCGAGGACGAGATCCGCAGCATGACGGACGCCCTCTCCGACCAGGAAGAATACGGCCTGATCCTCCGGGCCAAGGGCATCCTGCAAAAGCCCGAGGGCGAATGGTTCCAGTTCGACTATGTGCCCGGTGAATTGCAGATTCGTCCCAGCGCTCCGGACTACGCAGGCCGCCTGGTAGTCATCGGCACCCACATTGACGGGAAAGCCTTGAAAGCGCTGTTCCAGATTTAATGGAACGGGCAAGCTCGCGGACGGAATATGATCATCAGAGAATATACCGAATACAGGGAAGAAGAAATCCTGCGCCTTTATTCGGAAGTCGGCTGGACGGCGTATACCGAAAACCCCCTGCTGCTGAAACAAGGGTACAAGAATTCGTTGCTGGTATTGGCAGCATATGAAAATGATGAACTGCTCGGCGTGATCCGGGCAGTCGGCGACGGCTGTACCATTGTATTCATTCAGGATCTTCTCGTGTTTCCGGCTTGGCAGCGGCAAGGGGTCGGTACTGCCCTGATGCGGGCAGTGCTCGATCAGTATCGGCATGTCCGCCAAATCGAGCTGACAGCGGATTGCACAGAAAAGACAGTCGCATTTTACAAATCGCTCGGGTTTTCTGAATTCTCAGCCATCGGATGCTGTGGATTCATGAGATGCTGACAATCTATCTTTTAAGGAAAGCGTATGAAAACGACACAGAAAATCGCCGGGGTCTACGTCGTGACCGGCTTCATCGAAAGCGGAAAAACCACCCTCATCCACTCCATGCTGGAGGACAAGGGCTTTTCCCGGGGCGAAAAGACGCTCATCATCAGCTGTGAGGAGGGCATCGAGGAATACGACGAGAAGCTCCTCAAGGAAAACAACTGTACTCTGGTCACTATGGACGACAGGGACCAGTGGACGGAAGAAAGCCTGCGCCGCATCGACGCCCAGGTGCAGCCCGAGCGGGTCATCATCGAATACAACAACATGTGGACCATCGACTACATGGGTAAGGTGGAAATGCCTGCCCTGTGGCGGGTGGTGCAGGTGATCACCACGGTGGACGCCACCACGTTTGACAACTATATGGCGAACGTGCGCACCATCCTGACCGACCCCATGAAGGAAGCCGACCTGGTGCTGTTCAACCGCTGCACCGAGGACATGCCCAAATCCCAGTGGCGGCGGGCCATCCGGGCGCTGAACCCCAACACGAACATCCTGTTTGAAAACAAGGACGGCTCCTCCGAGGACGGCATCGCGGACGAGGATTTGCCCTACGACATGAAGGCGGAGATCATCGACGTCGCCGACGACCAGCTGGGCATTTTCTACATCGACTCCCTGGATCATCCCGAGCGCTACGACGGCAAAACCGTGCGCTTCGTGGGCCAGCCCTTCCCGGACAGCTCCATTCCCGCAGGATACTATTACTTTGGCCGCCTCGCCATGACCTGCTGCGCTAACGACATCCAGCAGATGGGCTGGGTGACCCAGGGCCCTTTGAAGCCCACCAACCGCCACTTCTACCGTCTGACCGCCAAATGCCACAAAATGACCGGGGGAGACGGACGCGCCATCCTCACTTTCTCCGAAGTGAGCGCCGAGCCTGCCGCAAGGCCCCGGGAAAAGTACATCACCTTCAATTGACGTTTTGCCCTTTGGCGTCATAGCTTCGGCGTCAAAGGGCTTCTTGGTTTCCACATCATCATAAGGAGGATGACTCATGCCATTTTCGACTTATCTGGACGGCAAGCGCCAGGACTGCCGCGAACTGGTTGATGCGCTGAGCGAACATTTTCAGTACGTCAGCATCCTGGGGACGGATGTTCGCGCTGAAGCGATCCGTGCGGACAGAAAAATGTCCACGGTGCAGGAGGCTCAGGGGGAATGCGGGTTTGTGCTGAAGATGCACAACGGGCGTTCCTTCGTGGAGTATTCATTGGATGACGTATCCGGCGATAAGCGGGAGCTTGCCGCCAGGATTCTTCGGGAAACCGCTGTGGACAGCGCCCTGACGGACAGGATGATCAAAACGTCGATTCCCGCGGACGCATGCCTGAAACAGGATTTCAGCCGGGAAAACGACTTCGCTGATTATGACGACGAGTTGCTTCTTGAAACCTGTAAAAAGCTTTCAGACGCTTTGCTGGCAAAGGATGAAAAAGTGCTGAACGCGATTGCGATCATTCGTCCCCACGAAGTGTCCAAGCTGTTTATCACCCGGAATCGGGAACTGTCCCAGTATTACGGCTGGGTGAACGGCATGCTGCTCGCCATCTACAACGGGGAAAAAATCGCCCAGGCGCGATTTGGCGACGGCGCCGCCAGCATGAAGGAGATCATTGACATTTTAAACGGCGGCATGGATCAGCTGATCGACCTGGCAAGGCATCTCGCAAAAGCAAAGCCGATTGAGCCCGGCGTGTACGACGTGATTACCGATCCTTCCATTTCCGGCCTCATCGCCCACGAAGCCTTCGGGCACGGGGTGGAGATGGATCAGTTCGTGAAGGACCGGGCCATGGCCAAGCACTGCATGGGCCAGTACGTGGCTTCGCCCATCACCAACATGCACGACGGCGCGGCGGCCACCCATTCCGTCGCCTCCTACTTCTTCGACGACGACGGCGTGCCGGCCCACGACACCCAGATCATCAAGGACGGCATCCTGGCCGCCGGTCTGTCCGACCTGGCTTCCGCAGCCCAGCTGGGCACCGAGCCCACAGGCAACGGACGCCGGGATTCCTACAAGCGCAAGGCTTACGCCCGCATGACCAACACCTTCTTCGAGCCGGGCAAGGATAAACTCGAAGACATGATTGCTTCCATTAAGCATGGTTACATGCTCTTCCAGACCAACAACGGCATGGAAGACCCCAAGAACTGGCAGATTCAGTGCACCGCCGAATACGGCATCGAGATCGTGGACGGCAAGCTGACGGAGAATTACGTGTCGCCGGTGGTGATGAGCGGTTCCGTGCCCGATTTGCTCAAGTCCATTTCCATGGTATCGGACAATTTCAAGGTCATCGGCGCGGGTATGTGCGGCAAGGGCTACAAGGAATGGGTGCGGGTGTCCGACGGCGGGCCCAACCTGAAAGTGAGGGTGAAGCTGGGATGAGTAAGGTTAAGCAATTACTGGAAATGAACGCACAGCTGAGCGGCTGGCTGATAAACGAGACGGCGACCCGATCCTATGAACTGT
>CADBCX010000264.1 GCA_902793245.1 uncultured Eubacteriales bacterium | reverse complement strand
GTTAAGACTTTTTCTTGCCGCCGACAGTGCGCTTCGGGCCCTTGCGGGTACGGGCGTTCTGCTTGGTGTTCTGGCCGCGGACGGGCAGATTGCGGCGATGGCGGACGCCGCGGTAGCAGCCGATTTCCACCAGACGCTTGATATTCAGGGAGACTTCGCGGCGCAGATCGCCTTCCACCTTCAGGTGATGTTCGATGTATTCGCGCAGCTTGCTCACGTCCGATTCACTCAGGTCCTTCACCCGGGTGTCGGGATTCACTTCGGTCACTTCAAGGATCTGCTTGCTTACAGCAGGGCCGATGCCGTAGATGTAAGTCAGGCCAACCTCGACGCGCTTTTCTCGGGGCAGGTCAACACCCGCAATACGTGCCATGTGTTGGTTACACCTCCAAATGTTTCTGTGGGAAAGGTTGGGGTTGCAGCCCGGTTTCTTCCTATTAAAAGACAAGGCGTAGATAACTTGTCCTGTCAGGCTTGGGGCCGCGTTTGCGCTCCGCCCGCAACCCAGGCGGAATTTATGTGACAGCCGCATGGTCCCCGATGTTCAATTACCATCGGGGCAGCCGCCCACACAGGCGTGTCTGCTTTTAGGAATGGGATTCCGTTGCTGCGAATCCTGACGGATTCGCGCTGGGAACGCCGTCCCCGGCGTCCGCTGTTCACGGGCGTCCGGGACGGCGCTCCCGAAGAACGCGAGGGTGGGTTAGCCCTGGCGCTGCTTATGCTTGGGGTTTTCGCAGATTACCATCACGCGGCCTTTGCGCTTGATGATCTTGCACTTTTCACAGATGGGCTTCACAGAAGGACGGACTTTCATGTGCGTGTACCTCCTTGGTTCAGAATCAGTTCTTGCTGCGCCACGTAATGCGGCCGCGGGTCAAGTCGTAGGGGGAGAGCTCGATCGTGACCTTATCCCCCGGGTAAATGCGGATGAAGTTCATGCGCATCTTGCCGGAAATGTGGGCCATGATGCGGTGGCCGTTCGGCAGTTCAACCTGGAACATGGCATTGGGCAGCGCCTCAATGACCTTGCCTTCCATTTCGATGACATCGTCCTTGGACAAGCGGATTAACCCTCCCTGTTCTCGTTCGGCGATTGTTGTTCGCCTTGGGCATTTTGCTGGATGGAGCGAAGCGCCTTGCGGATGTCGCTGTCCTTAAGCTGCCCTTTCTCCTGCAGCATCAGAAGTTCGGGAAATTCATGGGGACAGGCGGCCAGGTGCTTCCGCCGTTTTTTCTTCATGTGATTGAGCTTCCGGGTGTCCCCGTCAGCCATCATCACAAATTCGGCGTCCAACGTATATAATACCACAAAGTACCTGCTTTTGTCACGCCCTTTTTTTGAAAAAACTGCGTATCCGGGCAAAATTGGTGGTTTCACGGATGATTTTCCTCCCAGACGAACCCCGGAAGGGTCAATAATTCAGGCAAGCCCTTGGGCGTGATGGCCAAAGTATGCTCATAATGGGCGGCGGGCTTGTGGTCGTTGGTCACGACGGTCCAGCCGTCGCTGAGCTGATGCACCTGCCAGCGGCCCATGGCGATCATGGGTTCCACGCAGAAGGTCATCCCGGGACGGATCCTGGAGCCATGGCCCGCCGCGCCGAAGTTCGGCACCGCCGGGTCCTCGTGCATTTCCTTGCCGATGCCGTGGCCCGTCAGGTCGCGCACCACGCCGTAGCCGTGGGCTTCCGCGTGGGTCTGCACCGCGGCGCTGATATCGCCGATACGGTTGCCGTTCACCGCTTGCCGGGCGCCCAGCCAGAAGCATTCCTCCGTGACCTGGATCAGCCGCTGTTTTTCCTCGCTGATCTTGCCCACCGGCGCGGTGAAGCAGCTGTCAGCCTGCCAGCCGTCCAGCGCCAGGGTCACGTCGATGGAAATGATGCTGCCCTCTTTGAGCTCCACGTTTTTGGAGGGGATGCCGTGCACCACCTCGTCGTCGATGGAAGCGCAGATAGAGGCGGGATACCCGCAGTAGCCCAGCTCCGTGGGAATGCCGCCGCCCTTGCGGATTTTTTCATCCACGAAGGCGTTGATGTCCATGGTGGTCATCCCCGGGTGAATGATCTCCCGGGTCGCACACAGCACATCATAAAGCAGGTGGCCGGCGCTGCGCATCTTAGCCAGCTGAATGGGATTTTTGATGCTGATCATTTGATCCCCAGCGTTTCACGCACTTTGGCGTAGTTTTCCGCAACGGTGGCCTTAGGCGCGCACTGCACGGTCTTGAGCAGGCCCTTTTTCTCATAGTAGTCGATGAGAGGCGCAGTCTGCGCGGCATACACCGCCAGGCGGTTCTTCACCGTTTCGGGAGCGTCGTCCTTGCGCTGCACCAGCTTTTCGCCGCACGCCGCGCAGGTGTCGCTGCCGTTCAGGGTGCTGGTGTGGTACGTCGCGCCGCACTTGAGGCACACGCGCCGTCCGCCCAGCCGGTTGATGATCACTTCATCGTCCAGGGCGATATTCAGCGCCACGTCGATCTTGGCGAACTGCGCCAGCGCTTCCGCCTGGGGAACCGTCCGGGGGAACCCGTCCAGGATGTAGCCGTTCTTGCAGTCATCCGCCTGGAGGCGATCCTTCACGATGCCGATGACCACTTCATCGGGCACCAGCTCGCCCGCTTCGATATACCGCTTGGCGCTCAGGCCCATTTCCGTGCCCGCTTTCATCGCCTGGCGGAGCATATCGCCGGTGGAAATCTGGGGGATGCCCACTTCGTTCATCAGCAGCTGCGCCATGGTACCTTTCCCCGCACCGGGAGGGCCCAGGAAAATCAGGTTCATACCAGCACCTCCTGTTTGTTTTTTTCTCTGGGGGAAACCACTCTTTGGTATTGCTTCGCACGGCCTGCGACGCCTTCGGCGCTTGCCCGTGCTGTTGGTTTCCTCATTGTTTGCTGAAGTCGCGCCAGGCGTCAACGCCGCCTGGCTAAGAGCGGTTTCCCCTTTTCCGCATCCTCAATCGGCGCAACTCCGCACTGCGGAGATTGCTTGTTTCGGATGATCTCACCGCCGATGAAATTCCCGCCACTGGCGGTCATCGGCGGTTCGTCCCCTTCCGAGAAAGCCGTTGAGTACGTCGGGTATTGCCTGCTCTTTGAATCCAGAAATCAGTCAACCCCATATATTGTATTCATTCTTGTGAACAAATACAATAAATATTTCCTATACATAGAACGTGGAATGCCACCCCTGTGGGAAACCTTCGCTCCCGCCAGGGGTGCATTCCGCGTGTTCCGTGAGTTCTTCTTTCGATTAACCCAGGAAGCCTTTGTAGTTTCTCATCACCAGCTGGCTCTCCACCTGGCGCACCGTCTCGATGGCCACGCTCACAGCGATCAGGATGGAAGA
>CADBCX010000263.1 GCA_902793245.1 uncultured Eubacteriales bacterium | reverse complement strand
TGCTTTGCATCCGGGGAAAGCCTGGGAATAATCCCCAGGGGAAAGTGAACTTTCCCCCTGGGATTTTCCCGGCTTTCTTGGGCCAGAAGCCCTCAAACTATTCGTAACTCCAACGCGGCAAGCGGAGATTGTTGGTTTCTTCCAACGGCGTTATTTCGCCAGATGCGGGTCCAGGGGGATCATCCCCCTGGTGGGGGTCTGGGGCGCATAGCCCCAGCGTTTTCCCCCGCTTGCTTTGTTCTTCACCCTTCATACCAAGACTGTCAACAGAATAATGTTGTTGCGCCGCGGGTACTTCCGCTTCTGCGATGCCATTGATGAAGTTGAACAGCTCAATGGCCGCATCCTTGAGGCGCGGGCCGGGACGGGAAAGGGCGTTGGAGTCGGCGTTGAACACCTGACCGTCCTTCACGGCTTTCATGTCCTGCCAGCCGGCCCGGCCCAGGATCTCCTCCACGGGGGTGGGGCCTTCGCCGTAGTACATGCTGATGGTCACGATATAGTCCGGGTCGCGGGCGATGACCTGTTCTTCACTGACGGAGGCCCAGCCGTCCACGTCGGCAAAGGCGTTGGCCAGACCGCAGACGGAGGCCAGCTCGTCCATGAAGGTACCCTTGCCGGCAGTCCACAGGCCCCATTGCAGGGGCGATACCTCAAAGTATACGGTCTTGCCTTCGTCGGCGGACTTGGCCTTGATGCCGTCAAAGGTGGCCTGCATGTCGGCGACGATGGCTTCGGCGCTGTCGTCCTTGCCCATCAGATGGCCGATCATGCGGATGGCGTAGTATACGCCCTCAATGTCCGCGGCCTTGCTGACAACGACCTTCACGCCGTTTTCTTCCAGCTGCTTCACCTGCTCCTCGCTCTGGGCCATGTCGTTCATGAAAACAACCTGGGGATTCAGCGCCAGAATTTCTTCCACGTTGGTTTCCGCGCCGGACTGCACCACGGGCAGGCCAATGATGGAAGCGGGGTAATCGCAGTACGCGCCCACGCCCACCAGGGCTTCTTCGCAGCCGATGGCGCACAGGATCTCGCAGTCCGAAGGCTGCATGGCAACGACCCGGGTGGCGGGCTCGGTCAGGGTGATTTCCCGGCCGTGCATATCCGTCACGGTGACGCCGGCGCTTTCGGCCAGGGCGGGCAGGCAGCTGATCAGCATCAGCGCCGCCAGGAACAGGGAAACGAGTTTCTTGGACATATTCTGTCCCTCCTCTTTTTTGATCAAATGAATCAGCGGGAGAGATACTCAAAGAAAGAGCGTCCCTCCCCGAGGAACGCTAACCAGGCCCGCGGCATGGCCGTCGGCCCAATAGCATATCCCACCCCCAGGGGAATGATTGATTCACGGTGTAAACAAGTCTCCCGGCTTGGCCTCATCCTACTTGCGCACCTTCCCGCTTTCGCAGTGGCTTCTGTTCGCGTGTTCGTCCGCTTCACGGTTACTGGGATAGCCCGGAACTTTCATCCGTGTTCCTATGACGCGCTCCTTCCGAAGCGCGCCGCGCATCGCTGCGCAGATACACCGGCTATTCATTTGTCGCGTCTATTATATCCGCTGGACGGAAAAACGTCAATCGCAGGCGTCGGTTTTTCTGTCATACCGCCGGGCGGACCGGCATACTGTTTCCTGAAAGGGGGAGAACAGGATGGAAAAGGAGAATGTGCAGAACCGTGCCAACGGGGGAAAGACCCATCTGCTGACGCTGGACAACCGGCGGCGGGCGTCGCTGACCGGCGTGAACGAGGTGCTGGGATTCGATGAAAACCAGGTGTCGCTGCTGACGGAAAACGGGGAAGTGACGCTGACCGGGGAAGGGCTGCATGTGACGAAGCTGATGCTGGACGAAGGGCAGCTGGCGGTGGAAGGAAAAATCGACGGCGTGGTATACTCTGCCCAGCGGGGACGGCGCAGGAGCCTGTTCAGCCGGGGGGAGAAATGATCTTCTTTGAGACGGCGGGGCAGGCCCGCGCCTTCCTGATGCTGGCATACGCGGGGTTTGGCGCGGCTGTGCTGTATGACCTGCTGGCGGTGGCGCGGCGGTTCCTGCCCCGTTTCTGGCCGCCGCTGCTGGACGCCCTCTGGTGCCTGCTGACGGGCGGCGCGGTGGCGCTGGCTCTGGCCGCGGGTGGCGAGCGGCAGGTCAGGCTGTATATTCTGCTGGGGCTGGCTTTCGGCGCGGGAGTTTACTGCCTGGGCATCCGGCGGCTGCTCCGGGCCGCCGCGCGGCGCCTGAAGAAAAAGTGACAGTGCGGAGGGCACGGCTTTTTCTTTTTTCGTATGAAGGGATTCCCCAAAGGCCTTCCCCTTGAGGGGGGCCGAAGCGCCCGGAAAACAGTCCGGTGGACTGTTTTCAGCGTAGGCCGGGCGGCAGCCCACGGATGGTGGGCCGCACGGAACAAAGATGGAGAGAGTATGATAGAGAATTCGCGCGGCTCGGATGAGGTGTCCTCGCTGGACAGAACGAAAGTACCTTGAAATAAAACCGGTTTTCCACCTCATCCGTCAGGCGCGAATTGTTTCCGGCATGTTTAGCATGGTTGGTTCCGCGCCTGACACCTTCCCCTCAAGGGGAAGGCTTTTGGTTCGTGAATGAAAGCATCCATAAACGCCTCGCCAGAACAAATTATTTTCTGAATCCGGCAGGAAAAAGAAGAATGATGAAGAATTAACAAATTTGTGTGATTATAGGTTAATAAAAATTGGCAATTTTTACAAATTAGATCAGAGCATCCATTGACTGAAATTACACCGAGCTAACAGTAAGGAGCGTTCAGCAACCATGATAGAAGCGATGTTATACGCTGAGATATACCTGATTTGCGTGATTATTGTGGGGCTGCTGCTGCACTGGAGCATCAGGGCCGAATCCCACTCCGCATCGGATCAGTGGCTGATCCGGTGCTTCGCCGGTTTTTTTGCGACCTTCACGGCCGATTTGCTTTGCACCGTTTTCAACCGCGGCATCATCGCCACGCCCTGGACGAAAGAGCTGTCCTTTGTGTTCAAGACCCTCTTTTTCCTCCTGCTCAGCAACAGCGTGATCTGCTGGTGCGGCTATGCGGAAACGGAGATCCGCCGGGGCGACATGGTGCGCAAAAAGGTGCACCTGATGTTTATCGTCCCCAGCCTGATTCCCCTCGTTCCCATCGTGATCAATTTTTGGAATCATCAGCTGTTCTATTTCGACGAATCCTTTGCGTACACACGCGGGAAGATGTACCACGTGCTGATGGCGTATTTGTCCGCCATTTCCCTGTTCTTTGGCGCGCGGCTGTTTATTCGCTGATTCAGACATGTCCGACTGATAGAGGACATATCGGCCCTTGCCCCGGCGCTTGGCTTCATAGAGCG
>CADBCX010000262.1 GCA_902793245.1 uncultured Eubacteriales bacterium | reverse complement strand
CCGATGTTCATTTCCAGCTTTTCCCCGGCGGTGTAGGCGTTGTGGTGCTCGATGGCGTCCAGCACCGCTTCCAGCTCGTCGCCCAGGAACATAGAGATAATGGCGGGGGGCGCTTCATTGCCGCCTAAGCGGTGATCGTTGCCCGCGCTGGCGATGGAGATGCGCAGCAGGTCCTGGTGCAGATCGACCGCCTTAATCACCGCCACCAGGAACAGAAGGAACTGGGCGTTCTCGGCGGGGGTCTCCCCCGGCTCCAGCAGATTCAGCCCGGTGTCGGTGCTCAGGCTCCAATTGTTGTGCTTGCCGGAGCCGTTCACGCCCGCGAAGGGCTTTTCGTGCAGCAGGCAGGCAAAGCCGTGCTTCGCGGCCACCCGCTTCATGATTTCCATGGTGAGCTGGTTGTGGTCGGTGGCCAGGTTCGCCGTGGTGAACACAGGGGCCAGCTCGTGCTGGCAGGGCGCGGCCTCGTTGTGCTCGGTCTTGGCGGACACGCCCAGCTGCCAAAGCTGCTGATCCACCTCCTGCATGAACGCCTGCACCCGGGGCTTCAGGTTGCCGAAATAATGATCGTCCAATTCCTGGCCCTTGGGCGGGCGCGCGCCGAACAAAGTCCGTCCGGTGTAAATCAGGTCTTTGCGCTGGTAGTACAAATCCCGGTCGATGAGAAAATATTCCTGCTCGGAACCCACCGTGGGCGTGACCTTCTTCACGTCGATATGCCCCAGCAGCCGCAGCACCCGCTTGGCCTGGCGGTTGAGCGCTTCGCTGGAACGGAGCAGAGGCGTTTTCTTATCCAGCGCATGGCCGCCGTAACTGCAAAACGCCGTGGGGATGCACAAGGTGCCGTCCTTGATAAAGGCGTAGCTGGTGGGGTCCCAGGCGGTGTAGCCCCTCGCCTCAAAGGTGGCCCGCAGACCGCCGGAGGGGAAAGAGGAAGCGTCCGGCTCGCCCCGCACCAGTTCCTTGCCGCTGAATTCCATGATGGCCCCGCCGCCGTCGATGGGCGACAGGAAGGAATCGTGCTTTTCGGCGGTGATGCCCGTCATGGGCTGGAACCAGTGGGTATAGTGGGTCGCTCCTTTTTCCACGGCCCAGTCCTTCATGGTGTTCGCCACCACGCTGGCGACTTCCAGGTTCAGGCTCTTGCCCTCCGCGATGGTGCGGTGCAGGGCCTTATACGTTTCCTTGGGCAGGCGCTGGCGCATCACCGCGTCGTTGAACACCAGGCTTCCGAAGGTTTCCTGTAAACTCATGCTCCGTTCTTCCTCCGTGACCTCAATTTCAGAAAAAGCGCCGCTGAGTTCGCTGCGGCGCTTTGGGATTTTATATTGGAAATTATATGCTTTTTCGTGCAGGATGTCAAGAGCAGATCAGACGACGCGCACGCGAACAACGTTGTTCAGCTTGCCCAGGGCGGCGATCAGGGTATCGTCGGGCTGCTGGGTCAATTCCAGCACGGAGACAGCCATGTCGCCCTTGCTCTTGTTCAGCATGTTCTGGATGTTGATGCCCCGGCCGGAAATCAGGCTGGAAATGTTGCTCACCACGCCGGGCACGTTCTTGTGGATGGCCAGGATGCGGGTGCCTTCGGGGATACCCAGGGTGATTTCGGGCAGGTTCACGCTGTTGTGGATGACGCCCTTTTCCAGATAATCCTTGATTTCATTGGCCGCCATTTCGGCGCAGCGTTCTTCGCTTTCCGGGGTGGACGCGCCCAGGTGGGGCAGGCACACCACATGGGGGGTATCCGCCAGCGCATTGCATGCAAAGTCGGTCACATATCCGGCCAGCTGCCCTTCGGCGATGGCTTCCTTCAC
Organism: uncultured Eubacteriales bacterium; assembly: GCA_902793245.1. Lineage (GTDB taxonomy): Bacteria > Bacillota > Clostridia > Christensenellales > Aristaeellaceae > RUG563. The sequence continues at coordinate 1,570 of CADBCX010000262.1, read as the reverse complement.
GTCCTCGGGAATTGCCAGCTCGCCGCGGGAGAAGTTCATGATGCGCGCGCCCTTTTTCAGGCTGTTGATGAACGCCTTGTTGATGGTGCCCCGGGTGGAATCCATGAGCGGGATATGGAAGGTGATGTAGTCCGCGTCCTTCACCGCCGCTTCCATGCTGTCGGCGTGGTGGATGGAGGTGGACAGCGACCAGGCGTGCTGCACGGAGATGTAGGGGTCATAGCCCACCACGTTCATGCCCATGCCGCGGGATGCGGCGTTGGCCACCAGCGCGCCGATGGCGCCCAGGCCGATAACGGCCAGCTTCTTGCCGCGGAGTTCGGGGCCGACGAACTGGCTCTTTTTCTTTTCCACCAGCTTATCCAGGCCGGGTTCATCCTTGCTTTCCTTCACCCAGGCGATGCCGCCCGCGATGTCGCGGGAGGACAGCAGCAGGCCCGCAATGACCAGCTCGGCCACGGCGTTGGCGTTCGCGCCGGGGGTGTTGAAGACGACGATGCCCTGCTCGGAGCACTTCTGGATGGGGATGTTGTTCACGCCCGCGCCCGCCCTCGCAATCGCCAGCAGGGAATCCGGGAATACCATGTCGTGCATGGCGGCGCTGCGCACCAGGATGGCGTCGGGGGTGGGTTCCTCGGCGGATACCGTGTACTGCCCGGCGGACAGGACTTCGTGAATAATGGGCGAAATGCTGTTCAAGGTTTGGATTTTATACATTGCAATATACTCCTTAGCTGTTCAATTCAAACGCTTTCAGCGTTTCCACCAGCGCCTTGACCCCTTCCATGGGCATGGCGTTGTAGATGCTGGCGCGCATACCGCCGACGCTGCGATGGCCCTTGATATTGACCAGACCGTTCTGTTCTGCCTCTGCGACAAATGCGGCATCCGTCTCCTTATTGCCTGTGACAAATGGAACGTTCATGAGTGAGCGGTCCTGAGGTCTTACCGTGCCATGGAAAAGACTGGACTGATCCAGAAAATCATAGAGAAGCTTTGCTTTTTTCTCATTGCGTTCCTTCATAGCAGACAGACCGCCCATTTCCTTCAGCCACTGGAACACCAGACCGCAGATATAGATCGTCCAGCAGGGAGGGGTGTTATAGAGCGAATGCGCATCCGCATGGGTTTTGAACCGGAGCATGGTCGGCGTGTTTTCCACTGCCGGTTCTTCCGGGATCAGATCCTTGCGGATGATAGAAATGACCATGCCGGCCGGGCCGATGTTCTTCTGCACCCCGCCGTAGATAATACCATAGTCCTCCACATGTACCGGTTCGCTCAGGAAGCAGGAGGAGACATCTGATACCAGGACATGTCCCTTTGTATTCGGCAGCTTGTGATAGGTCGTTCCATAAATCGTATTATTCTGGCAGATGTAGACATAGTCAGAATCCTCCGGGATCGGAAGATCGCTGCAGTCAGGAATATAGGAGAACGTCTGATCCGCAGAGGAGGCGACGGCCACAGCATCTCCGTAGCGCTGAGCTTCCTGCCAGGCCTTTTTCGCCCAGTTTCCGGTGATGATGTAGGCTGCCTTCCGGTGCTTCATGATGTTCATCGGGATCAT
>CADBCX010000261.1 GCA_902793245.1 uncultured Eubacteriales bacterium | reverse complement strand
CTCCTTCTGTCTCGGAAGCAAATGGAGGTTTGCCCACGCAAAAACAATGTGCGTGATCCTCTGCCTGATGCAGATGGCCGCTCTGCTGTTTACCTGGTCAGGCTGGATTTCCGTCCTCCCGGTCGCCGCCAATATCGCCGCGACAGTCGCAGGCTATACCCACAGCGCCCGCAAGGTAAGGGTCGTCGGGATGCTTGTCAATTCTCCGCTGTGGATCGTTTACAACCTGATCGTCGGCTCCTGGGCGGGCATCCTTGACGAGGCCGTCAGCGAGATTTCCATGATCATATCCATTATTCGGTACGGGTGGCGTAATCTCGATGCAAGATGAAGGAACGCGCCTGAAGCATCCCGGCATCGCGCCCGGTTTGGACGCGGCGGCTGGCGCAGGGCTGAACAGGAAGAATCCATATGTTTGAACGAAACGTCTACCGTTTATCCTTGTCGATCAGCTCCAGCATCAGCATGGAGAGGGCGGAAAACGCCAGGATGAACAGGCCGAGGCAAAGCCAGTTATTCGCGATGTTCTGCGGCGTTTGCTCATAATCGGCCACCCAGGCCGCGTCGGCGGTTTCGCGCTGCACCAGGTCTTTGATGTTTTCTTCGCCGAGCAGGTCAAACAGGTCGCTCACCTTGATTTTCACGGTAAAATCCCGATCCCGCTGCGCCTGCAGGATCTCGTTGTTTTTCACAAAGTCCGCAACGTCCCCCAGCGTAACCGGCGTATTCAGCGGGATGCCGCGAACCTGCTCCACGGCGTCCTCCATCTGAAGCATCTTCACGATTTCTCCGATGTCCACGGACTGCGCGCTGTCTTCCGCTTCCCGCCGGCGCAGGGCTTCCGCCGCCTGATTCAGAATGTCCGCCGCCTCGCCGACGGTGTAAGCCTTGATCACTTCCGTATCGCGGCGGCTTTCCACGGCGGGGGTATCCAGCAAATCCATGATCTGGCCCAGGGTGAAGGTTCCGCCGAACTCCTTGTCTTTCATGCCGTCCAGCGTTTTCCAGGCGGTGACCATGGGCGCTTCGTTGTAGCCCGCCTGGGCGGCAATACAGTTGACGCCGTAGCTGGACAGGGTTAAGCTGCAAACGGATTTGCTCCATTCCGGCAGCGGCATGAAGCCGCCGGAAAACACCAGCTGGAAAATCAGCACGAAGGGCATGATCGTCATGGCTCCTGTGGTGGTGTGGGTCACGGAAGAAATGAACAGGCTCATCATATCCGAAGCGTAGGTGATGAGCAGCATCGTGATGCCGATGTCCACGATCATCCAGGGAGTAATGATGCCCTTTTCGGGAAATTGTACGCCCATCAGCGCCAGCATATACATGGTCAGCGCGGTCTGAACCGCGCAGAGAAGGAACTGATAGATCATGTGGGCGGCAATATAGGAAGAAATATGCATCCCGGAGCGGTGCTCCCGCTTCACGATGGGGCGCTCCCGGCACACCGTCTGAATGGAATTGAAGCAGCCGTTCCAGATGGCCATGCTGGTCAGGGCGAACGCGCCGATCAAGCACCCCTCCATATTGACGAAGAAATCCTCATGGATCACCATGCCCACCATGGCGGCGATAATCGCGGCCATGGGCAGAACCTTCCAGTCGCTCTCGTTGATGAAAAAGCGAAACTGCTTGCCCAGGCAGATGCGCGTCTGGCTGTCCCGGCCCTTATGCCGCAGGTGGAACGAGCGGTTCGTTTCTTTTTTGACCTCAGCCATGCTGCACCTCCGCGAATTTCAGGATGAATTCGTCCGCGCGCCCATCGCCGCCCTCTTCCTTGCGGTTGACGGACTTGACGATTTCCTCCATTTTTTCTTTGCCGAAGAATGTCCGCGCCTCCTCGATGGGGCCGAAGAAGGCCAGGCGGCCTGTGCGGTTTGCGTCCTTCGCCAGCACGATTACGTCGTCGAACAGGTCGATCACACGGTCGGGGGTGTGGGTGATAACAAGGATAATCTTTCCCTGATCGGCGATTCTGCGCAATTGCACGAACAGCTCCCGGGCCATCACTCCGTCCAGGCCGCTGTCCGGCTCGTCCAGGATGAACAGCGACGGATTGGAGATAAACTCCATGGCAATGGAAAGGCGCTTGCGCTGGCCGCCGGAGAGCTTCGACACCAGGCTGTTCTTCACAGGCGTCAGGCCGAAAATCTCCATCACCTCATCCACCCGGGCCTGGTGCTCCGCTTTGGTGAAGTTCTGGGGCAGGCGGAACTCGGCGGCGTCCATAAGAGTGCGGTACACGCTGTCCGACCCGCGCATTAAATCCAGCTGGGGCACAAAGCCGATGTCGTACTGCATTTCTTTATAGTTTTTGTACATATTCCTGCCGTTGAGCACCACCTCGGCTTTGGCCTTCTCATAGCCGTTCACGGCGTTCAGATAGGTGGTTTTTCCCGCGCCGCTGCCGCCCAGCAGCAGCACCATATGGCCGGGCTGGATATACATGTGAATATCCCGCAGCAGGTATTTTTTCTGGAACAGCTCCATCGTGGTGCGCTCCTCCAGATTCACCGTCAGGCCGTTGTCCAGCACGGCGGCGCTGCTGTTGGAAAAGTAGTTGGCCGCTTCACCGCGCATATCCTGCACCGTCCAGAGGGGCTGATAATTTTTCATCCAGCCCCATATACAGGCGGGAACAGCCCGAAAGAGGATCCACAGAGCCAGCCAGCGCTTTTTCTGGCCAAATACCACGGTCAGGCCTACATACACGCGAACCAGATACACGAAAATCGCGACGCCAACCGCCGACTGCGCTACGCTGGTAAAGCCGAACAGCTTGCCGGCAGCTTCCGGATCGTCGATCGGCGCGAAAAGATTTATGATTTTAAGCAGGATGGTCAAGCCCCGCAGTATGGCGATCACCCGGCCTTCCTTCTCCATGCCCGCCGCCTCGCCCAGCTTCGCGTCCCGGGCGCAGGGCACCAGCGCCCACCAGCCCTGAATGCCGCATTTCCGGAATATCCCCCACATCCCGGCAAACGCCGCCAGGTTCATGAGAATATTGAAAGGGCTTTCCAGGTAGTTCTCTGCCAATATGAATGAGAGCGTTTCCAAAATTATGGCTGAATTCACGCCGACGCCTCCTAAAGAAATGATCGCAATATGACAGAACGTCAAGCCTGGAGAATACAGGCCGTTTTTCTCCCTCAGATTATCCGTCTTTCCTTTGAATGATATATCATTGTCATTTTATTGTCAACCGTTCCAGTCATGATAAATCCCAGACAGGGTTCCGCCGATGGCCGCCCGGATCATCCGGCGCGTTTGCTTCCCCATAGAACCGACGTCATCATTATAGCATACCCGGCTCGTTTTTCCCAGTTTTTTGTGCCCGCGATAAAAAAATTCCGTAACTGTTCAGTCGCGCAGAGAATGATGTAAAAAATGGTTACCAAAAATCCAAAAGGAGAATTAGGAAGAACGTCGAATATCTCAACTTAGCGAAAG